>CAYGZV010000199.1:1201-3191 GCA_964354425.1 uncultured Rhodoplanes sp. | reverse complement strand
GCGACCACCTCGCCCGTCACCGGCGCATAGACGTCGGACGCCGCCTTCACCGATTCGACGACCGCGGCTGGCGCGCCCTGCTGAAACGTCGCGCCGACGCTCGGCAGCTCGACGAAGACGAGATCGCCGAGCTTGTCCTGGGCATAGAGCGTGATCCCGATGGTCGCGAGATCGCCCTCGAGCCGCAACCATTCGTGGTCTTTGGTGTATTTCAACATCGCCCAGCTCCTTCAGTCCTCTACCGCTTGAACTGCGCGGGCACGAAAGGCAGCGCCACGACGCGCACCGGCAGGCGTTTCCCGCGCACATCGGCGAACAGCGTCGTTCCGGGCTGCGCCAGCGCCGGCTCGACATAGCCCATCGCCACCGGCGCGCCGACGCTCACGCCGAAGCCGCCCGATGTGACGGTTCCGATCGGCTCGCCCCCATCCTCGGCGCGGTACAGTATGGCCCCGCCGCGCACCGGCGCGCGGCCGTCCGGTTTCAGCCCGACCCGGCGCCGCCGCGCGCCTTCGGCCAATTGCTTCAGGATGGTCTCGCTGCCGGGAAAGCCGCCGGCGCGCGCGCCGCCCGCGCGGCGCACCCCGCCAATGCTCCATACGAGCGCGGCTTCGACCGGCGTCGTGATGACGTCGAGGTCGGCGCCGTAGAGGCACAGGCCGGCCTCGAGCCGCAAGCTGTCGCGTGCGCCGAGGCCGATCGGCTTGACCGTCGAGTTCTGCAGAAGAACTCCGCAGAACGCTTCGGCTCTCTCGGCGGGAAGGCTGATCTCGAACCCGTCTTCGCCGGTATAGCCGGAGCGCGAGACGAGGTAGCGCTCGCCCATCAGCGTGAGCGGTCGCGCATCCATGAACCGCATCGCGCGCAGCTCGGGCGCAAAGGACGCGAGCACGTCCACCGCCTGCGGACCCTGGAGCGCGAGGAGCGCTCGCTCGCGCAGCGGCTCGACCTCGCAGCTTGCCTCAAGATGCGTACGCAGATGCTCTTCATCGGCCTCCTTGCGGGAGGCGTTGACGACAAGAAAGAGGTGGTCGCCTTGGTTTGAGACCATCAGGTCATCGAGAACGCCGCCGCCCGCATTGGTGAACAGCGCATAGCGCTGCCGTCCTTGCGGCAGTCCAAGGATGTCCGCCGGCACGAGCGTCTCGAGCGCGGCCGCGGCGTCTTCGATCCGTCCCGAGCGCGGGCGCAACGCGATCTGCCCCATATGCGAGACGTCGAACAGGCCGGCCGCGGCGCGGGTATGCTCATGCTCCTTGATGATGCCGGTCGGGTATTGCACCGGCATGTCGTAGCCGGCAAACGGCGCCATGCGCGCGCCCAGCCGCACATGCAACGCGTGCAACGGCGTGCGCCTCAGCGGGGTTGCCGGATCCGTCTGCGCCATCGCTCCCAACGTGACACCGCGGGGCGATGCATGCGCCCTCAGAAATGACCGAGATCGTAATCTTCGCACGACAGGCCGAACTGGTCGAGCGCATCTTCCAGATGGTCGGGCAGCATCGGCTTGGAGAGCAGGTAGGAGGCGGTGCGCTTGTTGTGGGCGCGGGCGGCCTCCGCGCGCAGATCGTCCCATTCCTCGATGGTCGCGTCGCCGCGGCCGAGCCAGGTCAGCGCGACGAGCTCGACCTGTTCGTCCTGATTGAGCGAGCCGATGAAGGCCTTCAGCTCGCGATAGGTCGGATCGTCATGGTGAGCGGCCAGCGCGGACCAGGATTCGTCGTCGGTCTCCGCATCGTCGCCCGGCGCGTTGTCCTGCACGTCGAACTCACGCGCCTTGAGGATGACGTAGCAGACCTTTTCCGGGGATATGGTCAGAGCCGGCGCGGTCATTATGGCGGCGTCCTCGACCCGCTCGTGAATGTTCATGCCGTACAGGCTCCCACCCCAATGCCGTCGCGCAGACTGTTGGCTCAAAATCGCCAACGAAAAGCGTAGAGGGCGTTTCACGCCCTGCTTTGATTTGCGTCAACGTTTGTTCGATGTTCAC
>CAYGZV010000199.1:0-1101 GCA_964354425.1 uncultured Rhodoplanes sp. | reverse complement strand
TCACCCGGCGAAAGAGATCCTCGATGTCGCCATTGGTCAGACGGATGCAGCCCGACGAGACGAAGGTCCCGATCGTCGAGGGCTGGTTGGTGCCGTGGACGCGATAGACCGACTTGCCGAGATAGAGCGCACGCGCGCCGAGCGGATTGCTCTCCCCGCCCGCCATGAAGCGCGGCAGATAGGGCTGGCGATCGATCATTTCCTTGGGCGGATGCCAGTCCGGCCATTCCGCCATTTTGCTGATGCGTTCGACCCCGGACCAGGTGAAGCCCTCGCGTCCGACGCCGATGCCGTAGCGCATCGCCTTGCCCTCGCCGAGGACGAGATAAAGGAAGGTGTTGGGCGTATCGACGATGATGGTTCCGGCCGGCTCGGGCGTCGGATAGGTGACGACCTGCCGCTGCAGATGGGGCGACAGGTCCTTCGGCTTGCCTTCTTCCGGACGGTAATCCGGCGGCAAGGACGCGTAGGCGTTGCCGCCTGGCGCCGCGCGGCGCGCGCCGGTCACGCCCGTCGGTCCGTCCGGAGGCGAAGTGCGGCCGGCCGCCCCGGGCGGAGCATAGGGGGGATTCGCCCCTGGGCCGGAGATGTCGCCGGGCGGCCGGACCGGCTGTTCCCAACCGGGATTAGAGCCGGTGGCGTAAGGGCGTTGACCGGCCGGGCCGCGCTCGGCCGGCGGATACGCATATGAATCGCGCGGCGGCGCGGGGGGAGCCGCGGGCTGCGTATAGGTCCCCGGCGGCGGCAGCGGCTGCACCTCATAGGGCGCGGCGCCGAGCGGGCGCGGGGAAGCGCCTGGCGGCGGCACGACGATTTCGGGCGGCCCGAGGTCGTCGTCGTCATCGTCGGGCGGCGCGCCGCGATACGGGCCGGGCGCGGAATAGGGGCCGGGCGGCGGATAATACTGCGCTGACGCCTCAGCCGCAAATCCAGCAAGCCCGAGCGCCAGGACGATCAGATACTTTTTTTGCAAGTAGCCATCCCCTCCGAAACTTGCGCCCGATCTTGCCGGCCATGTGGGAAGAAGATAGGGCAGGAACAAGGCGGAATCGCGCTCGCGACAGCGGCTGCGCCGCTGTGCGGGCGCTGCGATAATGCCCT
>CAYGZV010000198.1:0-4536 GCA_964354425.1 uncultured Rhodoplanes sp. | reverse complement strand
TTCGTCGCGCTGACCGCCCACAGCCATTTCTACATCCGGAACACCAGCACCGACGTTGCGGGCCTCACCGAGAACGTCGCGCGCGGCAAGCATGTCTGGGAGAAGAATTCCTGCATCAACTGCCACACGATCTATGGCGAGGGGGCTTACTTCGCGCCCGAACTCGGAAACGTCTGGATACGTTACGGCGGCGACGAGGATAAGGACGGAGCCCGCGCCGCTCTGATCGCCTGGATGCAGTCGCAGCCGAGCGGAGTTCCGGGGCGGCGGCAGATGCCCCAATTCAATCTGAACGATCAGGATCTCAACGATCTGATTGATTTCCTGGCATGGGCAAGCCGGACCAAGCTGCAAGGCTGGCCGCCGAACAAGGCCGGCTGAAGGGGCGACAATCATGAAATATTCATCGCAAAAGATCGCCTACTACTATTTCGCGGGGGCGATGATTCTCTTCATCGTCCAGGTCGCCGTCGGCGCGCTGGCCGGGACCGTGTATGTCCTGCCCAATTTCCTCGCCGAGACGCTGCCGTTCAGCATTCTGCGGATGATCCACACGAACGCATTGATCGTGTGGAGCCTGATGGCGTTCTTCGGCGCCGCCTATTATCTCATTCCCGAAGAGGCGGAGCGCGAGATCGAGAGCCCGCTGCTCGCCTACATCCAGCTCGGCCTTCTCATGTTCGGCGCGCTCGCGGCCGTGATCGGCTACGTGTTCGGCATTCATGAAGGCCGCGAGTTCCTCGAGCAGCCGCTCTGGATCAAGATCGCCATCGTCGTCGTGGCGCTGATCTTCCTGTACAACATCTCCTTGACGGTGATGCGGGGGCGCAAGACAGCCATTGCGAATGTGCTGTTGCTCGGCCTGTGGGGCATCGCCCTTTTCTGGCTCTTCGCTTTCTACAATCCCGCCAACCTCGCCCTCGACAAGCTGTACTGGTGGTACATCGTCCACATCTGGGTCGAGGGCGTGTGGGAGTTGGTGATGGCGTCCATCCTCGCCTTTCTCATGATCAAGATGACCGGCGTCGACCGCGAGGTGATCGAGAAGTGGCTCTACGCGATCGCCGGGCTCGCCCTTTTCTCCGGCCTGCTCGGAACCGGCCACCATTATTACTGGATCGGGGCGCCGGGCTATTGGCAGTGGGTCGGCAGCATCTTCTCCACCTTCGAGATCGCTCCCTTCTTCGCGATGGTGATCTTCGCCTTCACCATGGTCTGGAAGGGGCGGCGCGACCACCCCAACCAGGCGGCCATGCTGTGGGCGCTGGGCTGCACCGTCGGGGCGTTCTTCGGCGCCGGCATCTGGGGTTTCATGCACACGCTGTCCTTCGTGAACTACTACAGCCACGGCACGCAGATCACGGCGGCGCACGGCCATCTCGCCTTCTTCGGCGCCTATGTGATGCTGAACCTCGCGATGATCACTTACGCCATGCCATATCTGCGCAATCGGCAGCCGTACAACCAGGTGCTCAACATGTGGAGCTTCTGGATCATGACGTCGGCGATGGCCTTCATGACCTTCACGCTGACATTCGCGGGCGTCGTGCAGGTTCATCTGCAGCGGGTCATGGGCATGACCTATATGGAGGTCCAGGATCAGATCGCCCTGTTCTACTGGATGCGGCTCGGATCGGGACTGTTCGTCGTCCTGTCGGCGCTCCTGTTCGTCTATTCGATCTTCGGCCCGGCGCGGGAGGAAAGGGCGGCTCGGTTGATCGCGCCGACCCCGTCGACACCGCTTCCCGCCGAGTGAACCGTGGAAACCGACGGGGTAGGGGGCAGACCCGCCTTGGGAGAGAGGCGCAAACCGAATGCACTCCGTCGCACCCGCGTCCGGCGCGGATGAGCTGCCGTTCTACCGGCCGACAGGCTCGGAACGGGAACTGTTCGAGCACGCCTATCGGAACCAGCTTCCGCTGCTCCTGAAGGGGCCGACGGGGTGCGGCAAGACGCGGTTCGTCGCCCATATGGCCGCGCGGCTCGGGCGTCCTCTCTACACTGTTTCGTGCCACGATGACCTGACCGCCGCCGACCTCACCGGACGCTACCTGCTCAAGGGCGGGGACACGGTGTGGGTGGATGGCCCGCTCACCCGCGCGGTCCGCGAAGGCGCGATCTGCTATCTCGACGAGATCGTGGAGGCTCGCAAGGACGTCACCGTGGTTCTGCACCCGGTGACCGACGACCGGCGGATGCTCCCGCTGGAGCGGACGGGCGAACGCGTGGAAGCGCCTCCCGAGTTCATGCTCGTCGTCTCCTACAATCCCGGCTACCAGAGTGTCCTCAAGACCCTGAAGCCGTCGACCCGCCAGCGTTTCGTGGCGATGGAATTCGGGTTTCCCGCTCCGGACGCCGAGGCTGAAATCGTCTCGCGCGAGAGCGGTCTCGCAAAGGATCGCTGCGTTCCGCTGGTCCGTGTCGCGAATGCGTTGCGCGATCTCAAGGGACAGGACCTCGAAGAGGGGGCCTCGACACGCCTGGTGGTCTACTGCGCGACCCTGATAAGGGCGGGTGTGAAGCCGGAAACAGCCATCCTTGTCGCCCTCCTCGAGCCGCTTACGGACGATCCGGACGTCAAGCACGGCCTTGTTCGCGTCGCCGAGATCGCGCTCGGGTAATCATTATGGCCCTGTTCGAGCCGGAAGAGACAGTCGGCAAGTACTGGCACCGGCTGATCGGAACCGCCAGCACTTATCGCCGCCATCCGGAAGCGGCCGTGCCGCTCGCCCCGCTGCTGCGGCGCATCGGCGTGCTGTTTCGCGCTCTCGGGGGGAGCGGCGCCATCCGGATCGTGTCGGGGGCTCCGATCGAATCGGGACACCGCCTCAACTTGAAACAGCGGATGGGGCTCGGCCGGGAAACACTCGATCGTGCCGTCATGGACGAAAGCACGTTGAAGCTTCCCGCGGTCATCGACTTGTTCCCGCTGCGGGGGGACAACGCGGCGCTCTATGAGTGGCTGGCGGCATGGTTCGCGCATGCCGCGCCGCCCGGCGGCGAACCCAGCGATCCGCTGCAGGGCGACCTCGTGCGCCTGCGGATCGCGGACAGAACGACGCGCGCCGCCTTGCAGCGCTGGCCCGGCCTGAAGCCGCTCTATTCTCGTTTGTGCAGGGCGTCTCTCGAGGCGCGGCCGAAGCGCCGGCTCCCGCGCTGGGAGGCGGCCGTGGAGGAGGCGATCGAATCGCTCCTGGGCGGTGGGCCTGCGCGCCCGCCCGATCGTCGCATCCTGGATGCAATCCGGGGGAAACGTCAGGACGTCGCCGAGTTCATCGCCCCGAAAGACTATGCGACCTTCTTGCCTGTTCCTATCTGGGGCGACATCCTGATCGGGGCGGGCGGCGCGCGCATCGACGACACGGACGAGGAAGGCGGCGACTCCATCCAGGTGGACCAGCTCCGCCGGCGCGCCGCACGGCGGCCGAACGATCAGAGCCAGCGCGGCGACCCGCTCGTGCTGCATCGTTTCGAGACGATCTTCAGCCTTGCCGAAATGGTCAACGTCAATCGCAGCGTCGAGGATGACGATGAGGCGGGAGCCCGGCAGGCGGCGGACGATCTGCCCGAACTGACCATCGGCTCGCACCAAAAGCGCGCGTCTACCCTTCTGAAGCTCGATCTCGAACTCGCGCCGGCCGAAGCCGAGGCGGCGCCGGTGACGGCCGAGATTTCCTACCCCGAATGGGACTACAAGCGGCAGTGCTATCGTCCGAACTACTGCCGGGTGGTCGCCGGTCCGGCTCCGGAAAAAGGCGAAGACTGGGCCCCCGACGCGGACATGCAGCGGCGCATCCGACAGGTCCGCCGGCAATTCGAGGCGCTGCGTCCGAAACGCCAGATCATCCCGGGCGAACCGGACGGCCACGATCTCGATCTCTCGGCGCTGGTCCGGGACGTCGCCGACCGGCGCGCCGGCGGCCCGGGGACGGAGCGGGTCTTCGTGAGTTCACGCACCGTCGCCCGCGACCTCTCCGTCGCCGTGCTCATGGATGTTTCGCTCTCGACCGACGCCTGGCTGCAAGACCGGCGGGTCCTCGATGTCGAGAAGAGCGCGCTTCTCGCGCTCACCCACGGCCTGACCGCCTGTGGCGACGAGCACGCCATCTTTACCTTCACGTCCCGCCGGCGCACCTGGGTGAACGTGTCGACCGTCAAGGACTTCGACGAGGACCTCGACGGCCAAGTGATCAGGCGGGTGCAGGCGCTGAAGCCGGGCCAGTACACGCGGATCGGCGCCGCGGTCCGGCACGTCCTCTCCCGGCTGTCGGAGCGGCCGCATCGCCACCGGCTGATGCTGATCCTCACCGACGGGAAGCCGAACGACATCGATCATTACGAAGGCCGCTATGGGATCGAGGATACCCGGATGGCCATTCGCGCGGCGCGCGAGGCGGGTGTCCGCGTGTTCGGCGTAACGGTGGACGAGCACGCCCGCGATTATTTCCCTTACATCTTCGGGCGCGGCGCCTACGCGATCTTTCCAAGCGTCGCACGGCTCCCGACGGCGCTGCCGGCGATCTACCGGCACATCAC
>CAYGZV010000197.1:0-4555 GCA_964354425.1 uncultured Rhodoplanes sp. | reverse complement strand
GGCGCCGGGGCAGAGCGGCGACCAGGCGGCCGACCCGTCCAAATCGGCGCCCAGCCAGGCGGACGCCGCCAGACAGGAAAAGAAGGCGCGCGCCGACCGGGCGACAGAAGCCGGTCAGGCCCTGAAGGGTCCGGCGGCAAACCCCGAATGCGTTTGGCTTGGCGAGCGCGTGGTGGGCCTGCTCTGGCGCGACGACCTGGATACGGCGTTCCGCCATCTCGAGCTTTACGACCGCTTCGGCTGTCCCGGCGGGCACGTCCAGACCACCTTCCGCTGCGTGGTGCGGCAAGGGAACATCGATCCGAAGGCGACCGAGACGCTCAATTCCCGGGTGCATTCCTGCTGGCTCGACCCCGAGCTCGCCGCCGCGGCCCCGCCGCCGGCGCCCGCTGCGGCACCGACCGCCCAGACCGCGCCCGGAACGAATTCCCGCTGACGCGGTTGTTTTTGCGTTGCTGCCTTGATTGCCGCACGCAAATCGGATCGCCTTCAAACTGCCATGTGCGCCCTGTACTTGAGGATGCTGCCGGCCGCGGCTATAGCTGCGGCGGCGCAAGCTTTGCGACCGAATCTAGGGGACAGGTTCGAGATCGCCATCCCCCGCCCCGAATGGTAAATCTATGCGCTCCGTCGCCGCCGTGGTCGCGCTCGTCGCGTGCCTGCACGCCGCCGCGTGGGCCATCTGGGAAAGCCAGAGTTCGGCTCCTAACGTTTCCGGTCCACTGGCGAGCATCTCCTATTCGCCTTTCGAAGGCTCGGCCCATCCCGACGATGCCAGCAATCAGGTAAGCATCGACAAGATCAAATCCGACCTTCGCGTTCTGTCTCCTTACGCCCGGTCTCTGCGCACCTACTCGTCGACCGGCGGGGTCGAGCTCGTCACGCCGATCGCCGCCGAGTTCGGCCTCAAGGTCGCGGTCGGCGCTTGGGTCGACAAGGACGAGAAGCGCAACGAGCGCGAGCTGCGCGCGGCCGTCGACCTTGTCCGCAAGAACCGCAATGTGAACGCCCTCGTCGTCGGCAACGAGACGATCTTCCGCGGCGAGAAGAGCGTGGACGAACTGATCGAGCTCATCCACCGGGCCAAACGCGAAGTGGGCGGCGCCACGCCGGTCACCACCGGCGAAATCTGGCATGTCTGGATCGAGCATCCCGAGCTGGCCTCGGCGGTCGATTTCATCGCCGCGCATATCCTCCCCTACTGGGAGGGCTTCTCGGAGAAGCAGGCCGTCGACCAGGCGGTGATCATCTACAACAAGCTGCGTGAAGCCTTTCCCGGCAAGCGGATCGTGATCGCCGAATTCGGCTGGCCGAGCGCAGGCTACAATCGCAAAGCCGCGGAGCCGGGCCAGCTTGAGCAGGCGGCCGTGCTGCGCCGTTTCGTCGCGCGCGCGGAAGCGCTCGGCATGGACTACAACATCATCGAAGCATTCGACCAGCCGTGGAAGAGCTTCGAAGGCAGCGTGGGCGCCTATTGGGGCATCTTCAACGCCGCGCGCGAGCCGAAATTCTCCTGGACCGGCGTGATCGACGATCGCAATCACGACAAGATCGGCGCGATCGCCGTCGCCGTTGGCGTGTTGGCGTCGCTGCCGATCCTGGCGATCGCCGGGGCGACGGTGATGCAGACGCTGACGCTGACCGCATTCGCGCATGTGATCGGCGCGTGGGCGGCGGTGGTGTTCAACTATTGGAACGGCCACTATTTCGTCATCGGCGCCGCCGTCGCGCTCGGCATCGGCCTTCTCCTCCTCATTCCGCTGGTCATGATCGCCATGTGGCGTGTCGACGAGATCGCCAATGTGCTGTTCGGGCGTCGCCCGACGCGCCTGCTCGGCCGGGAGGACGTCGGATCGGACTATGCGCCGAAGGTGTCGATCCATATCCCCGCTTACATGGAGCCGCCGGACATGCTGACGGCGACGCTCAACGCGGTCGCCCGGCTCGACTATCCGAATTTCGAATGCGTGGTCGTGATCAACAACACGCCGGACCCGGCCTTCTGGCGTCCGGTCGAAGAGCGGTGCCGTGAGCTCGGCGCGCGCTTCAAGTTCATCAATGCCGAAAAGATCGAGGGCTTCAAGGCCGGCGCGCTCCGGCTTGCGCTGACGCATACCGCGCCCGACGCCGAGATCATCGGCGTGATCGACGCCGACTATACCGTGTCGCCGGACTGGCTGCGCGACCTCGTTCCTGCATTCGCAGACCCGCGGGTCGGCCTGGTGCAGGCCCCGCAGGATCATCGCGACGGCGACAAGACCGCGATGCATGCCGCCATGAACGGCGAGTATGCGGGATTTTTCGACATCGGAATGGTCCAGCGCAACGAGGCAAACGCCATCATCGCGCACGGCACGATGTGCCTGATCCGGCGCGCGGCGATCGAGAGCGCGGGCGGCTGGTCGAGCGACACGATCTGCGAGGACACCGATCTCGGCCTCTCGATCCTCGAACAGGGCTGGCTCACGCACTACACCAACCACCGCTATGGCCACGGGCTGCTGCCCGACAGCTTCGAGGCGTTCAAGAAGCAGCGGCACCGGTGGGCCTATGGCGGTTTCCAGATCGTCCGGAAGCATTGGCGCCGTTTCCTGCCGGGCGTGACCCGCCTGTCGCCCGAACAGAAGCGGCAATTCACCTTCGGATGGCTCAACTGGCTCGGCGCGGAAAGCGTCGGCGTCGTGCTCGCATTGCTGAACCTCGTGTGGGTTCCGGTGGTGGCGTTCGTCGGCATCGCCATTCCCGACATGGTGCTGACCATCCCGATCCTCGCCGCGTCCGCCCTGTCGATCCTCCACTTCGTCGCGTTGTATCGCCGGCGGGTGCGGATCAGCTCGGCCCAGGCGACCGGCGCGATGTTCACGGCCATGTCGATGCAATGGACGGTGGCGCGGGCGGTGGCGTTCGGCGTGATCAAGGATCACCTCCCCTTCGTGCGTACGGCCAAAGGCGGCTTCGCGCGCAAACGGGTATCCTTCCCCGCATTCGACGAGGCGATCATGGGCGGCCTGCTGCTGCTCGGCGCCGGCATCGTGTTCTGGAGCAATTACGAGCAGCAGGTGCGTGAGATCAACCTGTTCGGCGTCGTGCTGATCGTGCAGAGCCTGCCGTTCCTGGCCGCCGTCGCGCTTGCTTTGATCGAGCGCTCGCGGGTGAACGATTTCGCCTTCTGGCGCGTCGTGCAGAGCCGAACCGGGGAGCTGTTGCAGCCGGCCGACGTGGCGCAACGCCATCCCGCCTTGGCCGAGGTCAGGATGGATGTCGACCAGCCGGTCGCCGCCGACAAGCGGGTCGAAGCCCAATAGCGGGCTCGACCCGGCGCGCTCGTAGCGCTCACGCCGCGAGCGCGGTCTCCACCAGGCGCACCCAATAAGACGCGCCGATCGGGATGATCTCGTCGTCAAAGTCGTAGGCCGGATGGTGCAGGCCGGCGCTGTCGCCGTTGCCGATGAACACGAAGGCGCCCGGCCGCGCTTGCAGCATATAGGCGAAGTCCTCCGCGCCCATCACCGGCGGCATGTCCTCATCGACCTTGTCGCCGCCGACCACATTCGCCGCGACGGCGGCGGCGAACTCCGCCTCACGCGCGTGATTGACGACCACCGGATAGCCGCGGCGGTAGCCGAGCGTCGCCCTCGCGCCGTAGATTTCGGCGGTTCCCTCGACCAGGCGGCGCAGGCGCGCTTCCAACAGGTCGCGCACCGCGGGCGTGAGGCTGCGCGCGGTGCCGCGCAGCAGCGCGGTCTGCGGGATGACATTGTCGGTATTGCCGGCCTGGAACATGCAGATCGACACCACCGCGGCGTCCAGCGGATCGACATTGCGCGACACGATCGACTGCAGCGCGTTCACGATCTGCGCGCCGACCAGAACCGGGTCGACGGTAAGATGCGGGCGCGCGGCATGGCCGCCCACCCCTTCGATGGCGATTTCGAGCGTGTCGGCGGAGGCCATGATCGGGCCGGGGCGAAGGCCGAACCGCCCGCGCGCGAGGCCGGGAAAATTGTGCATCCCGTACACTTCGTCGATCGCGAAGCGATCCATCAGGCCGTCGCGGATCATCGCGCGCGCCCCGGCGCCGCCCTCCTCCGCCGGCTGAAAGATGACGATCGCCGTGCCGGCGAAGTTGCGCGTTTCCGCGAGGTATTGCGCCGCGCCGAGCAGCATCGCCGTATGCCCGTCATGTCCGCAGGCATGCATGTGTCCGGGCACGGTGGATTTATAGGCCAGATCGTTCGACTCCTGGATCGGCAGCGCGTCCATGTCGGCGCGCAGGCCGATGCCCTTGCCGCCGCCTTTCTGCCCGCGGATCACCCCGACCACGCCGGTCTTGCCGATGCCCGTCGCCACCTCGTCGCAACCGAACGCCTTGAGCCGCTCGGCGACGAGCCCGGCGGTTCGGTGGACGTCGTAGCGCAGCTCCGGATGCGCGTGCAGGTCGCGCCGCCAGGCGGTGATCTCGGCATGCAGGTCGGCGATGCGATTCACGATCGGCATGGAAGTCCTCGTCCGGATGGGCCCGCCACATCGCAAGTATCGCCCGAAGGGTGCTGGA
>CAYGZV010000196.1:0-4561 GCA_964354425.1 uncultured Rhodoplanes sp. | reverse complement strand
GCTCATGCACCACGCAGGTGTGCCACGCCGACACCGGAATCTGAACCATCGGCGCTGTGCGATCGAGGCGGTTGCGGCTCAAGACCTCGCCCGCCTGGCCGAGGATCACAATGTCGGCGGCGCCGCTCTGCACGATGAGCAGTTCCCACTGGCGCGAATGGCGATGCGGGCGAACATAGGTGCCGGGCTGCGCCGCGATCAGCAAGCGTTGAACTTGATCGTCCGGCCCCTCATGCAGCAGAAGATGTGAGCGGCGGCGCGGCGCGTTGGCGGCTTGCTCGGTCAGCAGGCGCAGCTCTGCGGCATCGACAAGACGCACGGCGCTGTCCGGCTGGGCGCTTTCGGTCATGTGCTTCGTCCCATCATTGGTGAAATCGACCGGCGAAAGGAAATGCTCATGCTGTGCCCGGCCCTTGCACGCGGCCGACGCCGCGATTGTCCGGCCTGAGCGGGCGCCGGGAGCGTGCTCGATCTCCCGACGATCGTCCTGATGCTGCTTGCCGGCCTGCTTCATGCATCATGGCATTCATTGGTCAAGTATGGTTCGGACCAGGTCCTCGTCCTCACCGGAATGGGACTCGTCGCCGCGATGGTCGCCGCGTGCGCGCTGCCGTTCCTTCCGTTTCCATCGGCGGCCGCCTGGACCGTGATCGTCGGCTCGGTAGTCCTGCATGTGGGCTACAAGCTCGCCCTCGCCCGCTCCTACGGTCTGGGCGATCTCGGACAAGCCTACCCGCTCGCGCGCGGCTTCGTCCCCTTGTTTTCTACCATCATCGCGTTTGGCTTGCTCGGTCAGTCGCCGGCCGCGGGTCAAATATTCGGGATCGTCCTCGTCTCCCTGGGGCTGATCTGGCTTTCGGCCCATTCGATCCGCGGCGGCGTCGATCGTCGCTTGTTCCTGGCCGCGCTTGTCGCGGGCGCGACGGTCGCGGGCTACTCGGTTGCGGACGCCTATGGCACGCGGCTCGACGGCGACTGGGCCGGCTTCACCGCCTGGCTGATCGTCGCCGACACCATCACCTTCTCGCTGCTGAGCTACGCGATGCGCGGCCCGGAGCTGTGGCGCGACCTTTGGCGCTTCCGCGCCAAGATGGTGGTCGCCGGCCTGCTCGGCGTGGTGTCCTTCTCCGTGTTCCTTTGGGCGCTGAGCCGCAGTCCCGTCGGGCCCGTGTCAGCCTTGCGCGAGAGCAGCGTGCTGTTCGCCACGCTGATCGGCATCGCCGTGCACGGCGAGAAGCCTTCGCTGCACAAGATGATTGCCGCCGCATTGATCGCGGCGGGACTGATCACGATCGCCGCCATGCGATGATCCCTGGGCGGAGACCGCGCCTGCGCCCGGATCGAGCGTCACGTCGTCGTCAAGCCTATTCAAGCGGTTTCTCGTTCGCCTTCGGCCAGTAGGTGCCGAAGCTCCAGAGATTGCCCTCCGGGTCACGGCAGGCGAAGTCGCGGCTGCCGTAGTCGGTGTCGTGCAACGCCATCTCGATCTTTGCGCCTGCCGCCTTGACCCGATCGTGGAGCGCATCCGGATTGTCGACGGCGACATAGAGCGCATCCGTGCGGCGGCCCGCGGGGTCACCGACCAATCCGCCATAGGCGTCGTCGCGGTTTTGGCCGAGCATCAGGATCGACGATCCAAAGGCGAGTTGCGCATGTTCCACCGCGCCGTCGCGGCGATAAACCACGTGCTCGGCGAAACCGAGAACGTCCTTGAGCCAGCGGATCATCGCCTCGGCGTCTTTGCAGCGCAGCGTCGGGTAGATGCGGGGCGCTTCGATCCGCGTCGTCTCCGTCATCGAGGCCTCCTGCCGTCAGCGGCTGTTCGCGACGAGCGCGAACACTGCGCCTTGCGGATCGGTGCACTGCACGATCCAGCTGCCGCCTGGCACCTGAACCGGGCCGGTGAGGACTCCGCCGCCATTGTCCTTGACGCGCGCCACAGCGGCGTCCGCCTCGGGGACATTGAAATAGAAGAGCCAGACCGGCGAAGGAATTCCGTCCGGCTTGTTCATCATGCCGCCGATCGGTTCGCCGCCGGCCGCGAACAGCTGGTAGACGCCCATCGGGCCCATGTCGACGGCGTCCGCCTTGGTCCAGCCGAACTGGACGGCGTAGAAGTCGAATGCACGCGGCCAGTCGGACGCGTAGAGCTCGCGCCAGCCGACATGACCCGGCGTTCCGGCGGGCGCAGGGGAATCGTCGGCGCCCAAGGGCGTGAACAGCATGAAGACGGCGCCCTGCGGATCGGCGACGACGGAGAAACGGCCCACATCCGGGATATCGTCGGGTGGGCGGTAGACCGCGCCGCCAGCCTGGCTCACCCGCTGCGTCGCGGCGTCGACATCGTCGGCGCCGATATAGCCGAGCCAGCCGGGCCGCCCGCCCGCCGCGCTCACCTCGGCGGGCAGCGGCATCAGGCCGGCGACCATCTTCTCGCCGGCGCTCATGATGATGTAGCGCATATCGCGCTGACCGGCCCATTCCTGCGCATCCCAGCCGACGACGTTGCCGTAGAACGCCTTCGCGGCGTCGACGTCGGTGGTCATCAGCTCGTACCAGACGAACGCGTTCGGAGAGGTGGGCATCGTCACGCTCCTTTGTTTGGCGATTTCGCTCGGCATTCGGTCAGGTGGCGCCGGCATAGGCTTTGCACAATGCGCCGATGTCGGGCTTGGTCATCGGCAGCATCGCCTCGGTGACCCGGCGGACTTTCGTCGCGTCCTTGTCCTTCATCATGTCGACGAGCGCCGCCGGGACGATCTGCCACGACACGCCGTAGCGATCCGTCAGCCAGCCGCACTGTCCGGGCGATCCCCCCTCGCACAACGCGTCCCACAACCGGTCGACTTCGGCCTGATCGGCGCAGCGGATGCTGAAGGACACGGCCGGCGTGAACTGGAAGCGGGAGCCTCCGTTCAGCGCCAGGTAGCTCTGTCCCGCGAGCGTGAACTCGACCAGCATCACGTCGCCCGGCGAGCCTCCCGGCATGTCCATGCTGTAGGGCAGGATGAAGTCGATGCGCGACTCGGGCAGCAGCGACACGTAGAATCGCGCCGCTTCCTCCGCTTTTCCATCGAACCAAAGGCAAGGCGTGATCCGGGACATAAGGCCTACTCCCCGGAATCGAACATGAGTTCGAAGCCGCCATAAATGAGGCGTCTGCCGTCGAACGGCATCTCTTGCCCGTGAGCGAGCCGCGGATCGGACATGATCTTCTTGTTCGCCTCGTCGCGCACGGCTTTCGACGGCCAGACGATCCAGGAAAACACGATGTTCTCGCCCCCCTCGGCCTTTACCGCGCCCTTGAAATCGGTGACCTTGCCGTCGGGCACGTCGTCGCCCCAACACTCGACGATGCGCAGTGCGCCAAATTCCTTGAAGATGGGCGCCGCGCGGCTGGCCATTTCAAGATAGGCCTCCTTCTTTTGCGCGGGCACCGGAATGACGAATCCGTCGATGTAAGTCATGACATGTTTCCTTGGCTGTCCGACGATCGCTTCAAGCGGCGCGGCCGCATCGCAGGCCTCGCTCGCATTGCCGGCCGCGGTCGCGGCCGCCGCGTCCATTTACATCAGCTCCCAGATATGGCCGTTCGGATCCTCGCAGCTTCGGCCGTACATAGGGCGTCTCCTCTCAGTGATGTGTTTTGACCTTGATAACCGCACTTGTTATTGTTTGCAACAATGAAGTTAAAAAAACTAACCAACGAGGCGCCGGCGCCCACCCGCCGCCGCTATGACGACGCATGCGGGGCGGCCCATGCGCTCGAAATCATCGGCGAGCGCTGGGCGCTGCTCGTCGTTCGTGAGCTCCTGCTTGGCCCCAAGCGGTTCAGCGACCTGCGCGCCGACCTTCCGGGAATCAGCGCCAACATCCTGACCCAGCGGCTCGAACAGTTGGAGGCGGCCGGCGTGCTCACCCGGCGCAAGCTGCCGCCGCCCGCGTCGGCGCAGGTCTACGCGCTGACCCCCTGGGGGTATGAGAGCGAGCCGATCCTGCAGGCGCTGGGGCGATGGGCGACGCGGTCTCCGGCGCACGACCCGCGCCTGCCGCTCAGCGCCGTCTCCTTGATGCTTTCCTTCCGTACGATGCTCGACCGCGCGCGCGCCCGCGGCATCGATGCGCGCATCGGGTTTCGGTTCGGGACGGAGACCTACCTCGTGCGACTGAAAAAACGGCGCATCAATGTGGCGCGACGCGGTTTGGAATCGGCTGACCTGATCTTCACTGGATCGGCATCCGCGGTTGCCGCGGCCGTTTACGGCGGCAAGCCCCTCAGCGTCCTGGCGGACGAAGGCGCTTTGTCCCTGGAGGGCGACCGCGCCCTCGCCGACAAGTTCGTCACCCTGTTTCCGCTGCCGCCCAAGATCGAGCGCACGGCCGGCGATTGACACGGACCGCCTTTAACCCGACATACTAAGAGTAGCGCGTAAGCTGCACAGCAACCACGGAATTGTGAACAAAGCTTTTGACATCGGACACAAACACGCTGTGAAGGAAACCCGGAACGCGCGGGCCGGGGCGGAGGAACGGGCTCCGAGAGGGCCGAACAGAGGAACAA
>CAYGZV010000195.1:2253-4574 GCA_964354425.1 uncultured Rhodoplanes sp. | reverse complement strand
TCAAACCGGCCGCACCTCGACCACCTCCGGCACGTAGTGCCGCAGCAGGTTCTGGATACCGTGCTTGAGCGTCGCCGTGGACGAGGGGCAGCCGGAGCAGGAGCCCTTCATGTTGAGATAGACGACGCCCTCCTTGAAGCCGCGGAAGGTGATGTCGCCGCCGTCATTGGCGACCGCCGGGCGCACCCGGTTCTCGATGATGTCCTTGATGATCTCGACCGTCTCGGCGTCCTTCTCTTCGAAGAACTCGTCGTCGTCGCCGGCCTTGACCGACGCCTCGTCGGCAAGGAGCGGCGCGCCGGACATGAAATGCGCCATGATCGCGCCGAGGATGGCCGGCTTGAGCTGTTGCCAGTCGCCGCCGGTGCGGGTCACGGTGATGAAGTCCGAGCCGAAAAACACGCCGCCGACGCCGGGGATGTCGAACAGGCGCGCGGCCAAAGGCGACGGCGCCGCCGCCTCCTTGTCGCGCATGTCGAGCGTGCCGTGCGGCAGGACGGGGCGGCCGGGCAGGAACTTGAGCGTGGCCGGGTTTGGGGTGGCCTCGGTTTGGATGAACATGGCGATCTCCTAAGCCGCGGTTCAAGGCCGCGGCGGGATGGGATGACCCAGACATGTGCCTTCAAGGCGCAAGCGTCAACCGCTTTCCGGCCCTCGATCAGCTCAGCGCATCGAGCTCCTCGTCGCTCAAATGTCCTGGCACGATCCCGATCGGAACGGGAAAAGAACCGACTGTCTTGGTCAGGCTCGTCACCAGCGGGCCGGGGCCCTCCAAGTCGACCCCGGCGGCCAGAATGAGGACCACGATGTCCTCGTCCTCCTCGATCAGTCTGACGATTTCCTCCGCGGGCACGCCTTCGCGTATGGCGCGTTCCGCGACCACGCCGGTGATGCCCGCGACACGTTCGGCGAAACGCGTCAGCACCGCGTCCGCCGCTTCGTGCGCCTCGGCCTTCATGATGTCGGCGACCCCCAGCCACTGCTGGGCGCTGTCCTGCGTCTCGATCAAGCGCAGCATGATGACGCCGCCGCTCGTGCGCGCGGCCCGCCGGCTCGCGTAATAGACCGCGCGGTCGCATTCGGGCGTGTCGTCGATGATCACGAGGAATTTCGGCTTGTGCCCGGCCTCGTAACTGCGGCGCTTGCGGCTCATGGCTGCCTGTCGGCGGTTTCCGGTGCGGCCGCCGTCCGGCGCTCATGCTGCCACGGCCCGCCCGCCGCGCACAAGATGGGCCGCTCGCAACGCATCGACCGCATGCCCCGCGCCGCCGCGCTCAGCGCCGCACGAATCCGACGATATCCTTGACCGCCTTCATGGTCTCGGCGGCGAGAGCTTGCGCGCGCGCGCCGCCGTCGGCGAGCACGGAATCGATATAGACGGGATCCTGCACCAGCCGTTTCATTTCCGCTCCGAGCGGGCCGAGTTTTTCGACCGCGAGATCGACCAGCGCCGACTTGAAGGTGGAGAACTGCGCGCCGCCGAATTCGCCGAGCACGCGCGCCTTCGGCACTCCGGCGAGCGCGGCGTAGATCCCCACGAGATTGTCGGCCTCCGGGCGCGGGTCGAGCCCCTTTTCCTCGCTCGGCAGTGGTTCGGGATCGGTCTTCGCCTTGCGGATCTTCTGCGCGATCGCGTCGGCGTCGTCGGTGAGATTGATGCGCGAATAGTCGGACGGCTCGGATTTCGACATTTTCTTCGACCCGTCGCGCAGGCTCATCACGCGCGTCGCGGGTCCGGTGATCAGCGGCTCGGGCAGCGGAAAGAACGCCTCGCCGAAGCCGTGCGCCTTGATCGAGGCGGCGTAGTCATTGTTGAATTTCTGCGCGATGTCGCGCGAGAGTTCGAGATGCTGCTTCTGGTCCTCGCCGACCGGAACATGGGTCGCGCGATAGACGAGAATGTCGGCCGCCATCAGCGTCGGATAGGCGAACAGGCCGACGGATGCGTTCTCGCGGTCCTTGCCCGCCTTCTCCTTGAACTGGGTCATGCGGTTGAGCCAGCCCATGCGGGCCGTGCAGTTGAACACCCAGGCGAGCTCGGCGTGCTCGGCGACCTGGCTCTGGTTGAACACGATGTGCGTTTTCGGATCGATCCCGCAGGCGAGGAACGCCGCGGCCACTTCGCGGGTCGCGCGCGGCAGTTCGGCCGGGTCCTGCCAGACGGTGATGGCGTGCAGGTCGACGACGCAGTAGATGCAGTCGTAATCGTCCTGCAGGGCGACGAATCGCGCAATGGCCCCGAGATAATTGCCGAGGTGCAGATTGCCGGTCGGCTGGACCCCGGAAAAAACACGTTCCTTGAACGTCATTGCGCCGCTCCT
>CAYGZV010000195.1:0-2153 GCA_964354425.1 uncultured Rhodoplanes sp. | reverse complement strand
GCGTGCATGCCATGGCCGGCGGGCGGCGCGCAAGGGCGTTGAAAGCGCGCGCCGCGCCGCTATAGTGCGCCGCAATCGCCGTCCGGCGTTCCTCTCAACTCGCAAAAAGCTCCGCCATGGCCGCTCTCCGCTTCGACGTGCTCGGCATCGGCAACGCCATTGTCGACGTCATCGCCCGCGCCGACGACGACTTCCTCGCCGGTCATGCGATGCGCAAGGGCGCCATGGCGCTGATCGACGAGGCGCAGGCCGAGGCGCTGTATGAAGCGATGGGGCCGTCGGTCGAGGTGTCCGGCGGCTCGGCCGCGAACACCATCGTCGGCGCCTCGAGTTTCGGCGCGCGCACGGCCTTCGTCGGCAAGGTCAAGAAGGATTCGCTCGGGCATATCTTCAGCCACGATATCCGCGCCGCGGGCGTCGCCTTCGACACGCCGGCGGCGGCGGACGGCGCCTCGACCGGCCGCTGCTATGTGCTCGTCACGCCGGACGGCGAGCGCACGCTCAACACCTATCTCGGCGCGGCGCAGGACCTGCACCCGAACGATATCGATCCGGAGGCCGTCGCGGCGTCCGCGATCACCTATCTCGAAGGCTATCTGTGGGACCCGAAAAACGCCAAGGACGCCTTCGTCAAGGCGGCGAAGATCGCCCATGATGCGCAGCGGCTGGTCGCGCTCACGCTGTCGGATTCGTTTTGCGTCGATCGCTGGCGCGACGAGTTCCTCGCCCTCATCCGCACGGGCACGATCGATCTTCTCTTCGCCAATGAGGCGGAGCTGCACAGCCTGTATCAGACCGCCGATTTCGACACGGCGGTCGCCGCGCTGCGCGCGGATGCGCGTCTCGCGGTGGTCACGCGCAGCGCGAAGGGGTGCATCGTCGTCACGCGCGAGGAAACCCGGGTGGTGCACGCCATGCCGGTCGAGCGGGTGGTCGACACGACGGGGGCGGGCGACCTGTTCGCGGCCGGCTTCCTGTTCGGCCTCGCCCGCGAGCTTGCGACCGAGGATGCGGCGCGGCTCGGCGCGCTCGCCGCGGCGGAGGTGATCCAGCATCTGGGGGCGCGGCCGGAGACCTCGCTCAAGGAGGTCGCGCGGGACAACGGGCTGTTGGACTGACAGGCAGGTCCGCCCTGAGAAGGTCCCCGCCGGGCGGAAGTAACGAATTCGTAAGCAATCCTGGTTACCGATTAGTGAACGGACGCGGGGGCATGTCGCCCGCCGCTCCGTCGACCGCATTCCCCGCCGGGACATGCCCTGATCGGAGCGAGCCATGGGCAAGCGCAAGAGCAATCCGAGCGCCGACGCCGACGAGCGTCAGGACGAGCTCGATCTGCAGCCGTCGAACGACCAGAACGGGACGCTCGGTGCGCCCGGCGACGCGCGGTCCGGCGCAAGCGTCGCGCGAATCCAGGCGAGCGGCGTATCCGGGACGGGACGGGACGAGGCGAGCGACGACGGCGACGACGCCGAAGGCGGCCCGATCATGCGGCTTCCCGCGTTTGCCGCTGACGGCCTGTGGCAGGGCTCGGGGATGCCCGCCGCCGCCCCGATAGCGATGCGGGCCTTTCGCTTCAAGCGGCTTCTGGCGCTGGCGGCGACGGTCGCGTTCGCCGCCGCGCTCGGCGCGCTCGGGGGCTCGCTCGCGACCGGCGGATTGGGTGCGAGCGCGGAGCGCCAGAGCGCCGCCGAGGCGACGCTCAAGAGCGCGCTCGGACGCATGGAGCAGGAACTCAACGCGCTGCGTTCGAGCGTGGAGACGTCGGCGCACGACATGCACACGCGGACGACACGCATCGCCGACCGTCTCGACCGCAACGAGCGCGCGCAGGCCGAGCCAGCGCAGAAGCTCGCCAAGATCACCGAATCGCTCGAGCGATTGGAACGCCGCGGGGCGCTAGTGGCGCAGGCCGGTGCGGCAACCGCGCCGGACGTCACCGGCGCGATCGGCGAGCCGCGCACCGCGGCCGCCGATCTCAAGAAGGCGGCGATCGTCAACGGCTGGGCGCTCTACCAGGTGCGCAACGGAACGGCGCTGATCGAGGGGCGCGACGGCCTCATCGAGGTGGAGCCCGGCGACATGCTGCCGGGGCTCGGCCGGGTGGAGACGATCCGCAAGCAGGACGGCCGGTGGGTCGTCGTCACCTCGCGCGG
>CAYGZV010000194.1:2593-4603 GCA_964354425.1 uncultured Rhodoplanes sp. | reverse complement strand
GGGCGAGCAGCCGCGCCGTTTCCTCGCTCGCCGCGATCTTGGTCGGCCGCTCGGCCAGCGCAAGCGCGCCGAGACGGCGGGTCCATCGCCCCCGCAGGCTGGCGGAGGCGGGGTCGAAACTCACCTCCTCGCCCTCGCTGATGCGGTCGCCGAACAGCGCCTCGATCTCCGCCAGCGTGATCGGAGCAGCCAGCAGAACCCGGGTTTGCGCGGCGCTGCCGGCAAGCTCGGCAACGGCGATAAACGGCTCGCGCGCAAGCGGCGCAGCTTTGTCGATATTGGCCCCGCGCCCGCTCGCGAGCAGGAACGCGCCGCCCTCCCCTCCCCGGTTTTTCGCAAGGCGATCGGGAAAGGCGAGCGCGAGAAGTGAGCCTTCGGACGCTTCCGCCGGACCTCGACGCTCGTTCCAATCAAGCCCCCTCCCCGAGCCTCCCCCGCTTGCGGGGGAGGGAGTCGCGCCTCGCGCGGCGCGAGGGGGCCGATTGCGCGCGGATAGTTGCAGCAGCGCGCCCATGTTCCGCGCGAGCGCCGCGGCGCTGGCGCGCGCGGTCTCCGCCCAGCGCTTCGCCATCGCGCGCGCATCCTCGGCCCGGCGCGAGCGATCGCGGCGAAGCTCCGCGACCCTGGCGCGCAGGTCGATATCGTCGCCGCCGAGGCCGCGTTCGGTCAGCACGAGCGCGATCTCGGCGGCAAGCGAGGCAGCGCCGAGCCGGGCGCCGTCGAGCGCCATGCGCGCGAGCCTGGGCGGCAACGGCAGCGCGCGTAGCCTTTGCCCGATCTCGGTGATCCGTCCGTCGGGATCGATCGCGCCGAGCTCGCGCAGCAAGGCCTTCGCCTCGGCGAGCGCCGGTTCGGGCGGGGAATCGAGAAAGACGAGCCGGCGCGGATCGGTCACGCCCCAATGGGCGAGGTCGAGCACGAAGCCGGACAGATCGGCGGCAAGGATTTCCGGCGCCGCATAGGGCGCGAGCGACATCGTCTCCCGCTCGTCCCACAGCCGGTAGCAGACGCCCGGCTCGGTGCGGCCGGCCCGCCCACGCCGCTGATCGGCGGCCGCGCGCGAGACGCGCACGGTTTCGAGGCGCGTCAGCCCGAGATCGGGCTCATAGCGCGGAACGCGCGCAAGCCCCGAGTCGACCACGACGCGCACGCCTTCGATGGTGAGCGACGTCTCGGCGATGGAGGTCGCAAGCACCACTTTGCGCCGACCCGCGGGAGCGGGCGCGATCGCGCGGTCCTGCGCCTCGGCGTCGAGCGCGCCGTACAGCGCAACGACGTCGATGGCCGGATCGCGCAGGCTGTCCTCCAGCAGCCGCTCGAGGCGGCGGATGTCGGCTGCGCCCGGCAGGAACACGAGCAAGGAGCCCGGCTCGGCGCGCAGCGCCCGCAGGACGGCGTCGGCGACCTGCGGCGCGATCGGCCGGGCGGCGTCACGGCCGAGATGGCGGGTCTCGACCGGGAAAGCGCGGCCTTCGCTTGCGATCACCGGCGCGTCGCCCAGATGCGCGCCGATGCGCGCGCCATCGATCGTCGCCGACATGACGAGCAGCTTGAGGTCGTCGCGCAGGCCCTGCTGGACGTCGCGGGCGAGCGCCAAGCCGAGATCGGCGTCGAGCGAGCGCTCGTGGAACTCGTCGAACAGCACCGCCGCGACCTCTTCGAGGGCGGGATCGTCGAGCGCCATGCGCGTGAACACGCCCTCGGTGACGACCTCGATGCGGGTCTTGCCCGACACCTTCGAGCCGAAGCGGACGCGATAGCCGACCGTTTCGCCGACGCTTTCGCGAAGCGTCGCCGCCATGCGCGCGGCCGCGGCGCGCGCGGCGAGCCGGCGCGGCTCGAGCACGAGAAGCTTCTTTCCCGCCGCCCAGGGCTCGCCGGCGAGCACGAGCGGCACGCGCGTCGTCTTGCCCGCGCCGGGCGGCGCAACCAGCACGGCCGAGTCGTGCGTCGCAAGCGCCGCCGTGAGGTCCGGCAGCACATCGTCGATCGGCAGCGGGTCGGCAAATT
>CAYGZV010000194.1:0-2493 GCA_964354425.1 uncultured Rhodoplanes sp. | reverse complement strand
CGCTCAGGTTGCCAACGGGCGGTCCTGGTTCCACATTCGGCTTAACAACGCTGTTCAGAGCCGTCCATGACCGCACCCAATCCCGGCGCTCCGAAAAAAGGCGACCACGTCTTCCTCATCGACGGGTCGTCCTTCGTGTTCCGCGCCTATTTCGCCATGTTCAAGGCGGCGCAGAGCCGTGGCCGCTCGTTCACGCGCTCGGACGGGCTGCCGATCGGCGGCGTGCTCACCTTCTGCAACATGCTCTGGAAGATTCTCCGCGAGGGGCTGAACGAGGTGAAGCCCACCCATCTCGCGGTCGTGTTCGACTATTCCGGCAAGAGCTTCCGCAACGAGATCTACACCGAATACAAAGGCCACCGCCCGGAGCCGCCGGACGAACTGATCCCGCAATTCCCGCTGATGCGCGACGCGGTGCGCGCCTTCGGCCTGGTTCCCATCGAGCAGGAGGGATACGAGGCCGACGACCTGATCGCGACCTATGCGCGCGTCGCGCGCGCGACCGGCGCCGACGTTACCATCATCGCCGGCGACAAGGACCTGATGCAGCTCGTGCGCGACGGCGTCATGATGTACGACCCGATGCCCGGAAACGAGCGGCGCATCGGCCGCGCCGAGGTGATCGAGCGCTTCGGCGTGCCGCCGGAAAAGGTCACCGAGGTGCAGGCGCTGATCGGGGATGCGACCGACAATGTGCCGGGCGTGCCCGGCATCGGCGTCAAGACGGCGGCGCAGCTGATCGGCGAATATGGCGACCTCGAAACGCTGCTCGCGCGCGCTCCCGAAATCAAGCAGGAGAAGCGGCGGCAATCGCTGATCGAGTTCGCCGAGCAGGCGCGGATGTCGAAACAGCTCGTGCTGCTGGACGACCAGGTCGAGCTTGCCTGCCCGCTGGACCAATGCCGCCTCGACGGGGTCGAGCCGAACAGGCTCGTCGCCTTTCTCAAGGCGATGGAGTTCAACACGCTGACGCGGCGCGTCGCCGAGGCGACCGGGATCGACCCCAACGAGGTCGAGGCCGATCCAAGGCTGCGCCCGGGCGGCGAGGGCGAGGGAAGATTTGAAACGCAGCCGGAGCCGTCGTCACCCTCTCCCCTTGCGGGAGAGGGTGGTTCCGAGCGAAGCGAGGAACCGGGTGAGGGGTCGCATGCGCTTCGCCAAGGCGAATTCCCCTTCGCCCGTCCCGGGCCCCCTCCCCAACCCTCCGCCGCAAGCGGGGGAGGGAGAATGGGCGGCAAGTCGAGCCCGCAGACCGGCCCCTTTTCGCCGCAGGACCTTGCCGCCGCGCGGCTTGCGGAAGCCGCGCGCACGAGGATCGACCGCACGCGCTATGAAACCATGCTCGATCGCGACATGCTCGCGCGCTGGATCGCGGCGGCGAGCGAACAGGGCTTTGTCGCGATCGATCTGGTCACCAGCTCGCCCGATCCGATGATCGCGGAGATCATCGGCGTTTCGCTCGCGCTCGGCCCCGACAAGGCCTGCTACATTCCGCTCAGCCACCGCGCCGCGAACGACCTGCTCGCCGGCGGCGGTCTCGTGCCCGGCCAGGTCCCGATCCACGACGCGCTCGCGCAGCTCAAGCCGCTGTTCGAGAGCAAAGGCGTGCTCAAGATCGGCTACGATCTGAAGGCAGACATGCATGCGCTCGCGGGGCACGGCATCGCGCTCGGCGCGTTCGACGATGTGCAGCTCATGTCCTATGTGCTCGATGCGGGGCTCGGCGGGCATTCGCTGACCGAGCTTGCGTCGCGCCACCTCCAGCATTCGTCGCTCGCGCTCGCCGACATCGTCGGCAAGGGCCGCACGCTCGTTCCCTTCGAGCACATCGAAATCACCCGCGCCTGCCCCTATTGCGCCGAGCAGGCGGACCTTGCGCTCCGCCTGTGGCGGCTGTTCAAGGCGCGGCTCGTCGCCGAGCGCGTCAGCACGGTCTACGAGACGCTCGAACGCGCGCTCGTGCCGGTGCTCGCGCGCATGGAGCGGCGCGGCATTTCGATCGATCGCGAGGTGCTGTCGCGCCTCTCCGGCGAGTTCGCCCAGAAGGCGGCGGCGCTCGAGCACGAGGCCCAGGCGCTCGCCGGCGAGCCGTTCAATCTCGGCAGCCCGAAGCAGCTCGGCGACATCCTGTTCGGCAAGTTCAAGCTGCCCGGCGGCAGGAAGACCAAGACGGGGGCGTGGTCGACATCGGCCTCCGTGCTCGACGACCTCGCCGAAGAAGGCCATGCGCTGCCGGTGAAACTCCTCGAATGGCGGCAGCTCACCAAGCTGAAATCGACCTACACCGACCAGCTGCCCGCCTATGTCAATCCCGACACGGGCCGGGTGCACACGTCCTACGCGCTCGCCGCCACCACGACCGGGCGGCTGTCATCGGCCGAACCGAACCTGCAGAACATCCCGATCCGCACCGAGGAGGGGCGGAAAATCCGCCGCGCCTTCATCGCCGGCGCCGGCATGAAGCTCGCCTCCGCCGATTACTCGCAGATCGAG
>CAYGZV010000193.1:0-4665 GCA_964354425.1 uncultured Rhodoplanes sp. | reverse complement strand
TCATCGCAGAGCAGCGCAAAGCTGCGCGCGCCCGGCGGCACATCGCTCCAGGCGAACGGCGGCGATATGTCTTCGCCGTCGCAGGTGAATCGTCGTGGGATGACGCCACCATCAGGAAAAGCGCTGGAATTCAGTCGCATCGCGGCCTCCTTTGCCCGAGGCGGCGGGACATCGCCCATGCGAGATTCTTCGGCAGATCACCGAACGCGATGCATGGGCCGCCGAAATTCTACTCCTACCTATCCGTAACGGCGGGCCTGGCTCGGTTCTTGATTGAGATCAAACGCCGGCGCGGTCGCGGCATTAGTCTTGTCGGGTAATCTCCGCGAGGCGCCCATGCCTACTTTCGTCATGTTGACACGTCTCAGTCCGGAGGCGGTCCGCTCTCCCGCTGCGCTCGAACAGCTCGAACGCCAGGCCATGGATCGGGTCCGCCAGCAGTGCCCCGGGGTTGATTGGATCGGCAGCTACGCAATCCTCGGGCCATGCGACTATCTCGATATTTTCCGCGCTCCGGATATCGAGACGGCGGCCCGAGTTTCAACTCTCATCCGGACCTTCGGTCACGCCCAGACAGAAATCTGGACCGCGACGGAATGGGACCGCTTCAAGGAGCTGGTCCGAAGTCTGTCCGGACCCGGTTGAGCGGCCGGATAAGAGATCGCGTCGCCGGCAAGACGTGCATGTCAACGGCGCCGCGAGAGACCGCACTTGCTGTTGCGTGTGCGGCGCATGGCTCCGATCGCCTCAGCCATGCGCGATGGATCGATGAGTTCGTTTGAGAAAGGCGCAGCGCCGTGAACGCCATATCTCAGCGTCATTCCCGATCAGATGAAACGGGTGGGTCGCCACTGGTCCGTGAGGTGAAGATTCCGCCGGTCGGATTGTCGGGAACACTGCATGTGCCGAGCGAAGCGGGCGCGCTCGTCGTGTTCGCGCACGGGAGCGGATCGAGCCGCTTCAGTTCGCGCAACCGAGCCGTCGCCGACGCGCTGAACAAACGGCGTATCGGGACGCTTCTGTTCGATTTGTTGACGGCGAGAGAAGAAGCCGATCGCGCGAATGTGTTTAATATCGAGTTGCTGGCGAAGCGGCTGGTCGATGCCGTCAGGTTCCTCGAACATGAACCGGCGGCGTCAGGCCTTAGGCTCGGGTTGTTTGGCGCCAGCACCGGCGCGGCGGCCGCGCTGGTCGCAGCCGCCCGGCTCGGCGACCGCATCGGGGCGATCGTGTCGCGCGGCGGGCGGCCCGATCTTGCCGGCCAGGTGTTGGAACACGTACGCACGCCGACCCTGTTGATCGTCGGCGGCGTCGATTTCGGCGTGATCGAACTGAACGAACAAGCGTTCATGATGCTGCAGGGACCGAAGGCAATGGAGATCGTTTCGGGCGCGAGCCATCTCTTCCCAGAACCGGGCGCCCTGGAGGCGGTCATCGAGTACGCCGCGCGCTGGTTCGAACGCTATCTCGTCATGCGTCATGCCGTGCGGCACGAAAGCTAGCGGAAGCAGCGCAGCGCTCATCGAAGGCGGAAACTGTGATGACCTATCGGCCCGATCGCAATCAATCGGGTCGAAGCAGCGGATGGCGCTTCAGATCGTCCCGGGTCCACAAGGCCAGTCCAGCGCGGTCGTCGACGCTGTCGACCACAATGATGGCGTCCGGATCGGAGAACGATAACACCCCACGCGCACCCAACGTTTCGAGCGCGCCGAGGAGCGCATCATCAATTATCCGTTCGGCGTCCTGCGTATGCAGATAGCGTCCCAATCCGCGACCGTGCACGCGCACGTGAAAGGTCCGATTGGCGAGACGCGGCAGCCATTCGAGTGCTATCGCCTTCGCCCGTTCGCAGAATTCAGACGCCGTCTCAAAATCGAAACAGCGCGAGGCCGGCGCGACACGCGAAATCGCGTCATACAGCGCCGGATCGTCGGTGCTCCGTCGCTCGATCGCATCAAGCAGCTCCAAAGGGTTCTCGACCGCCATCACGAGAACATTGTGATAAGCGCTCCGCTCGACCCGACCAAGCTCGTGCAAGGCGCGGACGGCGCGCTTGAATCCCCCCTGAAACACGGTGACGACGACGTTCCAATCCTGCATCATCGCGCCCGCCGATCTTGCCGAAATCGACGATCTGCGCCTGGCGCCTGCTTCATGGCCCGGTTCTCCGCCGGTGGCGCTGGTCGAGTTGGCGCCGGTTTGTCGCCAAGATACGACGAGCCGTCCCTCCGCTGTAGGCTCGACATCGACCCCGAAATCGCGACTTTCGCGCGCCAGGGTCTGTTGGAGCCAGGCGACGTCCTCGGGCATCGCGCGGACGGGCTGGAATCGTCGAATCTGCAGCGGCGTCAAATGCAATTCGACGAGGTCGCCGGTCTCGGAATCGACGCTGGCGAAATACATCACACCAAGGTCGCCGCGGAATTCCTCGCGGCCCTCAATGCCTTCGTAATCGTTCAGGAAGTCGCCGCAGCCGTAGAGGATCAGCCGATCTTTGTAAACCTCGATCGCTTTGGCATGGTGCGAGGAATGACCATGGACGATCGAGACGTCCGCTGCGTCAATGAGATCGTGCGCGAAGCGCCTTTGCGATTCCGGGATAGCGTATCCCCAGTTCGGTCCCCAATGGAACGACACGACGACGACATCGCCCAATCGCCGGATGCCCTCCAATTGGCGGCGAACGAGCACGACGCTCTCCGCGGACAGGTCGGACAGAACATTGACCCCCGGCGCGCCTTCCTTCGCGGCCCAGCCGCGCGGAATGCCGCTCGTCGGCAGCCCGAAGGCCTGTATGATCACCCGGCCCTTGCCTGTGATGTCCAGAACCGCCGGCTTGCTGGCCTCAGTTCGGTCACGGCCTGCTCCCGCGGTCTTGATCCCCAGCGCTTCGAGCGTGTTCAGGGTGTCGACGAGTCCGGCCCGACCCCAATCGAGCACGTGATTGTTGGCGAGCACGCAGCAATCCACGCCGGCCGCGCGCAGGCAGGCGGCGTTCTCCGGGCTCATCCGGTAGTTGATGCCCTTGTCGAGCCAAGCGTCGCTGTGAGTCACGCTCGTTTCGAGATTGATGATGCGCGCATCGGGACGCGCGTGGCTCAACTCTTCCAAAGCTGCGCCCCAGACATAGGAGAAGTCGACCGCGCGCGGAATCGGACCGGCTGATTGCTCCGCTAATTCGAGGTAGTCAATGGCCGACTGCACATGGCATTCATGGAGGCGAGGATCGCAAGGGTCGGGCAGAATCTGATCGACGCCGCGGCCGGTCATCACATCGCCGCACAGAAACAATCGGATAGGCCCGTTAGGCGTCGCGTTCGCGCGATCAGACTTGGCGCTCACGATTGAAGCATCCCCTTAACGGCATCGCTGCGCCGCGCACGCGTTCGACCCACCGGTCTCCGACCTTGACATAGGACCGCTTCACCGCCGCCCAGGCGATCCGATGGGCGGCTTCCTCCTGCCGGGGATCGCCGACATGCGCCGCGAAGGCGTGGTTGAACGCTTCGCTAGATATCCTGCGCATGCGGCGGCAGGCTCCGAGTAATTGAAGGCGGAAGATCGTCGTTGGTGCGATAGGGCATCGGCTTGCCCCTTTGGCGCCTCGCGCGCGCGGCAGATGTCGCCTGGCGATCCACCCTTTCTCAGCAGTCGCCAGCAAACGCCGCAATGGTCCGTCAGCTGGCTTCTGCTCTCCGTGATCTGCATCAAGAAATCACGATTGCGGCATGCGATAAACCATCGCGCGGGTCGCGATCCTAAGTACGGCCTGATCGGGGAGCAGCGCGATGCCGGTGCACAATGCCGAAGTCGCCGCAATGTTCGATCAAACCGCGGACCTCCTCGAAATCGAAGGAGAGAATCAATTCCGCGTCCGCGCCTACCGTAAAGCGGCGCGGGTGATCGAGGCGCTGCCGCAGAACATCACGAGCTTGCTCGAAGCGGGACGCGACCTGTCCGAGCTTCCCGGGATCGGTAAGGACCTCGCCGGCAAGATCGCCGATATCGTCAAGACGGGCCGTTTCAGGCTCCTCGACACGTTGAAGCGCCGGCTGCCGGGCGAGCTCGGCGAGATCGCCGCCCTGCCGGGCCTCGGCCCCAAGCGGGTCAAGCTGCTGTACGACAAGCTGAAAGTCCGCACGCTCGCTGATCTCAAGCGCGCCGTCGAGACCGGCCGCCTGCGGGAGGTTCGTGGATTTGGGGCAACGATAGAACAGAAACTCGCAGATGCGCTGAAGCAACCTCACCGCGAGAAGCGCTTCAAGCTACCCGTCGCTGAAGCCGAGGCCGAGGCGCTCGTCGCCCGGCTTCGAGACGGCGGGCACGCAGTCGTGGCCGGGAGCTATCGCCGCCGCCGCGAGACGGTCGGGGACCTCGACCTGCTGGTCACGGGAAAGGACGGGGAGGCGATCGGGCGGAAACTTGTTTCCTATGAGAACGTGGCCGAAGTGCTGGCGCATGGCTCGACGCGCACCACCGTCGTCCTGCGTTCAGGAATTCAGGTCGATCTGCGCGTCGTGCCGCAAGAAAGCTACGGTGCGGCGCTTCTCTATTTCACCGGCTCGAAAGCTCACAATATCGCGCTCCGCAATCTTGCCAATGAGCGCGGGTGGAAGCTCAACGAATATGGCCTGTTCGCCGGCGCACGCCGGATCGGGGGAG
>CAYGZV010000192.1:0-4736 GCA_964354425.1 uncultured Rhodoplanes sp. | reverse complement strand
TAGGCGCGAATGACCACCGGGTCGTGCTGCACCTCGCCGGGCGGCCCTTCGGATATTTTCACGCCGTGGTCGAGCACCACGACGAAATTGGAGATATCCATCACCACGCCCATGTCGTGCTCGATCAGGGCGATCGTCGTGCCGAACTGGTCGTTGACGTCGAGGATGTAGCGCGACATGTCCTCTTTCTCCTCGAGGTTCATGCCGGCCATCGGCTCGTCGAGCAGAAGGAGCTCGGGCTCCATCGCGAGCGCACGGCCAAGCTCGACCCGCTTCTGCAGGCCGTAGGGGAGGCGGCCGACCGGCACCTTGCGGATGTGCTCGATCTCGAGAAAGTCGATGATGCGCTCCACCGCCTCGCGGTGCTCGAGCTCCTCCTTCTGCGCCGGCCCCCAGTGAAGGAACTGCCACAGAAGTCCCTTGTGCATCTTGAGCGCGCGGCCCGACATGATGTTGTCGAGCGTGGACATGCCCTTGAACAAGGCGACGTTCTGGAAGGTGCGGCCGATGCCCTGGCTCGCCGCAATGTGCGGGCGCATATGGGTGCGCTTCTCGCCCTTGAAGGTGATCGAGCCTTCCTGCGGGTGGTAGAAACCGTTGATGACGTTGAGCATCGAGGTCTTGCCGGCGCCGTTCGGGCCGATGATCGCGACGATCTCGCCGCGCTCGATTTCGAAGCTGACCTGTTGCAAGGCGTGCACGCCGCCGAACCGCAGGGATACGTTGTCGATCTTCAGTAGGATATCGGCCGCGCGGCCGGGGTCGACGCGTGAGCCGCGTCCGAGGAAATGGTGGCGGCGGCGCATGGTGGCGAGGATCGCCAGCGCTTCGTCGCGCGTCTCGTAGAGGTTGGAGCGGAAGCGCTCCGCCTCGGCGCGCGTGCGGATCGCCTTCCGCGTCTCGTCGGTCGCGCCGAAGCGCGCAGTGCCGTTGCTGTAATGGACATTGGCGAACTTGCCACGCGCGGCAAAGTCCTCCCAGGCTTCGGGAGCGACGGTGCAGTTGTCGTAATTGATGAGGAAGTACCAGCGTCCGCCCGCCTTCGCCATCTGGCGGTCGACTTCGTCGTAGAACTGACGCACCAGCTCGCGATTTGCGAATGCGACCTGACTAAGATCGATTTCCATCACCTCGAGCGCGGGATTGAACTTGATCCGGCTCGCGAAATCGACCGCGAGGGCGGTTCGGTGGATCACGTCATCCATGCGGCGGCCCTCGCTCTCCATGGCCTCTGAGCGATCGCTGATCTTCCTCCGTTACCCAAGGGCTATCGCATAATGTTTTACCCGCCCCTGAAAGGGGAGGGTCGGACCATCGAAGATGGTCCGGGGAGGGGTCGAAAGCCGTTTGCGACCCCCACCCGGCGCTTCGCGCCGGCCTCCCCCTTTTAGGGGGAGGCGGGCAATCCCGCCCAAATGCGATTCCCCCACCCGTTTCACGGGGGAGGACACGTCCGGAGCGTTCGAACGCGTTGGGCGACGCTGCGACCGCCACTGCTTCTTCTTGAGCCGCAAGTAGTCTCATTCCGCCGCCTCCCGACGCGTAAGCTGAGTCGCGGGCAGGATGTCCATGTCGCGAATTTTCACGCGCGCGGAAATCACGCCCTTGCGCCCGTCCTCGAAGGTGACTTCGGTCGTGATGTCGGCCTCGGCGGAGCCGTCATAGAGCGCCCTGACCAACGGCGCATAGCGTTCGGCGATGAAACCGCGCCGGACCTTTTGCGTGCGGGTGAGTTCGCCATCGTCCGGATCGAGCTCCTTGTGCAGGATGAGGAAGCGCCTGATCTGCGCGCCGGCCATCACCTCCTCTTCGGCGAGCAGGCGGTTGACCTCGGCGACGTGCTTTTCGAGCATGTCGTAGACCAGCGGGTGGCCGGCGAGCTCCTGATAGGAGGCATAGGCGATGTTGTTGCGTTCGGCCCAGTTTCCGACGGCGGTGAGCTCGATATTGAGCATCGCCGCGACATGGTCGCGTTTGTCCCCGAAGGTGACCGCCTCCTTGATGTTCGGGAAGAACTTCAGCTTGTTCTCGATATATTTCGGCGCGAACAGCGTCCCGTCATTGAGCCGGCCGACATCCGTCGCCCGATCGATGATCCGCAAATGCCCCGTCTTCGGATCGAACACGCCGGCGTCGCCGGTCTTGACATAGCCGTCGCTCGTCAACGTCTGGGCGGTCTTCTCATCGTCCTTGAAGTAGCCGATGAACATGCCGGGCGACTTGAACTGCACCTCGCCGCTGTCGGCGATCCGCAGATCGACATTGGGCGCCGCGGGACCGACCGTCGCGGCATGGATGTGGCCGTCCGGATGGGCGGTGATGTAGAGGAAGGCTTCGGTCTGGCCGTAGAGCTGCTTCAGATTCATGCCGAGCGACCGATAGAACGAGAACAGCTCCGGTCCGATCGCCTCGCCGGCCGTATAGGCGACGCGCACCCGCGACAGACCGAGCACGTTCTTGAGCGGCTCGTAGATCAGCAATCTGCCGAGCCCGTAGAGGAGCCGTCCGTGCAGGGGCACGGGCTTGCCGTTGAGGATCGCCTCGCCGTAGCGTTGGGCGACCCCGATGAAATACCGGTAGAGAAGGCGCTTGATGCGCGCGGCGTCCTCCAGCCGGATGGTGATCCGGGTGAGCATCTGCTCGAAAATGCGGGGCGGCGCGAAGAAGAATGTCGGCCCGATCTCCCTCAAGTCCTGCATCGCCGTTTCGGCGCTCTCGGGGCAGGCGAGGCAGAAACCGGCCACCATGCCTTGTGCGTAATTGAGGTAATGGTCGCCCACCCAGGCGAGCGGCAGATAGGCGAGCGCGATGTCGCGTTCGTCGAGCCTGTCGAAGGCGACCGTGTCCGCCGCGGCGTTGATGCAGCCCGCCGCCGACAGCATCACGCCCTTCGACTGGCCGGTGGTGCCGGACGTATAGAGAATGATCGAAACGTCCGAGCCTTTGCCCGCCGCGATTTCGCGATCGAGCCAAGCCGCGCTGGCGGGATCCGCAAGAGCGGCCCGTCCGGTCGCAATCACCGCGTCGATCGCGTGCAGGCGGGGGTCTTCGTAATCGCGCAGTCCGCGCGGCTCGTCATAGACGACGTGTTCGAGCTTCGGCAGCCGGTCGGATACCGACAGAACCTTGTCGACCTGCTCCTGGTCCTGGACGACGGCGAACTGGACCTCGGCATGAGCCAGCACATAGGCGAGTTCGTTCGCCACCGCGTCGGCATAGACCGGCACGGGCACGGCGCCGAGCGCCTCGGCGGCGATGATCGACCAATAGAGTTTGGGCCGGTTCGCGCCCACAATGGCGATCGTGCCGCCGCGCGCAAGACCCAGGCGATTGAGGCCGACAGCAAGCGCCCTGACCTGGTCGAGCACTTCCGACCAGGTCCAGGTCTGCCAGATGCCGAAATCCTTGTGACGCATCGCGGGCCGGCGGCCGAAGCGATCTGCGTTGCGAATCAATAGCTTCGGAAACGTGTCCGCCGCTGGGGCAGTCACCACGGCCGTCCTCCCTGAGGGCCGGCACGTTGGTCGTGCCTGTTAAGCCCAACCGCGGCGGCCAAACGGCCAACGCGGTTTATTCGCAGTCTTTGAGATTGTTATTGGCCTTTATAGAGCCTTTCGTTTTGGTCCGCAAACGAGATGGCGTCGCGGCTCGCCTCAGCGACGCCGATATTCGGCATTCGTCATGTCCGACGAGAAGTGCGTCTGTTGTCCGCGCTCTCGGCAAGGCGCGATGTGCGCCGCGACGCAGCAGGTCGCGGCTTATGCCGATCAGCCGTTTGCGTCTTAAACCCAGCGCGCGAAAAACGGAGTGCTTGACGCGCGGCGCAATGAAACCCGTTCGAACCAGCCGGATCGCCGATTGTGCATCACGACGAAGGGCGCCAACGCCGCGGCGGGCGCGAAAATTGCCGGAGGAAACTCGATCAAGCCGGGCCCACGCGAGCGGCTCAGCTCAATGAGCACGGGGCTCGGGAGTTCGCTGTTTCGATCCTCCGCAGCGACTAGAATGCGAATCGGGCGAAGCCAGGCGGCAGTCCCCGCCAGCGGCATTGTCCCGAACGAACCGATACGCCAACCGGTCTAAGCCATGTTGTTGCGGCGCTATGTCCGATTGTGACGGGCGCGACGAGGTATACCAACAGTACGGACAGAACTATAGTTCTGTTAAACCGTTTTCTTTCGAAATATGAGAAACATGGCTTATGTGAGTGACCTCACGGACCGCCATGCATGAGGCATGTTCTTGGGGGAAAGCCGAAGTATCGCTCGCAAGGAGATCTCCGTGATGGCACATGCGATAAGCGCCTCGGATAAGCCGCACCGGACCGGCAGCGCGCCGCGTCGCCGGCCCGCGCAGGCGGGACCTGTGATGTCTGCCGCACGAGGGGAGGAATAAGCCATGGGCGAAAGGCGTCGCGACGCCGTCGACATGCTGGTCGGCCGCAACATTCGGATCCTCCGCCAGGATCGCGGGATGTCGCAAACCGAGCTCGGCCGAAAGATCGACGTCACCTTCCAGCAGGTGCAGAAATACGAGAACGGGACCAATCGGGTCGGAAGCGGCCGCCTGTTCCGGATTGCGACCATTCTGGCCGTGCCGATCACCGCCTTCTTCGAAGGAGCGGGTCAGACCGCGAGCGAGGATGCGGGACCGTCGCCCGTGGCCATGCTGGCCGAACCCTATGTCCTGCGCTTGCTGCAAGCGTTCTGCGCGCTGGAGGACATGGACCTGCGGCG
>CAYGZV010000191.1:0-4744 GCA_964354425.1 uncultured Rhodoplanes sp. | reverse complement strand
TCGAGCGCCTGAGCGAGACCCTTGAGCGAGTACGTGTCGGCCGACGTGGTGCCGCGGGCGGAAACCCCCTTCACGGTCATGTCGGCGGCTTTGCGCATCGATTCCACGAGGCGCGGTTCCTCGGCCGCGTTCTTGATCCAGCCGCCGTCGCTCTGCGTGTACATCGAAAAGCTCGAGCCCGCGATTTCGAGCGAGGCTTCGGCGTTCGGCTTGAAGGCGTAGCCGAACATCACGGAGACTTCGTTCTTCACATTGTCGGCCGGACGCGAGGCGATGAAGATATAGCTGGCGTCGCGCGGCCGGTTCGGCGGTTCGGTCTGGGCGCTGGCCGGCTTGGCGAGGGCGAAGCAGACCTTCCGCCCGCCCGGGCTCGCCGTATAGGCGCCCCAATCGCCGAACTGGCCGAGCAGTTGCGGCTGTGCCCCGCCGGCGGCGGCGGCCGACGCAGGCGGCTTCGCGGGCGATTGCGCCGGCTTCTGCGCCGGCGGCTTCGGCTTAGGCGGCTGCGCCTGGGCGGGTCGCGGCGGCGCCGGCGCGGGCGCTTGAGCAAGCTCGATGGCGCTCGCCGGCCCGGCAAGGCCGAGCGCCGCCGCACCAAGTATGGCCGCAACCGGGGCGAGCCTGCAGCGAATCATCATCAGACCTCCTACGACGCCAACACACATCGTAACCCCTTAATCTGAAACGATAAATCATAGGCGTCGTCGCATCCTAGCCGAACCCGGCGCGCGCGCAAAGAGGCGCGCGAATCGGAACGGCTCGGGAAAGCCCATTGCGTGGAGCGCGCCGGCTGCTCGGGTGCGATTCCGCTGCGCGGGTCAAGGCGCCAATCGGTCGAGCGCACGCCGCGCGGCGACGCGATGGCTTGGCAAAATGTTCGACGACACGAGCCGGATCACCGTCGCCAGCACCGCCGCATCATCGGCGAATCCGAGCATGGGCATCACGTCCGGCAACGCGTCCAATGGCACCACGTAATAGGCGAGCGCGCCGAGCAGCGCGAAGCGGACCTGGCGCGGCGTGCTGCGATCGAATGCGCAGTAATAGGCGGCGAGGAGATCCTCGGCGAACGGCAGCTTGGCCGCAACCTGCTTGGCCTTCGGCCAAAACCCCCCACGCACCACATCCTCGTCGCGCTGCGCTTGCGCCTCGTCCGTCTCGCCGAAGCCGCCCGCATCCGCGTAACGGTACTGCATCGCCGATCCTCCACATCGCAGGCGCGGGCGCACGCGCCGCGCCGATCTCATCAGGTAATTGCGCGCCCGGCGGGCGCAAGCGCTCACCGCCCCGGCCTCACCGGCCGGCGATGCGGTCCATCGTCTCGGCCAGGGCCACGTCCCGCATCGTGAGGCCGCCCGCATCGTGGGTCGAGAGGGTCACCTCGACCGTCTTGTATACATTGGACCATTCGGGGTGATGGTCAAGCTTCTCGGCGGCGAGCGCGACGCGCGTCATGAAGCCGAACGCCGCGCTGAAATCGGCGAAAACGAAGGTCTTGGCGATGGCGTCGCGACCCTCCACCTCGCGCCAGCCGGACAGCCTGGCAAGCGCCTCACGCCGTCGATCGCCGGTCAGTTTCTCCGCCATGGCAAGCTCTCCGCGAGGTTTGGTGGCGCGCGCCGATTTTCGCCGCGCAACCGGCACGCAAGCACACGCAAACTCTTGTCCGGGTGGCGCATGCGGCGCGGCGTTCATATCTGCTAGTCGTTCCGCGCCACATGTTAGCGGCGCGGCGGAGGCGAAGCCATGGGCTGGTCGGTCAGTATCGGTTCGATAGCGGGCACGGCGGTCCGTATCCACATCACGTTCGTTCTCTTCCTCGTTTGGATTTTCGTGGCGAGCTGGGCCCAGGGCGGCTCCGAAGCCGCGTGGAACGGACTTGCGTTCCTGCTTCTCCTCTTCGCCTGCGTGCTCGCGCACGAGTTCGGGCATATTTTCACCGCGCGCGCCTTCGGCATTGCGACCCCCGACGTCACGCTGCTGCCGATCGGCGGCGTCGCCCGGCTCGAACGCATTCCGGAAGCGCCCGGCGAGGAGCTTCTGGTCGCCGTCGCGGGACCGTTGGTGAATGTCGCGATCGCCCTCATTCTCGTCGTCGTGTTCGGCGCGAATCTGTCGCTGCAGCATCTCGGCGCGGTCGAGAGCCAGCACGTATCGATGATCGACCGGCTGGCGATCGTGAATATCTTTCTCGTGCTGTTCAACATGATCCCGGCCTTCCCGATGGACGGCGGACGGGTTCTGCGCGCGCTGCTCGCGATGCGGCTCGGCCATGTGCGCGCGACCGAAATCGCCGCGACCATCGGCCAGTGGACGGCCTTCGGGCTCGGCTTTCTCGGCCTGTTCACCAACCCGCTGCTGATTTTCATCGCCATCTTCGTCTATCTCGCCGCCTCTTCGGAGGCGCAACTCGTGGCGATTCGCGCCATGTCGCGCGACGTGCCGGTGAGCGCCGCGATGATCACGCAATATGCGACGCTCGTCCCCGGCGAGCACATCGACGCCGCCATCGAGACGCTGTTGCGGACGAGCCAGAACGTGTTTCCGGTGGTCGACGAGCAGCGCCGCCTGGTCGGCGTGCTCGGCCGCGACGACATGATCCGCGCCCTCAAGGAACTCGGCCCGGACGCCAAGGTCGCCGACGTGATGACGACGGACATTCCGGTCATGAGTCATCGCGGACGGCTGGAGCAGGCGTTCCATCTGCTGCAGGAAAAGGCCAAGCCGGCGGTCGGCATCATCGATCCCATGAGCCGCCTGATCGGCCTCGTGACTTCGGAAACCGTCGGCGAAATGCTGATGGTGCGGGACGCTCTGCCGAAGGGCGCCCGCGTCGGGCCTTGGAGCCGCGCCGCCGGGGCATAAGCAGGAACGTCCCCGACACGGGCGGCCTTGCGGACCGGCCGGCGATGCTTTAGCGCGGTCTCCTGTCGCCATTCGCGGCGCGGAAGCGCTTGTCGCCCGGACGAGTTGCGGCGCTCGCAGTCGCGGCAGCGCTGCGACGCGCGGATCAAGGCACGATGATGTCGCCGCTTCAACGCATTTTTGCCCCGGATTCGATGGGAGAAGAGGCCAAGGGTCCGGTGAAGGGCCGCAGCCAGCGGGCGCGCATTTCGATGACGATGCGACAGGCCTGGTTCGTTGTTCCGTTCAGCATCTTCCTGTTGATGGGGATCGCTGGCGCGGCATTGTATATTTCCTCGCCGCCGACGACGCTGCGCTTCGCCGTGGGACCGCCGGCGAGCGAGGACGCGCGCCTCGTACAGGCGCTGGCGCAGCAGTTCGTGCGCGACCGCGCCGCCATGCGGCTCACTCCCGTCATCGAAGAGGGAGCGGCGGCGGCGGCTCAAGCGCTCGACGCCGGCCGCGCCGAGCTCGCCATCGTGCGCGGCGACGTCGCCTTTCCGCAAACCGGCCTGGCGATCGCCGAGCTGCGCGAAAGCTTCGTCGCCATCATCGTGCCGGCGGCCGGTTCGCTCGCGGCCGGCGCTGCGAAAGCGCAGGGCAAGCAAAGCACGAAAGCAAAGAAGGCGAAGCCGATCGCACGAATCGAAGATCTCGAAGGCCGGCGGATCGGCGTGGTCGGGAGCGGCTCGGCCAACACAGATGTGCTCGACATCGTGCTCAAGCAGTACCAGATCGACCCGGGCAAGGTCAGCGTCGTGCGCCTCGACCCGCGCGACATCGCCGGATCGCTGCGCAGCAACCCCGTCGACGTGATCTTTGCCGTCGGACCGGTGGCGGGCCCGATGATTGCCGACGCGATCGCCGCTTCAAGTAATGGCAAGACAGAACCCACTTTGCTCAAGATCAACGCGTCCGAGGCGATCGCTGCGCGCCATCCCGTCTATGAGGCGACCGAGATCAAGGCTGGCGTGCTCGGCGGTCAGTCGCCGGTGCCGGAAGAAGCCGTGGAGACGATCAGCCTCAAGCACTACATTGTCGGGCGCAAAGCGCTGCCGGAGAACAGCGTCGCCGAGTTCACGCGCCTCTTGTTCGCGGCGCGCCAGACGCTCGGCGGCGAGTTTCCGGTTCTCGCCAAGATCGAAAAGCCGGACACCGATCGCGACGCCGCCGTTCCCGCCCATCCCGGCGCCGCCGCCTTCCTCGACAATGATCAGAAGACGTTTTTCGACAAATACAGCGATTATCTGTATTTCGGCCTGATGCTGATGTCCGGCCTGGGCTCGGGCGCGGCGTGGCTTACGAGCTATGCGCGCGCCGATGACCGAATCCGGCGGCTCAAAACCCTCGAACGACTGCTCGATATCGTCAAGGCGGCGCGCACAGCCGAAACGCTCGACCAACTCACGCAACTCACAGAGGAGGCCGACGGGGTGCTCGGCCGGACGATCCGTCAGGTGGAGGCGAACAAGCTAGACGAATCGGCGCTGATGGCGTTCTCGCTCGCGCTCGATCAGGCGCAGCTCGCCATCTCCGACCGGCGATCGACCTTGACCGCAGCCGCGACAGCCGACGTGGAGAAATTTCCTCTGTCCACGAGACCGCTCTCGGCCCGAACGAAGAGGGGCGTTTCCCATGATGCTCGCGAGCATGACGCAGCGCCGGATTTGACGACGGCAGGCCCACAAGCTGCGCGCAAATAGGGCGGGCATTTACCAACCGTTAACCATATCCGTTACATGAATGAAGCCTCAGATTCTGAGAACAGGAGGCCCAACATGCAGCTGACATTGGAAGAACGCATCCGCCAGCGCGCTTACTTTCTGTCTGAGAGCGCCGG
>CAYGZV010000190.1:0-4777 GCA_964354425.1 uncultured Rhodoplanes sp. | reverse complement strand
TCTCGCAATAGGCGATCGCCTCTTCCTTGGTTTCGAAGCGCAAATGGATCTGCTGGCGCATATCGCCCGAGCTCGTCCACCCCATCAAAGGCTCCACCTGACAGGGTTCGCTCGGCTCGTATTCCAGAACCCAGCTTTTCGTGCGCGCCATGCCGGACTGCATGGCGGTCTTGGCGGGCTTGAAGATGCGAGCGAGCATGACGGCCTCGGAGTTCAAGAGCAGGTTCGCCTATCGACGCGATGTTGCATGACAGGAAGGCTTTTCTGGTCGGGGCAGCAGGATTTGAACCTGCGACCTGGAGTACCCAAAACTCCCGCGCTACCAGGCTGCGCTATACCCCGCCGGACCGGCGGCAGGCCCGTCCGCGCTTCGGAATACACGCTTCATCCGCAGCCAGCAACCGGACGCCCGATCGCAAAAGGCGGCGGCTTCGCCAGTTCATACGTCACCCGATCGGCTCGGGCCGCTTGACCGCAGCGGGGGTCAGCGGCTGGAAAAGATCGGATGGCCGATCCGGTCGCCCGGCGCGATGCCGAGCTTTTTCGCCGTGCCGCCCGCGAGTTCGAGCACCGCCCGCACGGGGCCGCCCGAAGGGATGATCCGCTCCGACAGCGGCTCCGTGCGTTCGGCGATCCGCAAAACGCGCCCGTCGGCGCGGATGAAGATCATGTCGAGCGAAATATAGGTGTTCCGCATCCACATCGACACCGGCTCTTCGCGCTGGAAGTCGAACAGCATGCCGTGCTGTTCCGGCAGTTGCCGCCGGTACATCAGGCCGCGCGCGCGATCCTCGTCGTTGGCGGCAAGCTCCACCGAGAGCACATGCACGCCGTTTCGCGTGGCGATTTCCACCGTTTGCGGCTCGACCGCGCGCGGCGCGCCGGCGCCGAGAACGAGCATCCAGAGCAGAGCGAGAAGCGCGGGATGAAACGCCAGACGCCGCATCATCGGAAGCCTTGTAGCAATCGACAACTGGTTGCGGGCTGGCGCTCTCGCGCGGCAAGGACGCGCGGCGCGACGGTTCGCGTAAATCCGGTCAGTGCGAAGCGAACGCGTGCGGGCCGCCGTCCGGCCTCACCTCGGCCGCCATCAGACCCTTCGGACCCGGACCGAACCGAACGAGAACCGTTTGTCCCGGGCGAAGTTCCGTGACGCCGTAGCGGCGCAAGGTCTCCATATGCACGAAAATATCCGGCGTGCCTTCGCCGCGGGTCAGGAATCCGAAGCCGCGCAGCCGGTTGAACCACTTCACCACGGCGCGCTCGAGGCCGCTGGTGGCGGTCACCGAGACATGGGTCCGCGGCGGCGGCATCTGCGCAGGATGCACCGCCGTCGTTTCATCCATCGAGACAACGCGGAAGGCCTGCAGGCCTTTGGGGCGCGCCAGCGCCTCGCACACGACGCGCGCGCCTTCATAGGCGGTCTGGAAGCCGTCGCGGCGCAGGCAGGTCACGTGCAGAAGCACGTCCGGCATGCCGTTGTCCGGCACGATGAACCCGTAGCCCTTCGCCACGTCGAACCATTTGATCACGCCGGTCACTTCGACAACCGCCGTGGCCGCTTCGTCGGCGAGGCCGCCGAGCGCGTCTGCGCCATAGGCCAAGCCGGGCCCTTTGGACCCGATGTCATCTGACTCGAATTCGTCCGTCGCCATGAGGACGTACGCCGCCGCTTCCTGGCGCCTCTTGCCGGGCGCTTCAACGAATCTTCTATCGTAAACATATCGACGCGAGCTTCGATGGAAAACAGGAAAATGCGCGGCGCGCAAGCCGGAGCCTTCGGACCCTGTGCAGGAACCGCCGCGGGCGCGTTGAGAAACCGAATCAAATCAATGTTCAATGAATGATTCTAAAATGCTGCCGATGTCGTCGCGAATGACAAGATCGGCGATCGCGTCGAACTCGGTCGGCTCGCGATTGAGGATTGCGAGGCGTGCGCCGATGCGTTTGGCAAGGAGCGGCATGCCGGCCGCCGGCCAGACGACCAGCGACGATCCGATCGCGAGGAACAGATCGCAACTGCGCGTCAGCGCCTCGGCGCGACGCAGCGCTGCGTCCGGCATCGCCTGGCCGAACGAAATCGTCGCCGTCTTGATGTGCCCACCGCATGAGCAGTCCGGCGCGCGGCCGGCCGCGCCGAAGCGCGCTTCCACCCAGGCGACCTCGTAGCGCTGCTCACATTCAAGGCAGCGTGCATAGGTCGTGTTGCCGTGCAGCTCGACGACATCATCCGCGTCGATGCCCGATGCCTGGTGGAGATTGTCGATGTTCTGGGTCACGACCGCGGGCGCCTTGCCGGCGCGGTAGAGGCTCGCAATCGCCTGGTGGCCGCGCCCCGGCCGGGCCGCTGCGAACCGGTCTTCCATCGCGAAGCGCCGCCTCCAGGATTCGTCGCGCATGTCCTGGCTGGCGAGGAACTGGTCGAAGGGAATCGGGCGGAACGTCGACCACAACCCGCCGGGCGTGCGGAAATCGGGAATGCCGCATTCGGTGGAGATTCCCGCGCCGGTGAAGGGCAGCACGACGCGCGCGGACTCGATCAGCTCCGCCAGCCGCCGCCGGCCTGTCTCAAGGTCGGATGCGATCATATATGCCTTTCCGCAAGCGCGCGGACCGCGCGCCGCCATTCGTTCTGCGAGGCACTCATGCGATATCTGCACACCATGTTGCGCGTCCGCAACCTCGACGCCGCTCTCGATTTCTTCTGCAACAAGCTGGGCCTCCACGAGGTTCGCCGGATGGACAGCGAACAGGGGCGCTACACGCTCGTCTTTCTCGCCGCCCCGGTGGACAAGTCCCTGGTCGGCGCGAGCCGCGGCCGTCCGGCGCCGCTCGTCGAGCTCACCTATAATTGGGACACGGAAGATTATGGCGAAGCACGGCATTTCGGCCATCTGGCCTTCGAGGTCGACGACATCTATGCGACCTGCGACCGGCTGATGAAGGCGGGCGTGACCATCAACCGGCCGCCGCGCGACGGGGTGATGGCCTTTGTGCGCTCCCCCGACAAGCAATCGGTCGAGCTCTTGCAGAAAGGCGATCCCCTGCCCCCGCAGGAGCCATGGATGTCGATGCCCAATACCGGCAATTGGTGAGGGCCGACCGCATCCTTGCATGCGCAGGCGCGACGCCGCCGCCCAACAGGCGGCGATCGCGCATCCTTGCATGCGCCGGGCGCGACGCGCCGCCCAATCCAGGCGGCGATCGCGTCAGGCCATCTTGCCGATAATGGCCGTCATCTCGGCATCGGAAAACGCACGCAGCGTCTGCGTGCGCACATTGCCGAGCGCCCCGAGGCTCAAGCCAAGCGCCGTCATGGTCACGTCGTCCGGCGCGTCCACGAGGGCGACGAGATCATACTGGCCGAGCGTCCAGAAAACCTCCCTCACCGTCGCGCCGTGCTTCTTCGCCATCTCCTTGAAGGCGTCCCGCCGCTTCGGGCTGTCCTTCACGGCCTTCACGCCCTGATCGGTGAAATGCGCGAGCATGACATAGGTCGCCATCGTGTCCTCCCTCGGACGCCTGCGCTCGTTCGGTCGCGGCGCAGGTCATGCGGAAGGATAGCATGAAAAATCCTGTCCGGGCGGCGGATCGGCCGGCACGGCGCGGCCTCGCTGTCCCGTCGTCGAACTCACTTGATGAGCGCCGCCGCCTCCCGGAAGCGCGGGTGCTGCGCCGTCTCGAGCCATTCGAACACGACCATCTCGGTGGTGACGATATCGGCGCCGTGCCGCTCCATGCGCCGGATCGCCGCCTCCTTGCTCTCCGCGCGCCGCGCGCCGATGGCGTCGCGCACGACATAGACGCGCCGACCGCCATCGAGCAGGCCGAGCACGGTCTGCAGCACGCAGACATGGGCTTCGCACCCGGTGACGATGATGTCCGGCCGATCGCCGAGCCTATCGAAAAAGCCCGCCGCGCGGCAGGCGTCGAAGGTCATCTTGTGGGCGACGGGCCCGTTCGCACGCGAGGAGAGTTCGGGCACCGTCGCGCCGAGGCCGTTGACATTCTGCTCGGTGAACAGAACCGGGACGCCGAGCATCTGCGCCGCGCCGAGGAGGCGTCCCGCATTGCCGATGGCGGTCGCGGCGTCGTCGATCGCGCGCATCAGCTTGGCCTGGAAATCGATCATCAACAGCGTCGAGCCGTCGCTACTCATGCTCGGCATGGATTGTCCTCACGTCATCGTTCCATCGGATCGCCGGTCTGCGCATGCGGGCGCAGTCCTCGGATGGTCCCGGCGCAGGGCATGAATACTTATAACACGCGGATAATGCGCGGAGAGCCGGCCGCGGCTCAGGCCCGACAGAGCCAGCGCCCGTCGAGGAGGTCCATATGCGATACGACTACAAGAGCGCGCTGATCGTCGGCGCCGGCAACGGCTTGAGCGCGTCGCTTGCGCGCCTCTTCCATCGCGAGGGCGGCATGCGCATCGGCCTCGCCGCCCGTTCGGTCGGCAAGCTCGACGCGCTCGTTGCGGAAACCGGCGCGGTCGCCCTCGCCTGCGACGCCACCCAGCCGGCCGAGGTCGCCGGGCTGTTCGACACGATGGAGCGCCGCCTCGACGGTCCGCCTGACGTCGTCGTCTACAATGCGAGCGCGCGGGCGCGCGGCCCATTGATCGATCTCGACAGCGCGTCGGTCGCGCAAGCCCTGGCGGTAAGCGCGTTCGGCGGTTTCCTCGTCGCGCAGCAGGCGGCGCGGCGGATGCGCGCGAAGGGACAGGGCGCAATCCTCTTCACCGGCGCGTCGGCGAGCGTGAAGGGCTATGCGCAGT
>CAYGZV010000189.1:0-4787 GCA_964354425.1 uncultured Rhodoplanes sp. | reverse complement strand
GGCGCAGGCGCGCGTATGCGCTCGTCGGCCACGATCGTCCCGTCCCGCAGTTCGACCCGGCGGTCCATGCGCGCGGCGAGCGCGAGGTCGTGCGTCACCGCGACCACCGTCTTGCCGTACACATCGACGAGGTCGCGCAGGATGCCGAACACCTGCTCGCTCGCCTTGGAGTCGAGCGAGCCGGTCGGCTCGTCGGCGAGGATGACGGGCGGATCATTGGCGAGCGAGCGAGCGACCGCGACGCGCTGGCGCTGCCCGCCGGAGAGCTGGTCGGGGCGCTTGTGCATGTGCTCGGCAAGCCCGAGCGAGCCGAGCAGTCCGCTCGCGCGCTCCCGCATGGCGTCGCCCGAGAGGCTCCCGAGCGCCCGCATCGGCAGCGTCACGTTTTCCATCACCGTGAATTCGGGCAGGAGGAAGTGGAACTGGAACACGAAGCCGAGCGTTTCGAGCCGCGTGCGCGCCCGCTCCTCCTCCGGCATGTTCGCCGTCGCCCGGCCCCGGATCAGAACCTCGCCCGAGGTGGGCAGATCGAGCAGGCCGAGCAGATAGAGCAGCGAGGACTTACCGGACCCCGAGGGGCCGGTGATCGCCAGAAACTCGTTGGCGCCGACGGCGAGATCGATGTCGCGCACGAGCGTCGTCGGAACGATGCCGGACAGAATGCGCGTGACTTTGCGCGCTTCGATGAGGGGCATGGCGGTCGTTCCGCTCATGTCGCCCCCCGGATGATGTCGACTGGGTGCAGGCGCGCGGCCTTGCGCGCGGGCAGGTAGCCGGCGGCGAGCGACGAGACGATCGCCACCCCGGCGGCCATGGCGTAGTGCACCGGCGAATAGGCGATCGGCAGCCGCGTCACGTCGGTGAACGGGTTCTTGATCGCGATCGTGCCGAGCGCGGCGCACAGGGCGTAGCCGAGCGCAAAGCCGATCAGCGCTCCGGCAAGTCCGATGAAGCCCGCCTCGATGACGAAGATCGCGCGCACGCGCCGCTCGGTAAAGCCGAGCGACTTCATGATGGCGATGTCGCGGGCCTTCTCGTGGGTGATGGTCGAGATGATGTTGTAGGTGCCGAAGCTCGCCACCAGCAGGATCGCGCCGACCACGGTGTACATGATGATGTTGCGGACGACGAAGGCGTTGAGCAGGTCTTCGCTCGCCTCCTGCCAGGCGACCGACTTGTAGCCAGTCTCGTGCTCGATCCGCGCGGCGGTGTCCGGCGCGGCCAGCGCGTCCCCGAGCCGCAGCCGGATCTCGTTCACGAGCCCGGTCTGCTGGGCGAGGATCTGGCCGGTCTTGACGAGCGTGTAGGCCGTGCCTTCGTCCACGGACCGCACGCCCGAATGAAACAGCCCGACCACCTGCGCGTTGACGCGCACGCCCTCGCTCGTCTGGACGGTGATGTTGGAGCCGACGCGCGCGCCGATCTTCTCCGCCAAGCGATCGCCGAGAATGATCGCGTTGGTGGCGCGATAGAGCGCGGCAAGCGTTCCCTGCCGCATCTGCTTGGGCAGGTCCGACACGCTCGATTCGCGCCGCGGCTCGATGCCGACAATGCTCGCGCCGACATCGCGCGAGGCGTAGCGCAGGATCGCCTGCACCTTCACCGAAGGCGCGACCGCGCCGGGAACCCACCCTTCCAGCGAGGCCATGGTCGCGAGCGGATTCTTGATGCCGCGCCGCCGCGCCTGTGGCGTCAGCCCGTGGATCTCGGCGGAGTCGAAGAAGGTCTCGCTCGGCTGGGGCGTCGGCTTGCGGCGCTCGTCCGACACGGTGATATGCGGCATGGCATTGACGAGCTGGCGGATGAAGTCCTGCTGCGAGCCCTGCAGCAGCGCCGCCATCATGATGGAGAAGCCGACGCCGGTGGCGACGCCCGCGACCGCGACGAGGGTCTGGCGCGCCCGCGCGCGCACATGGGTCAGCGCGATGCCGAAAACGAGATTCACGACGGCGCCCCGCGCAGCGCCGCGCGCACCCGCTGACCGTCGGCGAGATCGCCGGGCGGCACCGGCGACACGACCCGATCCCCCACCTCGACTCCCGAAAGGATTTCGATATTGCGCGTGCCCCGGATGCCGACCTCGACCGCCCGCTTGCGCACGCGGCCGCCGTCGACGACGAACACCGTGTTTCCCTGCACCGCATCGGCCGGAACCAGCAGCGCGTCCGCCTTCTCCCGCGTGATGACGTTCGCCTCGACGCTCATCCCGGGCTTCAGCGGGGTGTCGTCCGGCAGATCGACCCGGATGCGGTAGGTCTTCGCCACCGCGTCCCCCATCGGGGTGATTTCGCGCACCTTGCCCTCGATGCGCCGGTTCGGGAACGCGTCCGTGCGCAGCAGGACCAGCTGGCCGATGGCGACGCGGGGAATGTCCTCTTCGTTCACTTCGGCCACCACCTGCAGGGGCTTCGGCACGCCGACGCGGAACAGCACCTGGCCGGCTTCGGCGATCTCGCCGACCTCGCCGTCGCGGCGGAGCACGATGCCCTCCATCGGCGCGACGATCTCGTAATCTGCGAGCTTTTCGGTCTGCACCGCGATCAGCGCCTGGATCTGCCGCAGGTCGGTCGACGCGCGCTCATAGGCTTGCGTCGAGGCGATGCCCCGGCCCATCAATTCGGTCACACGCGACATTTCGCGCTTGAGGAAATCCTCGCGCGCCTTCAGTTCGCCGAGCTGCGCCCGCAATTCGCGATCGTCGAGGCGGGCGAGGACCTGGCCCTTGATGACCGGCTCGCCCTCGCAATAGCACAGGTCCACGATCCGGTCGCGGATCACGCTGCTGACCTTCGCCCAACGGACCGGCTCGACGGCGCCGGTCGCGTAGACGATCTCCACCGCCGTGCCGCGCACCGGCTCGACCGCGGTCACCGCCGGCCCGCGGCCGTAAACAATCCACCAGCCCGCCGCAAGCGCGCCGAGCGCCAGAAGCGCGACAGCCGTTCGTCTCCAGTTCACAATTGCTCCCCGGCGTTCTGAAACACATGCCGTGCCGGCCTGCGCGGCGGGTCGATTCTCCGCCAGCATTGTAGGGCTTACGCCTGACGGGCGCGGCGGAACAATGGCGTCGCGACGATAAGCGGCAAAACCGGGCCTGCGCGCCCCGGCGGTTGCTTGTGTCGCCCTCCCCCGCGGGCTAGGTGTTCGATGCTCGAATCACGGCGCGCACACGCTGCAAATTGACGCTCGCTAGCCCAGATCGCCAAGGAACAGGCATTGCGCAGACCATCGCTCACGGAGCTTCGACGCGCCGGGACCAATTGGGGCGCGCTGATGAGACGCGCGCTCGAGCGGCTCGATGCGCTCGGCGCGCGCATTCTTTTTCCCAAGGGCGACGATGCTCCCGAACCGCGCTATTTCGTGGTTTTTCTGCTCGGGCATGTCGCGGCGTGGACGCTCTATGCCTGGCTCTCGCACAACAATCTCTCAAGCTCCGCCGACCTGACCGAGGCGTATGCGTGGGGACGCGAATTCGAATGGGGCTATCATAAGCATCCGCCGCTCTCGGCCTGGATCGCGGCGGCGTGGTTCGAACTCATGCCGCGGAGCGACGGGGCCTATTTCCTGCTCGCGGCGCTCATCGTGGCGATCGGCTATGCCGGCGTCTGGGCGCTGATCGGCCTGCTCGAAACAGGGCCGCGCCGGCTCGTTTCCGTCATGGCGCTGGAATTCTCGCCAATCTACGGCTTCCTCGCCATCCGCTTCAACGCCAATTCGGTGCTGCTCGCGCTATGGCCGTGGGCGACCTGGGCGTTTCTGCGCGCGGTGCGCAGGCCGACCTTGCTCAACGGCGCGCTGCTCGGGCTTGCGCTGGCCGCCGCGCTGCTCGCGAAATACTACTCGCTGGTCCTCATCATCGGCATGCTGGCGGCGCTGCTCGTGGGCGAAAACCGCTGGCGCCTGCTGACCTCGCCCGCCATGGCGGGCGCGGTCGCGGCCGGCGCGCTCGCGCTTGCGCCGCATCTCGTCTGGCTCGTGCAATCCGACTTTGCGCCGATCCGCTATGCGGACGACCAGACGGCCAGTTCGCTCGGCCAGTTCTTCGGCTATCTGATCAAGTTCCCGCTCGCGCAGCTGCTCTACATCGCGCCGATCGCGGCGGTGGCGGCGCTTGCCTTGCCGCGGCCGGACCGCATCGCTTCGCCGTCGCTCTTTGCATTCGCCGGCGCGGACGATGATCGACGCCGCATCCTCGCGCTCGGGATCGTGCCCTTCCTCGCGACCATGGCGCTTGGCGTCGTGACCTTTTCCCAGCTCTCCACGATCTGGGGGATTCCGCTGTGGTTCCTGACGGGTTGGATTCTGCTCTCGTCGCCGGGAATCGCGGCGACCGAGGTGAACGCGCCGCGCATCGCCGCGCTCGTCGTTCTGTTCTGGGCGGCGCTCATCGCGATCGCCCCCGTCGTGAATATCGCCGCGACCGTTCTTCGCCCCGGGCGCGCCGCTCTGCCGCTAGAGGAGACGGCGCTCGCGGCGACTTCCGCCTGGCGCGAGGCGGCGGGCGGCCGCCCGCTGCGGCTCGTCGGCGGGGACGACATTTTCGCCCCCGCTACCGTGTTCTATTCGAACGACGATCCGTCCTGGTACGACGTCGCGGCGCCCGCATTCACGCCGTGGGCGGGTCCCGAGCGCATCGCGCGCGAGGGCGTCGCCGTTCTCTGCCCGCTGCAGGACCGCCTGTGCATCGAACAGACGCGCCAGCGGCTCGGCCCCGATCTGTCCGAACGCGAGATCACCGCGGCGAAGCGCGTGTGGTGGGGCCGCCTGCCGGCCCACACCGTGCTCCT
>CAYGZV010000188.1:0-4831 GCA_964354425.1 uncultured Rhodoplanes sp. | reverse complement strand
CCCGTCTTGATGCGCGTCCACAGCCGGTTCATCGTCCGCTGGGTCGCCGCATCGCGCGCCTTCGCCGTATAGAGGCGCTGCATGGTCGCCGCGTCCGGATAGATGCTGCGGTCGGCGAGGATCGCCGGGCTGATGAATTTCTGGCTCGCCAGATTGCCGTTCGCATAGGACAGGAAATCGGTGTTCTTGGCGGCGACCTCCGGCCGCTGCAGATAGTCGATGAAGGCGTATGCCTCCGCGACATTGCCGGCGTCTTTCGGGATGGCGAGATTGTCGAAGAACATCTGCGCCCCTTCGCGCGGGATGACGTAGCCGATCTCGACGCCGTTCTTCGCCTCCGCCGCGCGCTTCTGCGCCTGCTTGATGTCGCCGGAGAACCCGACCACGAGGCAGATCTCGCCCCCGGCGAGCGCGTTGATGTATTCGGAGGAGTGGAATTTGCGGACGGAGGAACGCACCTGCGCGAGCAGCGCGGCGGCGCGTTCGAGCTCCTTGGCGTCGCTCGAGTTCGGGTCGAGCCCGAGATAGTTCAGCGCCGCCTGCAGGATGTCGTCGCTCGAATCGAGCATATAGACGCCGCAGTCCTTGAACTTCGCGAGATTCTCCGGCTTGAACACGATGTCCCAGCTGTCGATACGCGCTTGCGGACCGAGGATCTCGCGCGCCTTGCCGACATTGTAGCCGATGCCGACCGTGCCCCACATGTAGTTGACGGAGTAGCGGTTGCCGGGATCGTAGGCGGCGACGCGCCGCTCGATCTCCGGCCACATATTGGCGAGGTTCGGCAGCTTGGATTTGTCGAGCGGAAGGAACACGCCCGCCTTGATCTGGCGCTCGAGAAAATTGGCGCTCGGCACGACGACATCGTAGCCGGAGCGGCCGGCCAGCAGCTTCGTCTCGAGCGTGTCGTTGGAGTCGAAAACGTCGTAGCGGATCCTGATGCCGGTCTCGCGGGTGAAGTCCTCGAGCACGGAAGGTTCGATGTAGTCCGACCAGTTATAGACATTGACGACCCGCTCCTGCGCCGGGACTTGCGTCGCCGGCAGAGCAAGCGCGGCGAGCGCCAGCAGCGCACGGATCAATCCGGTTCTGAGTGCATGTCGCATGCGCCGGTTTCCTTCACCCGGTCGATCAAAGGGTGCGACCGCCCGCCTATCTGTAACTGTAGCCGCGCCGCGTCCGCACGGACATGACGGGCGGGGGCGGATAGGGATTAACGCCGCAATAGCCGCCCGCGCCGCGCACCGTCGTCATGCATTGCTGCAGCGTCGTGTAGGCGCAGCTTCCCGCCTCGACCCCGGACGGAAGCCACGCGCACCAGGGATACCAGGCGCGCAGCGCGTTCGCCGGCGCGCCGGCTGCTGCGAGCGCCGCCAGAACCACCATTCCCAGCACGATCTTCCGCATGTCGGCTCCTCTGAGTCCTTGCCGCGGCTCGTCCGACCAATCTGCGTCGAGCCTTACGTCTCGGTCGGCAGTCCCGCCGCCTTCCACGCGACGATTCCGCCGGCGAGATGCGAGCGATAGGGCAGCCCGGCCGCCTGCGCAATCTCCGAAGCGCGCACCGAGCGCCTTCCGGTCGCGCAGGAGAATACGACATCGCGTCCGTCGGGATCGGGAATGGCGGCGGGATCGAAAGCGGACAGCGGGAGCAGAACGGATCCGGGAATGCGCTCGACTGCGGTTTCGCGCGGCTCGCGCACATCGACGAGCAGGATGCGGTCGGCGGCGAGTTCGGCCGCGACTTCTTCGGCTGTCAGGTCGCGCACACCGCCAGGGTCAACGGGTCGGGACATCGATACGGCTCCTCAAACGTTATTCGATCCGGCGGGCCGGATCGGCGAATCGCATTCGTATCGGGACATTTGGGCCGATCGATTCGCACTGGCAAGGCGCGGCCTCGACATCGGCGGGGCCAGCCTGATGCAGCGGCGAATCCCTACCCACCTACCCGTCGCGGCTAGCGCCGGCGTCTTGGAACTCTCTGCGAGGAAGCCGCTGTGGGGCCGCGGTTTCTTGCCAGAAAAGATGCGTCGCATCGCCGTCTTGTCGCCGCCTGCACCCTCATTCAGCCACATTAATTTACAAATATACAGGAACGAGGGGCGGGGGATTTGAGACGATGTCGGCGGCCAACGGACTCAATGCGTTCTCTTTTACAAAACTGAACAGAGCGGATTTCAACCAGCTTCACGCGCAGGCTGACCCGAGGATGTACTATCGCGTCCTCGGCGCGCTGGATTATACCATTCCGCATCTGGCGCACCCTGTTTTCATGCAGCTCATCCAGGCCCGGTATCAGATCAAGGGCGCGCCCATCAACGTTCTCGATCTCGGGTGCTCCTATGGCGTCAACGGCGCCCTGATGAAGTACCCGATCACCTGGGACATGCTGCACGCCCGCTACCACATCGCGGACCTGGAAAACCTGACCTCGCAGCAGCTCGAGGATTACGATCGGCAGTACTTCCAGTCCTGGCCGAAGCGGCGGCACATCCGTGTCGTCGGCATCGACACGCCGAACACCGCCGTCCGCTATGCGGAGCGCAGCGGCAGCGTCGATCGCGCCTTCGCCATCGATCTCGAAACGCAGGAGCCGACCGTCGAACTCGGCGCGGTGCTGGAGAACATCGACCTGATCGTCTCGACCGGCTGCGTCGGTTACGTCACCGAGCGCACCTTTGCCCGCATCGCCCGGCACACGATGGCGGGCGCGCGCGCGCCGTGGATCGCCTCCTTCGTGCTGCGTGTCTTCTCCTATGACGGCGTCGCGCAGTTTCTCGCGAGCCAGGGCCTGGAGACGGAGCGCTTCGAGGGGGCGACGTTCGTCCAGCGGCGGTTCACCGATCGCGAAGAAATGGACGGCGTGCTGGAGCTCCTGCGCGCGGGCGGCGTCGACACCGCCGGGAAGGAAGATCACGGGCTCCTGCACGCGGAGCTCTACGTCTCCCGGCCCGCCGAGGAAGTCAAACGGTGTCCGATTAATCGGCTGATCTCGGTTGCGAGCGGCGTCAACCGCTTCGCGTCGAATCAACTGCTCGGCCCGAGAAGCTCCGTGCCCAATCTCCAGTCGCTCGAACTCCTGGCGGGCTGATCGGGCGGCGGCGTACCTGAAAGCGCGCGGAGCGACCCTGCGCTCCGCGGTTCAAATCATGCTCGCGACGCTAACGGACTGCGCTGCGGGCGCAAGGCGATCCACCTCAGCCATTCACCAGCGCAGCACGCGCGGCCCGAGCCAGGCGCCGGCTGCGACGACGAGCGCGATCGCGAGCGAGTACCAGGTGGCGACGAAGAGCGGCGAATCGTCGGCGCAATGCGAGGCATAGAGCGTGGCCGCCAGTCCCGCCGCCACGAGGCCGGCGGCGGCGCCTGCGCGCGCCGGCGCGGTCGGCGCGCCGCTGCGCAAGGCCAGCAGGAATGCGGCGAGCGGTCCCAGCGCGATCAGCGGGATCGCGCTGAGGCAGACGGCGGCGTTTGAGCCGATGAGCCGCGGCATCCAGGCGTCGGCGGGCACGACCATAAGCTCGATCGCAAGAGCGACGCCCATCAGCGCCACCGGCACGAGAAGCAGACGAGCCGCCGAGGCGGCATCGCCGCCCGGACGCGCGAGCGCTGCGGCGAGGCGCAGGCCGGCGGCGAACACCGCGATGGTCACGACGAACTTGAACAGGAACCGCACCGTCTGGAGCGCTGCGCCGACATCGGAGCGAAGCCCAAGCGCCAGCGCGAATACGGCCGCGGCCACGGCGAGGCCGGCAGCCGCCGCCAGCGCCAAAGCGAGGTTCGGCCTGATCGCGACCGCCCGGTCGGCGGCCAGCGTGCGAATAAAATCGTCGGTCTTCACCCGTCCCTCGCCCTGTAAAGCTGTGCGAGCGTCTTGAGCCCGCGGTGGAGGGCCACGCGCACGGCGCCCTCGCTCATGCCGAACTTTGCCGCGGTGGCCTTGATGTCGGCGCCTTCGAGAGAAATTGCGCGGACGATCGCGCCCTGCCGGCCTTCGAGCCGGTCGACCAGCCGAATCACCTGACGCCGGCCAAGCTCCTCCTCCTGATCGGCGCCGCCGTCGGGCAGCGCATCGGCCAGATCGTCGATCGCCACCTCCGTACGGCGGCCGCGCCGGCGCAGCGAATCGATGAGCTTGTAGCGCGCAATCGCCGTCACCCACGGTCCGATCGGATCGGTCTGTCGCCACGAATTGCGATGCAGATGGATGGCAAGCAACGTCTCCTGCACAATGTCCTCCGCATCCGCCGTGGACGCGCCCATTTGCGCGAGCGTCCGTCGTGCATGGGCGCGCAGCACCGGCGCCAAGGCCGCGAGCAGCCGATGATAGGCGGGCTCGTCGCCGCAGAGGGCGGCGATCATCCATTCGGCCCAGACCCGTTCGCGGCCCTCCGAAGCCATTTACCGTCTCTTCCTGTTCGTGCGTTCGGTGGATTCGTTACACCACAGCGCCCGGCGGTCGCGGGCGCGTGATCGGGCGGACTGTCACGGACACGAAGCGGTGACCGCGGTAACGCGGCGCTTGTAGCGGACGAAACCTGCGTTGTTCCTGGTCGACGGCCTTTCCCTGGACAGGCGGCCGACGGCCCCTTTTTGACGGAGGAAGATCGACATGAACCGCCGCTCCTTGAGCTTCGCTCTCGCCGGATCGCTCGCCTCGGCGCTTACGCTCGCCGCCGCGAGCTCCGCGGGCGCGCAGGACTCCGGTCGCGAGAAGTGCTTCGGCGTCGCGCTGAAAGGACAGAACGACTGTTCCGGCGGCCCTGGCATGGGCTGCGCCGGCACGGCGAAAGTAGACTACCAGGGCAATGCCTGGAAGTATGTGCCG
>CAYGZV010000187.1:2328-4868 GCA_964354425.1 uncultured Rhodoplanes sp. | reverse complement strand
CGATCTTGTCGTCGACCGTGCGCTGGATATGCGCGACCTGCTCGTCGCTGAGATGGCGGTATTTCCCGATCAGCTTGAGATAGTTGCCGATCGGCTCGGGTTTCTCCACCGGATGCGTGAACCGCAGTCCGCCGGCGGGATCATACTCCCACAGCGCGATGAAATTGGTGCGCACCTGCATGCGGCAGACTTCCGTCGTCATGCTGGAGGGAAAGCGCCAGCCGGTCGGGCAGGGGGCGTAGACATGCAGATAGGCCATGCCGGTCTCCGCCGCCTCGATCGCCTTGGCGAGCTTGGCGTAATAATCCTCCAGGAACGCGGTCGAGGCGGTCGCGACATAGGAACAGTTGTGCATGGTCATGATCAGCGGCAGGTTCTTCGCCTCGGTGCGCTTGCCATGCAGCTCGCCGCCGACCGGCGTCGTCGTCGTCCATGAGCCGTATGGCGTCACGCCGGACGACTGCATGCCGGTGTTCATGTAGCCTTCGTTGTCGACGCAGATGAACAGGATGGGATCGTTGCGCTCGGCCGCGCCGGACACCGACTGGAAGCCCGCATCGGAGGTGCCCCCGTCGCCCGCGAGCGCGATCGCGGTGACCTTGCGTCCCACCCGGTCGTACTGCTTTTTCACGCCGGCCAGCATGGTCGCGGTGTTGGTGAGCAGCGAGTGGAAGATCGGCACTTTCGCGCCGGTCTGCCCGTTGTAGCCGACCGTGCCCATGCCGGGGATGCAGCCGGGCGGCGCCGCGACCACCGCCTCCGGCCCGACCATGCGCATCGTGTGTCGGATCAAAAGTTCGGAATTGCAGCCGTGACAGGCGGCAAGCCCGCGGCAGAACAGGTCCTCCTTCTCGGCAAAAGCGTTGAAGATCTGTCCCTCGGTCCGGTATTCGAGCGCGCCGCTCGGGCATGCTGCGACGCAGGCCGGCTCGCCGTCGCACAGATCGCATTTGGTGACATGGCCCACCTCGGCCTCGTAGACGATGCCGGCATAGGCGCAGCCGGCGGTGCATAGCAGGCAATTGACGCAGGTCTCCTCCGCCCAGTCGATCACGCCCGTGTCGCCGTTCTTGGCGAGCGCGCCGGACGGACAGTCCATCACGCAGATCGGGTCGGCGCATTGCCGGCAAAGCGCGAGCTCGAAGCCGCCGCCCGCGACCGCGGGCATGATGCGGATGCGCGACTGCGCGAGGTCGGACGATCCCGACTTCGCCTGCGCGCAGGCGATCACGCAATCTCCGCAGCCGTCGCAGCGGCCGGCGCGAAACTGCACGGTGCTGAAGCAGGTCCCCATCGCTTTCTCCCCTACCGCCAGAGCCGCGACATCAGTTGACGTCCCGTCGTCCGCGGGTCGGCGATGAACGCGCTCCGGACGGCCGACAGATCGGCGCCCCTGCGAATGAGCTGCCACATGATGCCGGCATCGACGAAATCATTGATGGTGGCGATGCCGAGCAGCTTGCCGTTCTTGAGGACGATGCGGCGATAGACGCCGTTCTGTTCGTCGCCCCGCTCCTCGATCTCGCATCCGATGCCCGCTTTGCCGACGCCGACCGAGATCGCCTGCTGGCCGAAGAAGCTGTAGGTGTTGAGCGGCACCGCGCCGGGAAACGGCGCAAGCCCGGAATCGTCCGCCATGTCGAGCCCGGCGATCCGGCCTTGTTCGACCGCATTCGGCAGAATGCCGTTGACGACCTTTTCGCCCCAGAGGCCCTGCGCCTGCGCCACGTCGCCGGCCGCCCAGATAGTCGGCAGGTTCGTGCGCATGCGGTCGTCGACGAGGATGCCGACATCCACGTCGATTCCCGATCCATCGAGAAAGCCGATATTGGGCTTGACCCCGGTGCACACCAGCAGAAGATCGGCGACGATGGTGCGCCCGTCGTCGAGCGTGGCGATGCAGCGGTCGACCAGCCCGTCGACCTTGGCGAGCGTCCGGCCCAGCACCATGCGCACGCCGTTGCGCGCGAACGTCCCCTCGATGATGGTCGAGGCGCGCGGTTCGAAATAGGCGGACAGCACGTGGCGCTGCATCTCGATCACGCTGACCGCGACGCCGGCCTTCGCCATGTTTTCCGCCGCATGCATGCCGATCAGCCCGGCGCCGAGCACGATCGCCGATTTGGCGTGGCCGATCGCGTTGCGCAGTTCGACCGCATCGTCCATCGATCGCAGCACGTGGAAGGGAATATCGGCGAGCCCGCGCACCGGCGGCAGCGCGGGCGTTGCGCCGGTCGCGATCAGCAGGCGCGCATAGGTCCAGGTTTCGCCCGACTCCAGCCGCAGGCGCGACTGCGCCGGATCGACCGCGACGACCGTCGCGCCCGGCACGAAGGCGACCGCGTTGTCGCGGAACCAGGCCGCGTTGCGCAGAACCACCTTGTCGGGCTGCGAACGGCCGGAGACGACATAGGGCAGGATGGTCGGGGAATAGGGCAGACGCGCGTCGCGCGTCAGCAGCGTGACCTCCCCGTCGGGATCGTGGAAGCGGATGGCGGTCGCCGCTTCGAGCGCGGCATGGCTGCTGCCGACAATGAGGT
>CAYGZV010000187.1:0-2228 GCA_964354425.1 uncultured Rhodoplanes sp. | reverse complement strand
CTCAATCGTTCTCGTTCAGCCAGATCGGCTCGCGCGGCCGGCCATCCCAGGCAAGTTCGCGGGTGATCGCAATGGCGCGGGCGAAATGCTCGGCGGTAATGTCGGCCCCGGCGAGTCCGCCGATGAAGCTGATCGCCGGAATCGGCCGGCCGGTGTGGTAGAGCGCGCCCAAGGTCTCCTGGTAGACCGGGCCCGCATTCCAGCCGAAGCTCACCGAGCGATCGACCACGCCGATGCGCCGCACCTTCGCGAGCGCCGCCGCCATCGCGTCGAGGGGGAAGGGGCGGAAGGTCTTGACCTTGATGAGCCCGACCGCTTCGCCCGCCGCGCGCGCGGCGTCGACCGCGTCCTTGGCCGCGCCCGTCATGCTGCCGATGGTGACGAGCGCATAGGCCGCATCGTCGAGCCGGTATTCCTCGATCAGCGGCGCATGATAGCGGCCGAACCGTTCGCCCCAGGCGGCATGCGTTTCGCGGATCACCCGCAGCGCGTTCTGCATGCCGCGGCACTGCCCCTTGCGATAGCGCACGAAGCTGCTCGGACCGACGCCGCCGGCGCCGCCGGTCAGCGGGTCGACGCCCATCGGCCGCGCCGGATCGAGCGCGACATGCCAGTTGATCGCGGCGGGCCCGAGGAAGTCGTCCGCCTCCCGCTGATCCGGGATCTCCACGCGCGTGACGCCGAAGGAGAGATAGTTGCCGTCGTGACAGACATTCACCGGCAGCATGACGTCGCGATGCTCGGCGATCTTGTAGGCCATGACGGTGGTGTCGAGAATCTCCTGCACGGTCTCGCAATACATCTGGATCCAGCCGGCCTCGCGCACCACCATCGCGTCCTGCTGGCCGCCCCAGACGCATTGCGGGCTCAACAGATCGCGCGTGACGAGCGAGGCGACCATCGGCAGGCGCAGGCCGGGCGTGCGGACATATGGCTCAAACATGAAGGCGATGCCCGGCCCGCAGGTCGCGGTGAAGGTGCGGCCGCCGGCAAGCGCGACGCCCTGCAGCCCGGACATCACCGCATGCTCGCCTTCGACATTGAGGAGATCGGCGTCGAGGCGGCCGTCGGCGATCATCTGCGACAGATGCTCGACCAGCGAGGACTGCGGGGTGATCGGATAGACCGCGACCACGTCCGGGCGCGCGAGCGCGACGCCGATCGCCGCCGCCTCGTTTCCTTCGCACACTGCGGAGCGCTGGGTGGCGTTGGCGCGGGACTGCTCGGCGGCGACGCTCATCGGCCGACCTCCTCGATCATGCCGATGGCGCGATGCGGACATTCCTGCGCGCAGATTCCGCACCCCTTGCAGACGGCGAGATCGAACTCGAACCAGCGCGGTTTTTCGACGACGCACTGCACCGGACAATAGAGCCAGCACAGGCCGCATTTGACGCATTTCAGCCGGTCGATCACCGGCCGCATGCTGCGCCAGTCGCCCGGCAGCATGGTGGACAGCTTGGTCGCGATCGGGGCGAGATCGTCGGGAATGGTCGAGGCGTCGAAATGATCACGCGACTGCCGGCGCATGGGCCACCCTCTTCAGTTCGTGCACGTGCGTTTCGGCGTAGCCGCGCTCGACCGCCGCCAGGTTCTCGGTCAGGCCGGCGTCGCGGAAGTCCATCTGCTGCAGCGCCTCCTTGAGCGACGCGAGCGTCAGCAGGCCGGTTGCGCGCGCGAACGCGCCCAGCATGATCGCATTGGTGACCGGCCGCCGGTAGATCGTGAGCGCGATGCCGATCGCATCGCACAGGCCGGCGCATGCGACATGATCGGGGAGCGCAAGCTCGGCGAGCTTCGCCTTGGTGGTGAGCACGACCGTGCCGCCCGGCTTCATGCCGGCGAAAATGTCCACCGCGCGCGCGACCGTCGGATCGATGCAGACGACGCAGTCGGGATGATAGACATTCGTCATCGCGCGAATCGGCGCATTCGAGAAACGCAGGAAAGCCGCGACCGGCGCGCCGCGGCGCTCGAAGCCGAACGACGGGATCGCCACGGCGTGCTTGCCGTCGTCGATCAGCGCCTGCGCCAGGATCGAACAGGCGAGCACGGCGCCTTGGCCGCCGCGCCCGTGAATGCGCACCTCGTGCATTTCGTGCATGTCTTGCCCCGAAATCGCTGGAGGCTGCTGTTCAATTCTTTTTGGCGTTCCTCCGGAAGCGTGAGGAAGGCATGACTCGCCGGCAAATGCTTTGATATCCATCAATTCGCTGCGGTGCGAAAAA
>CAYGZV010000186.1:0-4881 GCA_964354425.1 uncultured Rhodoplanes sp. | reverse complement strand
GCCGATGCCGGAGAGCAGGAAGCTCGCCACCACCGGTGCGATAATGATCCACAACGCAAAATAAAGACCGAGGTCATGCTTCATGGCCGTTCTCCATCTGCTGTTGCTAGGGAAACAGGAGCCCGTTTCGGGTGTTCCAGGGACCGAAAAAATTAAACTCGGCAACCTCCGTTCGTCGCCGCAAGGTCACCGACCCCTGTCAGGCTGACCTGCGTGGTCGCCGTCCGGCGCGTTCGTAAGCAACCTGTTGAGGGCGAACTGCGTTGTTGGAGGCTTTGCGCCCCGCGCGGCTTGCCGGGCAGGCGATTGCAACCGATTTGTCGCATTGGAGGAACTTGTGATGATCAACGCGCGCGATCTGCTCGACGCCATGGTGAACGCGAACGCGACGAGGCCTGGCCAGGACGCGCCGAACACCGCGCAGCGCGGCTTCCTCCAGGACACGTTGGAGGCGTTCGGCAGCGGGTCGAGAACCGGCGCCGGCGGCATTCTCGGCCAGGTTCTCGGCCAGGCGACGGGCGGTCTCGCCGACATGGCGCGCCACCCCAATGCGCGCGAGGCGATGGGCGGGAAATCCGTCGAGGATCTCGCTCGGCGCGCGCAGGAGATGATGGGCAGCAATCCCGGTGTCGCCAAGGCGGCGCTGGTCGGAGCGGCGGGGCTCCTGCTCGGCACGCGCGGCGGCCGCGGAATTGCTGGAAATCTCGCCAAGCTGGGCGGGCTCGCGCTGATCGGCGGATTGGCCTACCGCGCGTTCCGCAACTATCAATCAGGAGAGCCGCTGCTCGGCCGAAGCGGCCGGCTGGAAAGTCCCGAGCTTGCGCCCGGCGCGCCGCACCTCGACCCGTCGGCGGCGACCGATGAAGACGCGATGTTGTTCGTGCGGGCGATGACCGCGGCGGTGACCGCCGACGGCCACATGGATGAGGGCGAACGCGAACGCGTCACCACGGGCGTCACCCGCGCCGGCCTCGACCGGGAAGGGGTGAGCTGGCTCGCCAATGAACTCGCGAACCCGGCGAGCGTCGAAGAACTTGCGAGATCGGCGACGTCGCTCGAACAGGCGGCTCAGGTCTATGCGGCCGCCCGTCTCGCCATCGAGCCGGACACCCCGCAGGAGCGCGAGTTCCTTCAATCGCTCGCCGAGGCGCTCAAGCTCGATCCTGCTCTCAAGCGCGAGATTGACGAAGGCGCGAGCGTCGTGAAGGTCGCCGCGGATGCCGGTCCCGGCGCGTCTTCACCGGGGTGAGTCGCGAGCGGAGCATGGCGGGCAGGGGCGTACAGCGCAGGTCGCGAGCCCCCGCTCGTCATCAAAACGAGCCGCCGGTGCGAAATCCGTCATTGCCGCCCATCGAGCCGCCGGTGCGGAAGCCGTCGTCTCCGCCGCCCGGAAGCGAGCCGCCGCCTCCGAAGTCGGAGTCCCATGGTCCCGGCTGCCGGCGATAGCCCTTGTTGAGCACGTCGCGCAGCACGGTGCCCTGAAGCACGCCGCCCAGAATGCCGCCGAGCACGGAGGCGAGCACGCGCTCATTGCCGAAGCTGCCGAACGGATCGTCGTAACCGCGCCGGCGGAATTCGTCCCGCTCCGACTCGATCTGCTTGCGACGCCGCGCGAGTTCCTGCATTTCCCGGCGGATCGCGCCGGTTTCCTTCTCCGCGCGCCCGATCGCGTTCTCGGTCGATTCGATGCGCTTGAGGATGGCCTCGTCGGTCGGGTCCGGCGTCTGCGCCGCTTCGCGATACAGCGATTGGAGATCCTGGGCGGCGTCCGCCGACGCGAGCAATTCGATCGCTTGGGCGTAGGAAGCCTCTCCCGAGGCGACGCCGTTGCGGCCCGCCTGCTCGATCTTGTCGAGCTCGGCGCGCGCATTCGCAAGTTTGCGATCGGCGGCGTCGAATGCGGCGTTGCGTTCGCGCACGCGCGCCTCGAGCGGCTGTGCTCCGCTTTTTTCCAGCGCGTCCCGTTCTATCGCCGTGAGCCGCGCGCGAGCGCTTTGCAGCTCCTCCCGCAAGCGTGCGGCGTGCTCGCGCAGCCGGGTCGGGATCGCGTTGAGCATCGCATAGGAGGCGCGCGCTTTGTCGTATCCCACGAGCTTCGCCACCCTGCGATCGAAGAAGCGAACGAACCGACCGGCGGAATATTCGGCCGTGCTGAATCTCCGATCCCAAAGATACATGAACAGGGGATCGCTCTCATACGGCTTGCGCTTCTCTTCGCGATCCGCCTCCGCCTGCGCAGTCTTTTTCTCCGCCGCCTCCGTCATGCGGCCGAGCTCGTCCATGCGCGCGCGCGCGGCCGCCCATTCCGGACTGACGCGCGTCTGCGCCTCCACCTGCGCCCGCAATTCGCTCAGCGCCGCCAAGGCCTCGTCGAGTTCGGCCGCCCTTGCTTCGCGCTCGGCCTCCGACTGTTCGAGGCTGCGTTCGGCCTGCTCCCGCCGCTTGGCGAAATCGGCGGCCGCCCGGCGGCCCTGCTCCATAATCGCAAGCGCCCGCCGTTCCGCCGCATCCAGTTCTTGTTCGACGCCCGCGCTTGCAAGCGTGTCGAGCTTGACCTTCGCCAGTTCGCGAAACGCCGCCATCCGCGCCGCGCGCAACCCGACCGCCTCGCCGGTCGCCTCGCGCAGCGCCGAGTCCAGGCGCGCCTCCTCGCGACGCGCCTGCGCGATCGTCTGTTCGACCGTGGCCAGAGCCTGGCGCCCGGAGATCATGTCACCACCGAAGTATGTTGCCGCCGAGAACGGGGAGGCTGTAATCGATGTCGAGCGCGCCGGACTTCTTCTCGCCCACCTTGTTCCGCTGGACGATGCCGTCGTCGTTCTTGTCCGCGCGGACCGCGTTGAAGGCCTGCTCGCTCACGCGAACGCCCCAGCGTGAGACCGTGCGCGTCTCGCGGTCCTCCTCGCTCGTGATCGGCAGGCTGAGCACGCGGCCGTCCGGCGCGACCGGCTCGACGATCAGGTAGTAGTTCCTCGCCCCCGGATTGCGCCCGGGAACGCGCCACACGCCGCTTGGTTCGCCGGGCCGCGACACGATCCGCAGCGCGTATTCGCGCCGGAGCTCTGCGCGCAGCGCTTCGAGTTCTTCGATCGCCTGCGCGGCGGCCGGCCGGTCGCCCTTGGTCAGCGCCGAACGGCCGTCGGCCCGGAGCTGATCGGCGCGCTGCCGCGCTTCATCCACTTGCGCGGCGGCCGTGGCATCGGCGTAGGCAGTCTCGAGCGCGCGCGGGAGCCGCTCGGCGAGATCGATCCGCTCCTGCTCGGCCGCGGCGCGCGCCTGCTCGACCCGCTGCTGCTCGGGCCGCACCACCCCGACATAGTAGAATCCGGCCCCGAGCACGACGGCGGCCAGGGCGCCAAGCAGCCGCCGCCCGATCCGCCGGCGGCCGACCCAAAGGGTGGCGAGGCGGGTCGCCAGTCCGGGCTTTGGCGGCGTGTAGGTGAAGCGGCTCTCTTTGAGCGCGTTGACGCCTTCCTGGAGAACGCGATCGGGAACGTCGATTCCCTGGTCGTGGTAGATGCGCCGCAGGCGTTCGATCAGTTCCGCGTCACGCCGGGTCTCGTCGAGTTCGCGACTGACGAGCAGGTCCTGATGACGCAGCGTGTCCACCACGTCCATGGCGAGCATCAGCTCGTCGAGCTGCGACGGCGCTCCCGCCGCCGGCGCAGGCGGGGCGGAGAAGGCCGGTGTGGCGGCGGACGCCTCAGCCATCGATCGGGAGCGCCTCGCCTTCCGCGACCAGGCGCGCGATCCGCCGCTTGCCGTCCTCGACGGCGTCGCGAATCTCGGCCGAGTTCTGCGTCGACAGCTTGCGCATTTCGTTCACGATCTCCAGCGAGTGCTCCTGGAAGCTCACGACGGAATCGACCAGCTTCTTCACCGCGTCGGCGCGGATGGTCGGTCCATAGCCGGCCCGGACGGCCGCTTCGCCGACCTGATCGCCGATCTCCGCCAGGACCTCCAAGCTTTTCGACATGCCTTCCTTCATCGCTTCGAGCGTCTGCGTCGACTCGTGCAAGCCGAACATGCCGGTGAACGACGCCTTCAATGCGGTGAGGACGGAGTCGTTGGTCGAGAAGAACGTGACGGCCTGGGAATAGACGCGCTCCTTGGCGTTCGTTGTCTGCATCAGGCGCGCCATGATCACTTCGGAGGTGTTGTAGCTGACCGTCAGATTGTCCGACAGGTCCTTGGCGATCTGGTAGCGCTTTTCCTCGTCCTGGGTGCGGCGGAGATGCTCGTCGCGCAACAGCTCGAGGCGCGCGCGCTCGGCGGGCTCCGTCCCCGCAAACGAGCCGACGGCTTGCGAGGCTTTCGCAAGTTCTGCCTTGGCGGCGTCGAACTTGCGTTCGGCCGTCCGCAGCACCTCGAGCGCGAGCACCTCGGCCTGCTTCAGCGCGCCGCGAAAATCCCGATAGGCGTCGAGGATCGTGGTCTCGCGCGTGATCTGATCCTTGGTCGAGCGCGTCACGTCGACATAGACATTCTTGATCTCATCGAAGCGGTCGGCGATGTCGCCGCGCGCGATCTTCATCCAGGCGTTCTGCACGCGCTCGAACAGGTCGATGCGGTTGTCGGAAATCTGGTCCACCAGCCCCTTCGCGTCGTCGCGGATCGAATCGAATTGATGCGCTATTTCGCGATACCGCTCGCCGATCTCCATGGCCGCGGTCTGGTCGCGGACGACTTCGTTGAACACGCCCGTCTGGCTCAGGGTGCGCGCGATGATCGCGATCTTGTCCTGGTCGAGATCGGAGATGCGCTGGAGGATTCCGTTGATGGGAGCGTCAACGGCCTTGGGCGGAACGATGCCGAGATCTCTGAGCGCATTGGTTGCCCGATCGAGATATTGCATCGGAGTCTTGACGACGACGGTGTCCA
>CAYGZV010000185.1:2983-4981 GCA_964354425.1 uncultured Rhodoplanes sp. | reverse complement strand
TCCGGGCCGACCGCTTCCAGCGCGACGGCGTTCTCCTCGGGCTGGCCGACCAGGCGGAACGGCGCGAGATCGAACAGCGGCGCGCGGCCGCGAAAGCTGTAGGCGATGACGGCGCGCTCGGTATGGCGACGCACGAGGTCGAGCAGCAGCACCGCGGTGAGCGGCCCGTGCACGACGAGGCCGGGGTAGCCCTCCTCGTTGATGGCGTAGGGCCGGTCGTAATGGATGCGATGGGCATTGAAGGTGAGCGCCGAGAAGCGGAACAGCAGGACCGGGTCGGGCGTGATGGTGCGCGACCACGCCCCGGCGGGGGGCGCCGGCAGATCGACCACGGCCGGGGCCGCGATGCGCGCGCCCGGCTCGCGATAGACGATGTCCTGCACCTCCTCGACGCACACCCGTCCGTCCTGCTCGATCTGGTATTCGACCGTGACGAACATCAGAGTTCCGCTCGCGCCATGCTTCTGCGAGATGTCGCGGACCGTGCCGGTGCGGGTCGCCGGCTTGCCGATGAGCAGCGGGTGGCGGAAATGCAGCCGCGCGCCCGCGAACATCCGGCGCGGCAATTCGACCGGAGGCAGGAAACCGCCACGCTGCGGGTGTCCGTCCTTGCCGATCCGCGAGGCCGGCGCCCGCGGCAGGAAATAGAGCCAATGCCACAGCGGCGGCAGCGGGTCGCCCGATCCGAGCCGGCGCTCGCCGTCATCGAGGGTGGCGAGCATGGCCTGCACCGGCGCAAGCGACAGCACCTCGTCCAGGCGCTCCTGCTTTCCGATCCAATCGCCAAAGGCGTGGGATGAGTCGTTCAGCGCATCCTCCTCACAATTCGATCGGCCCGGCGACGACTTTCATGTCGCGCAGCTTTCCGATCTGGCCATCGCCCAGGCCCAAGACGTCGGCCAGCACCTGGTCGGTGTGCTCGCCGAGAATAGGCGCGCGAACGGGCGCTTCGCGTGGCGAGCCCCCGAAATCGAGCGGCGAGCCGGGCACCAGATAGCGCCCGATGCCGGCTTGCTCCACCTCCCGGAACAGCGGATTGACGGTCGAGCAGCGCGGGTCCTCGCGCAGCATCTGGCGGAAGGTCTGGTAGGGCCCCCAGCACACGCCGGTGCCGGCGAAGGCCGCCTTGATCTCGTCCAGCGTGCGGGCCGACACCCAGGTTTCCAGGACCGCCGAGATCACGTCGCGCGCCCGGAAGCGGTCGCCCTCGTCCCTCAAATTCACCCCGAGCAGGGGCTCGATCATCGCGAAGCGGTCGGCGAGCCCGGTGACCCGGCCGAGTTCGGTCCACATCCGGTCGGTGATCGCCACGATATAGATCAGTCGGCGATCCTTGGTCTCGAAGTCCCGCCCATAGGCTCCGTAAAGATAGTTGCCGAAGGCCGGACGGTCTTCGTGCATCAGCTCGGCTTCGGCGATGTAGCCGAGATTGCCGACCATCGCCATGGCGACGTCCGACAGCGCAATCTTGATCAGCTGGCCTTCGCCCGTCAGCCGGCGGTGACGCTCGGCGGTGACGAGGCCGAGCGCCGAGGTGACGCCGGTGATGGCGTCCCAGGCGGGCAGGGCATGGTTGATCGGGTGGGTCGCGTCGCTATGGGCCGGCCCGGTCGAGAACGGGATGCCGACGGCGCAATTCACGGTGTAGTCGACCGCCGAGCTTCCATCCGGATTGCCGAACAGATTGAGCATGATCAGGTCGTGCCGGCGCTTCTTCAGCGCCTCGTAGCCGAGCCAGCCGGAAGCGGGAAAGTTGGTCAGGAAAATCCCGTTGCCGGGCCCCGGCGCGGTGATCAGCGCGGTGACGAGTTCCTGTCCTTCCGGCTTGCGCGTGTCGACGGCGATCGACCGCTTGCCCTTGTTCAGGCCGACCCAGTAGAGGCTCTTGCCATGCTGATCCACCGGCCAGCGCTTGGCGTCGAGCCCGCCGCGGACCGGATCGAAGCGGATCACGTCGGCGCCGAGCTGCGCGAGCGTCATGCCGGCGAGCGGCGCCGC
>CAYGZV010000185.1:0-2883 GCA_964354425.1 uncultured Rhodoplanes sp. | reverse complement strand
CCTCGGCGTCACGCAGCCGCCATGTGGTCATGACTGTGTGGCACGCTTGTCCGGAAGGGAAGCGGAGGGGAAAGCATGCAGGCCGACGAAGCCGCGGAATTGATGGACAAGGAGAAGGAGAGCGACCGTTTCAGGCAGCGCGCCGCGGTCGTGATCGCCGTATTTGCGATGGTGCTGGCGATCACCGGGCTGGGCGGCTCGAACGCCGGCAAGGAGGCCGTCACCAACAATGTTCTGGCGTCCAATTTCTTCAACTTCTTTCAGGCGAAGAACATGCGGCAGACGGCGTTCGTTCTCGCGGCCGACCAGTTCGAGTTCGCCTGGCTGAACGATCCCGCCATCCCGGACGCGACCAAGGAGGCGCTGCGGAAAAAGCTCGACCAGTACCGCAAGACGATCGCGCGCTACGAATCCGAGCCGGAAACCAGCGAGGGCAAGAAGGAGCTGCTGCTCCGCGCACGCGACTATGAGGCCAAACGCGACCATGCCCTCAGGCAGGACCCCTATTTCGACTATGCCGCGGCGCTGTTGCAGATCGCGATCGTGCTGATCTCGGTTGCGATCATCGCCAATCTCGTCTGGCTGTCTTTTTTCGGCGCGGCCATCGGACTTGTCGGCTCGCTCCTGAGCGTCAACGGGTTTTTCCTGCTGGTCGACATTCCGGGGCTTGCCTGAAATCGAACCTACCGCCGGTTGGAGCGTTTACTCGTACGTTTCACACTGCAGGAGATCGCGATGAGCGGGGTTGGATGGATTGCGGCGCTGGTGATCGGCATCATAGCCGGTTGGATCGCCGAAAAGGTGATGTCGCGCAGCCACGGGCTTCTCATGAATCTGATCGTGGGCGTCGTCGGCTCGTTCGTGGGCGCCGCTATCGCCCACCTCCTTGGATTCGCCTATGCCGGCTTTTGGCCGAGCCTCGTCGTATCGGCGGTGGGCGCAATCCTGTTTCTGTTCATTCTGGACCTCGTGCGCGGACGGTCCACGGCCGATCGGCGATGGTCATAGCGCGGCAAGCGGCGAGCGCCGACCGCATCGAGACGAGAACGGCCGGCGAAAAGCCGGCCGCTCGTGTCGAATTCGCCTAATGCGAGCTATTTGTAATAGCCCACCCCGCAGCCCTGGCCGCCGACCTTGGTGACGAAGGACTGCTTCGCCACGGGATCGGTCCCGCCCGGCTTCGGGAACATGTAATCTACGGTCGCGATCGTTCCGTCTTTCGCCGCGACGAAGATGGCCTCACCCATCGCCCCACCGCTCCGGTCCTTGAGCGCCCGCACGTCGGTGCCCATGAGCGCAGGATTGGGATGCGCGGTGAACTTGCCCGTCCCCGTCTCGAAGCAGAACACGTAGAGATCGCGATCCTTGTATCCGGCCTCGCCTTTATTGAATTTGTCGAGCGCCGCCTTCTCGTCCGCCTTCAATTCGGTGACGGCTTTCTCGAGCATGGCTTTCGCCTCGTCCGCCGTGCCGAACTGCTGCGCGCCCGCACCAGTTGCGGCGAACAGCAGGGGAATTGACGCGACAGCCGAAATAAAAAGCGCCTTCCTCATTGTCTTCCTCCATGGGTCAGTGGTTGATTCGGACATCATGGTCTAACGACCATGTCCCAACGACCGTTCTGCGCACTGCGGTAAAAACGTAGCGGCGCGCAGCTCCTACTTGCAAAGCAACATGGCGTGAGCGTGTCATTATCCGCGCCGGAAGCGCGGTACGGCGAGCCCGTGGCCGCGATGCGGGAGCGGCATTGGAGTTTGATGCTTGCGCCCGCAGCCCTCGTCACGCAAAGACGGGACACCCCGTGGAGGCGTGAAACGAATGAGTGCCCCGCCGATGATCAGCGCCATGCCGGCCATTCCCGTCGCCGATGTCCGCGACGGCGGACCGCTCCGGCATGCGCAGGAATGCGCGGGCCGGGCGCGGGCGCTGCGCGACGACTGTCTCGCCTTTCTGCCGCGCGCTGCGGGGCCGTTCATCCCGGCGCTCGACGGCGTCGCGCGGCGCTGGCTGACGCGCTCGCGCTCGCCCTATGTGCCGGAAATCGCCCAGATTGCCGCCACGCTCGGGTTTCCCGGCGTGTGGTTCCTCAACGGCTCCTATATCTGGGGCTGCACGTCGCTTGCGCGCGATGAGGACGGCGCGCCCTGGCTCGCGCGGACGCTCGATTGGCCTTTTCCCGGGCTCGGCCGCGGCGTCGAGGTGGCGCGCATGCGGGGTCCCTCCGGCGAATTCTTCAGCCTGACCTGGCCGGGTTACGCCGGCGCCCTGACCGCGATGGCCCCTGGCCGGTTCGCCGCTTGCGTCAATCAGGCGCCGCTGTGGCGGCGCACGCGTCATCCCTGGCTGCGGCTTTATGATTTCATGGCGAACGCGCTCAACACCTGGCGCATCAGGCACATCCCGCCCGATCAGCTCCTGCGCCGGACGTTCGAGAGCTGCGCAAGCTACGCCGAAGCGCGCCGGATGCTGGAAAGCGAGCCGGTGGCCCGGCCGGTGATCTACACAGTGGCGGGCTGCGCTCCCGGCGAGCGCTGCGTGATCGAGCGGACCGAGGAGAGCTTCCTCACCCATGAAGGGGAGACCTGCGCCGCCAATGACTGGATCGTGAGCCGTCCCGATTGGGAGGCGCGCATCATCGCCGCGCATCTCTTCACGAGTTCGGCCGAGCAGGCCGCCGGCCGGAGCCGCGCGCGGCGCGATGCGCTTGCGGCGTTCGGCGGGCCGTTGTCGCAGGCAGGCTTCGCATGGGTGACGCCGCCCGTGCTCAACCCCTATACCCGGATCGCCTCCGTCATGTGCCCGGCGCGCGGCCTCTTGCGCGTCGCGGGCTACGAGGTCGTCGCGCCCGGCGCGCTGCCCGAGCAGGTGACGCAGGTGCGCGAG
>CAYGZV010000184.1:0-4992 GCA_964354425.1 uncultured Rhodoplanes sp. | reverse complement strand
CCAGGTCGGTCGCCTCCCACGGGAGGTCGAGATCGGCGCGCCCAAAATGGCCGTATACCGCGAGCGGCCGGTAAAAGCCTCGCTCGCCGGCAAGCGCCGGCTGCGTGCGCAGGCCGAAGCGGCGCATGATGGCGGCCGGGCGGAAATCCACCGTGCGCTCGATGCGATCGGCGATGTCTGGTTCCGGCATCACGCCGGTGCCGAAGGTCGCGACCGATAGACTCAAGGGTTCTGCACGGCCGATCGCATAAGCGAGGTGCACTTCGCAGCGTTCGGCGAAGCCTGCCGCCACGATGTTCTTGGCGGCATGGCGGGCGGCATAGGCGCCGATGCGGTCGATGCGCGAGGGGTCCTTGCCCGACAGGGCCGCCCCGCTCTGGCGCGCGATCTCGCCATAGGTGTCGATGCCGTTCTTGCGTCCGGTCAAGCCGGCATGGCGCGCCGGCCCGCCGATTTCATAGGGGCCGCCGGCATTGATATGGATCTCCGTCCGGCCGTCGGGCCGCATGCCGTCTTCCTCAAAGGTCCTGGTCACGACCGCGCGCAGGCCCTCTTCGACCTGGCGGATCGGCGCATCGGCCGCCACCGCGGCGGTCAGCGCGATGGCGTGGATGCGGGCCGGTCGGCCGTCCCGATACTCGATCGAGACTTGCGTCTTGCCATCGGGCGACAGCCACGGCAGAGCGGAGCGCGCGCGATCGAGCGCCCGTGCGATCCGGTGGGCGAGGCTGACCGGCAGCGGCATCAGTTCGGGCGTCTCCCGGCTGGCATAGCCGAACACGTTCGCCTGGTCGTGGGCGAGGCAGGACTCGATCGCCGCCTCGTCTGGCTTCACGCAGGTCGGCTGACGCATGCTCCTCGGCAGTTCGACGAGGCTGGTCAGGATCGAGCAGTTGCGCGCGTCGAAGCCGCCCTCGACATAACCGACATCGGCGATCACCTTGCGCGCGAGCGACGGCAGGTCGAGCACGGCGTCGGCGGCGAAGCGCGCGGCGAGGAAGACGACGCCGGTCGCGACCGCGCATTCGACCACCGCATGCGCGGCGGGGTCCCGGCGCAGGAAGGCGTCGATCGCCGCATCGCTGATCTGGTCGCACAGCTTGTCGGGATGGCCCGGCGTCACCGATTCGGAGGTGAAGATCATGTCGCGCGGCATTGTTCGCCTCTCAACTCATCGACGGCCGGCTGGGCTTAGATCGTCGTGTACAAGATAGCCGATCAAGCGGTTGGCGACCGTGCTTGCGATGACCATGCCGGCGATGCCGAGACCCTCGCCAAGCCCCAGGGGCGTTAGGCCGAACAGGCGCCGCGTCATGGGAAAAAGCTGGACGGCGAGCTGCAGCGCGCCGGAGGCCGCGACCGCGCCGTAGAGAGCCGGGTTCGACGCGCGGAACAGGGATTCCTCGATCCCATGCGTCTCCGAGCGACAGGAAATGGCGTGCACGATCTGGCTGAGGGTCAGGCCGTGGAAAACGATCGTGCGCGCACTCGCCGCCCCCGTTGCGCCGCCCGCCAGCAGATAGCCGGCAAGGGCGCTGCCGCCGAGCACGGCGCCTTCGCGCAGGATGCGGCGGAAGTCGGCCGGGCTCAGGATGGGCGCGCGCGGATCGTGCGGCGGCTCGTCGAGCACGTCGGGGTCGGGCGGCTCCAGGCCGAGCGCGAGGGCGGGCAGCGGATCGGAGGCGAGATTGAGCCATAGGAGCTGCATCGGCGTCAGCGGCGCCGTGCCGCCGAAAAGCGCCGCGCCCAGCATGACGAAGGTCTCCGAGGCGTTGGTCGAGACGAGATAGCGCAGGACCTTGCGGATATTGGCATAGGTGGCGCGGCCGAGCCGAATCGCCTCGACAATGCCGTCGAGGTCGTCGCCCGCAAGCACGATATCGGCGACCTCGCGCGCGACATCGGTCCCGGCGCCGCCCATCGCGATGCCGACATTGGCGGCGCGCAAAGCCGGGCTGTCATTGATGCCGTCGCCGGTCATGGCGACGATGTGACCGTCCGCCTGCAGCGCTCTGACGATGTTCAGCTTGTCGATCGGGCTCACGCGCGCGAACACCTGCGGCTGCGCCGCCAGCGCCGTCAGCACGTCGGGCGCAAGCCCCGCGATCTGTCCGGCTTCGAGCACCTTCAACTCGCCGCCATCGGCGAGGTCGAGGTCGCGCGCGATCGCGAAGGCGGTCGCACTCTGGTCGCCGGTGATCATCACCGGGCGGATGCCGGCCTTGCGCAGCCGCTTCAGCGCGGGAAGCACGCTCGGCCGGATCGGGTTGGCGATCCCGGCGAGGCCGAGCCAGACCAGGTCGCGCTCGTCGCGCGGATCGCCGCCCGCCTCTCCGACCGCGACGCCGAGCACGCGCAGCGCCCGCCCCGCCATGTGGTCATTGCCCTTGAGCACGGACGCGCGCGCTTCCTCGTCGAGCGGCGCGATGCCGGCGGCAGTGCGATAGACGGAGCAGCGTGCGAGGACCTCGACCGGGTCGCCCTTCACGCAGAGCAGCCGGCCGCCGTTTGCCGTCGCGTGCAGCGTACTCATGCGCTTGCGGCCCTCGCCGCGGCCGACCGTCGCAAGCACGCGGGCGCAGGCGCGGAGCTGCACCACGTCGATGGCGAAGGCGAGCGCCGCCTCGACCAGCGCGCTTTCGGTCGGCGTGCCCTCGACCGAGAAACCGTCAGGCGTGCGACGCACGATCGCTTCGCTGCAGAGCGCCGTGACTTCGAGGAGGCGATGGACGATGGCGCGGGTCGGCTCGTCCGCCGCCTTTTCCCCGCGCGTCAGCCGGCCGCCATCGTGCCTGAGCTCATCTCCGCCGGCGTCGAAGGCGACCGTCGCCATGCGGTTCTCGGTGAGCGTGCCGGTCTTGTCGAGGCCGATCACCTCGATGGCGCCGAGCGTCTCGACCGCTTCGAGCTTGCGCACCAGCACGTTGCGCCGGCGCATGTCCTGGATGCCGAGCGCAAGCGTCGTCGTCGCGACCGCCGGCAGGCCCTCGGGGATGGCCGCGACCGCGAGCGAGATCGCGCCGCGCAGCATCGGCAGAGCGCCCTGGCCGCGCAGCAGGCCGAGGCCGAACACGGCCGCGCAGATCAGCCCGTTGACGATGATGAGCTCCCGTTCGACCTCGCCGAGCTGGCGCTGGATCGGCGTCTCCGGCGGCCGGACGGCGCCGAGAAGCTGTTGCACCCGGCCGATCTCGGTCAACGAGCCGGTCGCAGTGATGAGCGCCGTGCCGGAGCCTCCAGTGACCGCAGTGCCGCGGAACACCATGTTCCGCCTGTCCGGCAGGCCGGTGTCCGGCGGCAGCACGGGTTCGGCCGTTTTGCGGACCGGCAGCGCTTCGCCGGTGAGCGCCGACTCGTTGACCGTGAGATCGTCACAAGCGGTCAGCCGCGCATCGGCGGGAACGAGCATGCCGCGCTCGATCAGCAACAGATCGCCGGGCACGAGTTCGATCGGGTCCACCAGTCGGCGCTCACCGGCACGCATCACGGGCACCGGCTTCAACGCAAAGTTCGAAAGCCCGAGGATCGTGTGTTCCGCCTGCCGCTCGGTGCGCGTGGCGATGCCGGCATTGAGCAGCACGACGGCGGCGATGACGGCCGCATCCGCGAGCCCGCCGGTGAACAGGGAGAGGGCGGCGGAGGCCCCGAGCAGCGCGATCGGCAGGCTGGTCATCTGCTCGACGAGGATCGCCGCGGTGGAGCGCGCTTCCGCGCGGCGAAGCTCATTGCGCCCGTGCAGCGTCAGGCGCCGGGTGACCTCTTCTGCCGCGAGCCCGTGCGCGAGCGCGGCCCCGAGCCGGTTTGCCGTATCGGACGGAGTCAGCGCGTGCCAGGCGCATGGCGCAACGGTGTGGTCCAGGCCGAGCGAGTCGCGAAGCGGCCGCCCCTGCTCGGGAGGCGGCGCGCGGCCCGCCGCAACGGCGTCGATCACGCAGGCGAGGTCGGGAATGGCGGCCGGAGGGGCGAATGCGACGAGCACCGATCCGGTCAACGCGCTGGCGCGGGCGAAGCCGACGCCGCGGCGTCCGGCGAGCGCCGCTTCGACGGCCCGAGCCTGCTCGGGTTGGGCGACGAGGCCGGCATGGCGAAAGCGCACGCGCCCGGCGACCCGGTCGTGGATCACCTGCACGCCCGCGGCCCCTGGTCCGTTTTCCGCGCCCTTCTCCGAATTTCTCAATTGATTCCGCCCGGCGATTGCTGCACCTGACCGGCATGACCGACGAGGACGCCATTCTCGCCGCCAATGCGGCCTATTACCATGCTTTTGCGACGGCCGGTTTCGCCGAGATGAGCCGAATCTGGGCGGATGAGGACATCTCTTGCATCCACCCGGGATGGCTGCCCCTGATCGGCCGGCAAGCGGTGCTGGAATCCTACCGCAACATTCTGAGCAACCCGAACCGGGAACGGATCGAGCATCGCGACGATACGGCGATCGTGTCGGGGAGCGAGGGCCGCGTGGTGTGCGTCGAGATCGTCAGCGGAGCAGCGCTCGCGCTCGCCGCCACCAACTGGTTCAAGCGCATCGATCGCGTGTGGCGCATGGTCCACCATCAGGCGAGCCCGATCGCCGCCCGGGTCGCGGAACCCCCGCCGCCATCCCAGCGGCTCAATTGACCGCGCCTTTTTCGAGCATGCACGAGCGCTTGAGCGCATGCGGAGAGACGCTTGACGGCGTGCGTGCCTGACGGCGTGCGGGAGGAGAGGCGCTTGACGGCGTGCGTGCCGCGCTTGACGGCGTGCGGTCCCGGCCGGGAAGGGCTGCGCGCGGTCGCCGACCAGAGCGCTTGGAAACCGGGATCGAATGCCTTATGTCATGCCCGACTGTGGAATCCGACGCGGCGAGCATGCTATGCAGGTTTATCGCTAGCCTGTCGCGGCGAACGGGCGGGTGCGCCGGCGCTCGACCTCTTGGCGGAGTAGCTCAGCTGGTTAGAGCAGCGGAATCATAATCCGCGTGTCGGGGGTTCGAGTCCCTCCTCCGCTACCAAC
>CAYGZV010000183.1:0-5049 GCA_964354425.1 uncultured Rhodoplanes sp. | reverse complement strand
GCCGACATCAAGGACCGCGCGATCTGGCTCAGACGCTGATCGGCGTTCTCTTCCTGCGCGAGCGACTGGCTGAGAAGCGCAACGATGCCGGACAGATGGAGCTGCTGCGCGAGATTGCGCGCAGACGTGTAGCCCGCGATCTCGTAATGCTCCACCTTCTGCGCGGCCCCGATCAAGGCGAGGTCGGCGGATTCGGGGTCGCGCTTCTCCCCTTCCGTCATGATCTCCTCGCCCTCCTCGACCAGGCCCTTCATGCCTTTGCAGAGCTTCGCCTTCGCCGGCGCGCCGAGAAGGCTGAAGCACTCATCGAGGCGCTGGACCTGTTCCTCGGTCTCCGCAAGATGGATGTCGAACAGCTGCGTCAGCTGTTCGGACGTGGCCGCCTCGCTCATTTTCGGCAGCGCCTTGACCAATTGCTTCTCCGCATGGAGGATGTCGCGTAGCTGATCGAGCAGGAGCTCCTGAATCGTGTCGGGATTGGCGGCCTCGGAGCTCTCCGTATGGATGGAGGGGCTCTCGACGTCGTGCAGCGTCTCCTTGATCTGCTGGAACGCGGGAGCTTCGACGAATTCCCACTCCTCTCCTTCGTTCCACGGTCCGCGCGTGTCGATCTCGCCGTGCTCGCCGCGCCCGGTCGAGTCATTGAAGAACTGGTTGACGAGACCGGCCGTGGGCGGAATGCGGCCGATCGAGAAGCGCGGCTTGGCGAGGCTGTCGAGCGCGGCGGCGAAGGCCTTCATGTGGGTGATCTCGCGCGTCATCAGGAATTGCAGCGCGTCCTTCGTCCCGACATCGTCGCAGAAATTGATCAGCCGCTCATACACGATCTTGGCGCGCGCCTCGGCGGCGATGTTGCTGCGCAGATCGACGTCCAGCTCGCCGGTGATCTTCAGATAGTCGGCGGTCCAAGGATTGCCTTGGGAGTTGAACAGATTGACGCCTCCCCCGCCGGCGATGGCGATCAAGGGGTCGGCTTCCGCGGCGTCGCGGGCGAACTTCGTCGGCTGCAGGTGCATCCGCGCGAGCGTGCCGACGATCTCGAGATGGCTCAGTTCTTCGGTGCCGATATCCATCAGAAGATCTTTTCTGTCAGGATCGTCGCAGTTGAGACCCTGGATGGAATACTGCATTGCAGCGGCCAGCTCGCCATTGGCGCCGCCGAACTGTTCGAGCAACATGTTGCCGAAGCGGGGGTCTGGCTCGTCCACGCGAACGGTGAACATCAATTTCTTCACATGGTGATACATGATGGGCCTGCTGGGATGATGATGAGCGGCGCGTTCTCTCGACGCGCGCCGGCAGGTCAACGGGAGAAGGGGAATAAATGTTCCTGGGCGCAGTCGCGTGCACCAGGCAGAGTCGGAACCGCCCCCGCTCGGCCGACGCAGCGATCTGAAGAGCCGGACCTGCGGAACGCGTCACCGGCCGCGCATGAGTCCCGCCGCCTTCAAGGCCGACGTGATGACCTCGTTGATGTCGATGGGGGAGAACGGCGGGACGGTCCTGTCGCTGGGTCTGTCATCGGGCTCTTTGTCCAGCACCTCGCCTTCGAACACTTTGGCCTGCGGCAGCGCCGTTCCGGGCCTGCTGAACGCTTGGCGATCCGAGGAGATCGGCGCGCTCTCCCGGTTTTTCCGCGTGGCCTTTCGGGGCCCGGCCTTGGTGAGGCCGAAGAATTTGGCGATGTGATAGGATGACGAAATCCCGACTTCGAGGAGGAAAGGTCCGGCAGCGCCGCATTCCTCCTCCGCCTCGCCGGCCGCGATCGGCGTGCCGTGCGCCATGTGCGTGATGGTATAGGATTCGATCAGCTCATCGCCGGCCCGGTTGACCCAGACCTTGCGCGGATAACCATCGACCATCGCTTCAGCCGACGGCGTTTCAGGCAGCGCGTGAACATTCGTCCATTGTTTGAGTATCTCGCGCGCGTTCGACGGGATCACCGTCTTGTCGGCGCTGCCATGCCACACCGAGATCCGAGGCCATGGCCCATTATGCCGGACCCCGCCACGCACGAGATCGCCCCACGCCTGCGCGGGCCGGGCTGGACTTCCGGACATGCTTTGGAGAGCTTGCCGCACATTCGTCGCGGCGCCGTAGGGCAGCCCGCCAATGATCGCGCCTGCGGAAAACACCTCGGGGTAACAAGCAAGCATGACCGAGGTCATCGCCGCTCCCGCAGACAGTCCCGTGATGAAGACGCGCCGCCGATCGACGCCCTTATCGCCGATGATCTTCTCGACCATCTGTCGGATCGACAGCGCTTCTCCCTTGCCCCGCTGGATATCGCCGAGTTCGAACCAATTAAAACAGCCGGCGGGGTTGTTGGACCGCTGCTGCTCGGGAAGCAGCAGGACGAAGCCGTAGCGGTCGGCGAGCGTCGACCAACCTGCTCCATGATTGTAGTCTGCCGCGGTTTGCGCGCAACCGTGCAGCACAACGACGAGCGGCGGATTGGCCCCAAGCCGCGGCGGCGCGTAGCTCCACATCCGCAAATTGCCAGGGTTGGATCCGAAGTTGCGATCTTCATCGAAACCCGGGGCGACAACATCCGCTTCGCGTGCATGGGCGCGCTCTGCAGCCCGCAACAGTTTTTCCAGCTTTTTCCGGTTCAGGGTGAGGTTGGCAAGCGTTTGCGACAGACTTAACACGAGGAGATCCTTTACCGGCGGGGGATCTTACCAACGGCGGGCGCGCCGGTGAGTTCCCGCAGCGCACAATAGCGCCGGGCGAGTCGCGCATGATTGCAAGGAAAAGGCTGCCCTGCGCTCAGCCGCAGCCCCAAGCGCTAACGTTTGCCAGCGGAGAGCATCATCGTCTGCTCTGCCGCAACCGGCTCAGCTGCTGCTGAATCGCGGGCCAATCTGAGCGCTTTCAAACGGGCGGTATTCGCGATCACGGCTTGACGGGCCGCCTCCTGCTCCGCCATCACCTTCTCGCCAGCCGAAAGCTGCCTTTCCTTTGTCTTGAACTTAGACTCGGCAAGTTCTTGAATCCGTTGACGTTTCTTCATCGATATCCCTCTCCCTTTCGCTCCGCTCAAGCGCCGTTAGGTCCGGCGGCAAAAACTTGTTCTGGCTCCTTTGAATCGCCCATTGGCGACCCCATCCCCGCTCGTTAAGGCGTCCGCCGCGATTGCGGGCCGGCTTCGCGTGTGATCGCTCGCCGCGCCATTGTCGATCATCCGCCGGCGGCGCCGTTGAGCTTCTCGCCGATTCTGCTCGCATAGTGCGGAGGGGGACTTGGTGCGCCGCCCTCGTCGTCCCACCGCGCGACAGCGGCGGCGTGGAGATATGCGATGGGTTCCGCGATGAGGTGGTGGTTTGCGGCGGGCTCCGCGCCGCGCGCGCGACAGGGAGTGATCGACACCGTCGTGCCGTGCGGACCCATCACGGCGTCGACGCGGGCGCCCAACTGCTTGGCCAGCGCTTCGATGATCGTCGTGCCAAGTCCGGGCTTTGGCTTTTCCGAACGGCTCCCCAGGCCGCCGATTCCATTGTCGGAAACCGTGAGCCGCCAATGCGGTTCGGCAGGTTCATAAGCAACCGTCACACGACCGCCGCTGCGCTCGCCGGGGAAAGCATGTTTGAACGCGTTGATGACGAGCTCCGTGACAATCAAACCGATGCTGATGGCCTGACTGGACGAGGCCGTGCCGCCTTCGATCTGCGCCTCCAGGGAAATCGACCGCCGGTCGCCGATCATCGAAGCCGCGAGCGTCTGGCACAGCCGGGACAGATAGGGGACAAGCTCGACCACCCCCCCGTTCTCCGATGACTGGAGCTGCTGTTGCACCGCGGCCACCGACATGACCCGCTGGTGAGCAGCCTGAAGATGCAGCCGCGTTTCGTCCGAAGGCGCCGTCCGCGCCTTGATGAGAAGGATGCTTGCGATGATCTGCAGGCTGTTCCCCACGCGGTGCTGCATGTCCTTCAGCAGCACTTCTTTCTGTTGCAGGACCTCGTTCAACTCGCGTTCCTTGGCGCGCCGCTCGGTGATGTCCTCGATCGCGAGCAGAATTGTCGAGGTGGGTTTTCCCGCGCGGAACACCCTGCGCGCATCCAGCAGCATCCTGCGCCGCCCGATTCCGGTAAAATCCTGCTCGACTTCACAGGCCTCGCTCCCGCCAGGCTGTGTCGCGGCTTTGCTCAACAGCAACTGCAGCGGAGGGATGTTCCACACGCCGTTGTTAATCGCATGGATCGACAGGCCGAGAACATCCTGCGGGCGCGTCTTGAATGTGAGATGGAAGGCGCGGTTTGCGGTGACGACCCGCAGGTCCTTGTCGAGCACGAGCAGCGGTTCGCGGATGGCGTCCACCACGTCGCGGGCGAGCGTGCGTTCATCTTCTTCTTTGTCCCGAACCGACTTCCGAAGGGTGGCCGAACTCGTGTCGATGAACGCGCGTGCTGACATCGTCAACTCCCATGCCCGGTGTGCAAAACGCTGTGAGCAGAACGCCATGCATACGCAGCCCAATCCCTATGTAGATGCGGCCTGTCAGCGATTACCAACGCCCGCCCCAACGCCGCCCGCCCCAGCGTCCGCTCCATCCGTCGCCCCACCGTCCCCCGCCACGGACGAGCTTGATAATCAGAAGGAGCAACAGCGCGCCGATCGTCGCGTTGATGATCGCCGCAACAATGCCGGAGCCGAGATGGATACCGAGTCGGGGCAGCACCCACGCGCCAATGAAAGCGCCGAGGATTCCGATGATGAGGTCACCGATAATCCCGAATCCGGTGCCTTGCACGATTTGGCCGGCCAGCCATCCTGCGACCACGCCGACCACGAGGATGATGAGAAGACTTTCACCTGCCATGGGGCTACTTCCTTCGTTTGAAGTTCTACGAACGGCCGCCGGTCTGACGTGCCCTGTTCCTTCGGATTGGGCGGCGCGCAGTTGCCATTAGCGCGCAGTAACGGCGCGTAGCGCGGCTCGAACCGCAACCGCAGGCGCTAAAATACTTTGGGCCAGCGGCGACGCTCTGCCCTACGCAAAAACACTACAAGGGTCTCACGCTGAAGACTGAGCAGAATTGCTCACAT
>CAYGZV010000182.1:0-5112 GCA_964354425.1 uncultured Rhodoplanes sp. | reverse complement strand
TATGTCGTCGCCAACCGCCTATACGTTCCGCAGGAGAACCCGAACTATCGCGCCGAGGGGCTGGCGTCGTTCTACGGAACCGACTTCCACGGCCGGCGCACCGCGAATGGCGAAGTGTTCAACATGCACAGGATGTCGGCGGCTCATCCAACGCTGCCGCTGCCGAGCTATGTGCGGGTAACCAATCTTGGCAATGGCCGCTCCATCGTTCTGCGGGCCAACGACCGGGGGCCGTTCCACAGCAATCGCATCGTCGACGTTTCGGTCAAGGCGGCCGACATGCTCGGATTTTCCAAGCATGGCGTCGCCAGGGTGCGGGTGGAATATGTAGGCCGCGCCCCACTCGAAGGCGCCGACGACGGCGTGCTGATGGCGACGCTGCGCGAAGGCCAGCCGGCGCCGGCGCCCTCGCTCGTCATGGTCGCCGCGACGCGCCCCTTCGTTCCTGTGATGCGGGCGGCCGGTCCGGTGCTCGGCCCGGTGCCCGTCCCGCCCGACCGCCCATTCGCGCTGGGCGGCCTCTAGCGGTTGGCCGGGCGCTGTTTCTGCGCATATAACTTCCTGTGAGTGCGGCTCCGACCGCGCCCTGCGCCATTGTTCAGGCCAAGTCCGGGGCCTAACAAAGGACGTGACAAATGACGCGGCCCCGGTCGCCCAAAGTCAGTTGGTCTGGCGAGTGATCACAAGGGAATAACAGGTGCTTAGTACGGCATTTTTCCGATTTGGATCAGGACTCCTCGCGATCATCGGCCTGCTCGGTCTGCTTGTGGTCGCGGGCGCGGCGCCGAACCCGGTCTCCGGGCCGAAGAAGGAGGATGGCGGTTTCCAGACCAGCGCGCCCTTCGCCATCCTGATCGACGGCGAAACCGGGTCGGTCCTGTTCGAGAAGGGCGCGGACGCGCTGACGGCGCCCTCGAGCCTCGCCAAGCTGATGACCGCCGAGGTCGTTTTCAACGAGATCACCCAGGGCCGGCTCAGTCGCGACGAAGAAATGATGATCAGCGAGAACGCCTGGCGGCGGGGCGGGGCGCCCTCGCGCACCTCCAGCATGTTCGCGCCGATTCACAGCCGGGTCAGGGTGGAGGACCTCCTGCACGGGCTGATCATTCAGTCGGCCAACGATGCGGCGATCGCTCTCGCGGAAGGGATTTCCGCCAACGAGCGCGCCTTCGCCGTTCTGATGAACAACCGGGCGCGCGAACTCGGACTTGTCAAATCCAACTTCGCCAATGCGACGGGCCTTCCCGACCCGACTCAGAAAGTCACCGTGCGCGAACTCGCCAAGCTCGCCCAGCACATCATGCGCACCTATCCCGACTTCTATCCGATCTACGGCGAGAAGGAGTTCACCTGGAACAAGATCCGCCAGCAGAACCGCAATCCGCTGCTCGCGCTCAATATCGGCGCCGACGGGATGAAGACCGGCTACACGGCGGAGGGCGGGTTCGGCCTGGTCGGCTCGGCCCTCCAGAACGGCTTGCGGCTGATCGTCGTGGTGAACGGATTGAAGACGGCGAAGGACCGCGCCGACGAGGCGAAGAAACTGCTCGATTGGGGCTTCAGCGGGTTCGAGCAGCGTCCGCTCTTCGCGGCAGGGGAGATTCTCGGTCAGGCGAGGGTGTTTGCGGGCACGCAAACCTCGGTCGACCTGATCGGCCCGCGCGCGATTTCAATGCTCATTCCGCGCAACAGCAATGATCGGATCAGCGCGAAGATCGTGTATACCGGGCCAGTGCCGGCGCCGGTCCAAGAGGGGCAGAAGATCGGCACGCTGAGGGTCTATCGCGGCGCGAATGTCGCCCTCGAAGTGCCTCTGCAAGCAGCCGAAAGCGTCGAGCGCGGCAATCTCTCGCGGCGCGCCTTCGATGCGGCGTCGGAGCTCATCATCGGACTGTTCCGCGCCGGCATAGCGAAGATATAGCGCAGCGGGCCGCGACGAGATGGCGGGGAAATTCATCACGTTCGAAGGCGGGGAGGGCACCGGCAAGTCCACCCAGGCGAGCCTCTTGGCGGGGCGGCTGAAGGCGCTCGGCATCGAGGTCGTGCTCACGCGGGAGCCCGGCGGCTCGGCCGGCGCGGAAGTAATAAGGCATGTCATCCTGTCCGGCGCGGCCAAGCCGCTCGGCCCGGAGGTCGAGGCGGTGCTGTTCGCAGCCGCGCGGGCCGATCACCTCGACCAGGTCATCCGGCCGGCGCTGGAACGCGGCGCCTGGGTCGTGTGCGACCGCTTCGTCGATTCGACCCGCGTCTATCAGGGCGCGCTCGGCAAGGTCGATCCGCGCCTCCTGCGCGGCCTCGAACGGGTGACCGTCGGCGACGCCGTGCCCGACCTCACCGTCATCCTCGACATCGCTCCCGAAATCGGACTGCAGCGCGCGCGCAGCCGTAGCGCCAACGCCGACCGTTTCGAAAACGAAGGGCAGGATTTTCACGAACAACTGCGCGCCGCCTATCGGGAGATCGCCGCGCGCGAGCCCGGCCGCTGCATTTTAGTCGATGCGGACGCGGCCGAGGAGAAGGTCGCCGAGGAGATCTGGGACGCCGTGCGGCGGCGGCTCGGTTCGGCCCCGGTCGAAATGGCGGCAGGGGTTCTGGGCCGATGAGCGCGGAGCGGGCCGAGCCGGCCGCAACCGCGCCACCCCATCCGCGCCTTGGCAGCACGCTGCACGGGCATGAAGCGGCGGAACAGGCGCTGCTCGCGGCCTATCGCGGCGGGCGCATGCCGCATGCCTGGCTGATCGGCGGCCCCGCCGGGATCGGCAAGGCGACGCTTGCCTATCGCCTGGCGCGCTTCGTCCTCGCCAATCCCGATCCGGCGGCGCCCGGGGTGCAACGAGCCCATTCGCTTGCGGTCGCGCCCGACCACCCGGTGGCGCGCCGCGTCGCGGCGCAGGCGCAGGGCGACCTCCTGGTTCTGGAGCGGCGGATCAACGAGAAGACCGGCAAGCTCTTCCAGGACATCCCCGTGGACGACGTTCGGCGCACGGCGTCGTTCTTCGGCTCGACGGCGGGCGAGGGCGGATGGCGCGTCGCGATCGTCGATTCGGTCGATGAGCTCAACGCGGCCGGCGCGAACGCCCTGCTCAAGGTCGTCGAGGAGCCGCCGCGCCGCTCCCTGGTGCTGCTGGTCGCCCATTGCGCCGCGCGCGTTCTTCCGACCATCCGCTCGCGCTGCCGAGTCCTGGCGCTGCGACCGCTCGATCCGCCGGCGCTCGTGGCCGCCGCCGCCGCGGCGCTCGGACGCGATCCGGCCGATCCGGTTCTTGTCGCGGCGGCCGCGGCCGCGGACGGGCGCGTCGCCCGCGCGATCACCCTGTGCGGCGGACCCCTGCTGGCGGTGCGCGAGCGCGTGAACGAACTGCTCGGGCGCGTTCCGGCGGTCGACGCGCGCGCGCTGCATGCGCTCGCCGACATCCTCGATAGAGCCGACCGCGACGCCCTCGACACCTTCGTTGAAACGGTGCGCGCCTGGCTGTCGAACGAGCTGCGCCGCAAGCCGCAGGATCTCGGCCGCCTCGCGCCGCTGGCCGACGTGTGGAGCCGGCTCGATCGCAGCGCGAGCGACGTCGTGACATTCAATCTGGACCGCCGGCCGCTCGTTTTTGCCGTGTTCGGCTGGCTTGCCGAGGCCGCGCCCGGTTGATACCTCTCTGCGGGGCCCGTCGTGGCCGCGCCAGTCCCGGTCTTCCACCTTGTGTCCTGGCGGAACTCAGTGCCTGCGAGCTCATCCGTAATGGCGTCGAAGCGCTATTTTCTCACCACCGCGATCGCCTATCCGAACGGGCCGCCGCATATCGGGCACGCCTATGAAGCGATTGCGACCGACGCGATCGCGCGCTTCATGCGGCTCGACGGCTACGATGTGTTCTTCCTCACCGGCACCGACGAGCACGGCATCAAAATGCTGCAGACCGCCGCCAAGGAGGGCGTGAGCGCGCGCGCGCTCGCCGAGCGCAACGTGCCCAAGTTCCAGGCCATGGTCGCGCGCATGAATTGCTCGAACGATGATTTCATCCGCACCTCCGAGGCGCGCCACCACCGCTCGAGCGCCGCCATCTGGGATCGCATGGCGGCGAACGGCGACATCTATCTCGACAAATATGCGGGCTGGTACTCCGTGCGCGACGAGGCGTTCTACGGCGCGAACGAGACGACCGAAGGCGAGGACGGCGTCCGGCGCGGACCCACCGGCACGCCGGTCGAATGGGTCGAGGAGGAGAGCTATTTCTTCCGCCTCTCGGCCTATCAGGACAAGCTCCTCGATCTGTACGCGCGCGCGCCCGATTTCGTGCTGCCGAAGGAGCGGCTGAACGAGGTGGCGAGCTTCGTGCGCGGCGGCCTGCAGGACCTCTCGATCTCGCGCACCACCTTCGATTGGGGCATCCGCGTGCCGGGCGACGACAAGCACATCATGTATGTGTGGGTCGACGCGCTCACGAATTACATCACCGGCGTCGGCTTCCCGGATACCGACAGCGAGATGTTCCGGCGCTACTGGCCGGCCGACCTGCATGTGATCGGCAAGGACATCGTGCGCTTCCACGCGGTCTACTGGCCCGCCTTCCTGATGTCGGCCGGCGTCGAGGTTCCGCGCCGCGTGTTCAGCCACGGCTTTTTGTTCAACCGCGGCGAGAAAATGTCGAAGTCGGTCGGCAATGTGATCGACCCGTTCGCGCTCGCCGACGCCTATGGCGTCGACCCGCTCCGCTATTTCTTCCTGCGCGAAGTTCCGTTCGGGCAGGACGGCAATTACAGCCACGAGGCGATCGTCGCGCGCATCAATGCCGATCTCGCGAACGATCTCGGCAACCTCGCCCAGCGCTCGCTGACCATGATCGGGAAGGGGTTTTCCGGCCGGTTGCCGGCGCCCGGCGGATTCACCGCGAACGACGAGGCGATTCTGGCTGCGGCGGACGCGATGATCGGCAGGGCGCGCGAGGCGATGGCGACCCAACAGCTTCACCTGGTGCTGAACGCCGTCTGGGCGGTGATCGCCGACGCCAATCGCTATTTCGCCGGCGAAGCGCCGTGGGCGCTCGCCAAGACGAACCCCGAGCGCCAGGGCACGGTGCTCTACGTCACCGCCGAGGTGCTGCGGCAGGTCGCGATTCT
>CAYGZV010000181.1:0-5201 GCA_964354425.1 uncultured Rhodoplanes sp. | reverse complement strand
CCCCGTGCAACGGGGGAGGGGGACCATGCGCAGCATGGTGGAGGGGGCGCGCGCAACTGACGTCAGCAGGTCTCTCGTTCGATCGGCATCGAGTGGCCGATCGGAATACGAGGCGGTTTTCGTGAACCCCCTCCCCCGCCCTTCGGGCGGTCCCCCTTCCCCGCGTCGCGGGGGAGGATGAAGGCAGCAAGCGTAGCCCGGATAGAGCGAGCGACTCCCGGGTTCAGGGCGGGCGGGAGCTGCTCCCCCGGATTTCGCTGACGCTCAATCCGGGCTACGTCCCTCAATCCGGGCGAACGATCCCCTCCACTCGTCACGGCCGGGCGGAAACCCGGCGGTCCATGGTGACTGGGAAACTGGTGAAACTCTCCTCACCCGCGTGGCGCGGGAAGGATGAACGCGGCAAGCGGCGGCCGTTCAGGCCCAGCACTTCTCGGCCTTGCGCAGGGCGTGCTCGCGGCGCAGGCGCAGGCGCATGACATCCGTGGTCGGCAGGCGGACCCGTCGCTGGGCGCCGCCGCGCCGCGCATTCGCATCGCGCACGCAGCTGTGCACCTGCAGCAACCAGTCGAAAAAGCCCAGGCCTTGCTCGGCGTCGGAGTCGGTGAGATCGTCGGACAGAAGGTCGAGGGTGGTCATGGCGTCCTCCGGGGTCTTCTTTTTCGTAGAACACTCCAACTTGCCTCGGAGGTTAGAGCGGGCCGCGCGGCCGCGATGTGCGATCCGTCACATTCGCGCTTAACGAAACCGTGAAGGACAACCGCCGCAGCAAGGTCGCCCGGCGCGGCGCGACACTCCCCGCCCGAAGCGCAAGCGAAGGAGAGCAAGACCATGAGCGGCCCACGCCACGGGATCGTCGAGCATGTCACCAGCCTTGCTTTCGGGCCGACCTTGCAGCGGCTGAAGGAAAAGATCGCATCCGCCGGCATGACCGTGTTCGCCTGCATCGACCACGCGGCGGGGGCGCGCGAGGTCGGCATGGACATGCCGCCGACGGCGGTCCTGCTCTACGGCCACCCGCGCGGCGGCACGCCGATCATGCTGGCCGCGCCGCAGGCCGCCCTCGACCTGCCCCTGCGCGTGCTGGTGCGCGAGGATACGGACGGACGCACGGTGGTGTCGTTCCGTCCCGTCGCGCCGATGCTGCGCGAGGCGGGCGTTCCTGACCCGCTCGCCAGCCGCCTCGACCCGGCGCAGCAGATCCTGGTCGATGCGATCGCCACGGCCGTAGGAGAGTGAAGGCGTCGAAAGCGCGAAGGCGCGCCGGGCGCGCATGTGGTTATGAAACAGAAGGCTTCGTTATCTCACAGAGATGACGATCGGCAACTCTCCCGCAGCGCAGCAAACGGGGTTTTCCGGCGTCGCAAGCGCCATCGACACACCCTCCGGCGCAATCGTCGTCGCAACATTTACGGCGTCGCCAAGAAAGCCTTCGACGGCCTTGCCGACCGCGCGGAAAAGCAAGATAACAGCTTCGCGCCTGCGAGATGCGGATGCGACGCTCGCAGTTCCTTGGCTCCTTCCCAGTCCGGATCAATAACGACGTGGATACGAAAAAACCGCCGGCTCGCATTGCGAGGCCGAAAAAGCAACCCGCCCGTACCGCCCCTTCGAGCACGCAGGACACGGTCCCGCACCCGGCGACGGACGCCCCGTCCTATGGGCCCGGCCTCGCCAGCCGCACATTTTTCATCGAGGCGATCGACCCCAGGGTCGACGGCGGCCGCTTTGCGGTCAAGCGGATCGCGGGCGAGCCGATCGAGGTGACGGCCGACATATTCCGCGACGGGCATGAGGTGATCACCGCCGCGCTGCGCTGGCGGCGCGAGGGCGACCCCGCCTGGCAGACCGTCCCCATGCTGTTCCACGAAAACGACCGCTGGCGCGCCGTTTTCACCCCGACCGAGCTCGGCCGCCACGTGTTCGCCATCGAAGCCTGGACGGCCACGTTCGGGACTTGGCGGCGCGACTGCCTCCTGAAGCAGAAGGCGGGCGTCCCCATCCATGTCGAGCTCCTCGAGGGCCGCGCTCTCGTGGCGGCGGCGCTCGCGCGGGCGGGCGGGCGCACCGGCACGCTGCAAGCCGTGCTCGACGCATTCGCGCGCTCGCACGCGCCCGAGCCGCTGCTCCAGGAGGAGCTCGCTTTGCTGATGGCGGAGGTCGAGGCGCGGCCGGACCTCACCTGGAGCGACGCCTTTCCGGTCATCGCGGAACGTCCGCGCGCCCGCTGCGGCGCGTGGTACGAGCTGTTCCCCCGCAGCCAGACGAACGACGCGAACCGGCACGGCACGTTCAACGACGTGATCGCGCGCCTGCCCGACATCGCCGCGCATGGCTACGACGTGCTGTATTTTCCGCCGATCCATCCGATCGGGAGGGCGAACCGCAAGGGCAAGAACAATTCGCTTAAGGCCGGGCCCGACGATCCAGGCAGCCCCTACGCGATCGGAAGCCACGAGGGCGGCCACGACGCGATCCATTCCGAGCTCGGCACGCATGCGGATTTCGATCGGCTGGTCGAAGCCGCCAAGGCGCACGGGCTCGAGATCGCGCTCGACTTCGCCACCCAATGCTCGCCCGACCATCCGTGGCTGCGCGACCATCCCGACTGGTTCAAGCGCCGCGCCGACGGCTCGATGCGCTACGCCGAGAACCCGCCGAAGAAATACGAGGACATCGTCAACCCGGATTTCTACTGCGCCGACCGCGTCGCGCTGTGGAACGCGCTGCGCGATGTGTTCCTGCACTGGGCCGAGCACGGCGTGCGCATCTTCCGCGTGGACAATCCGCACACCAAGCCGTTCCCGTTCTGGGAATGGGTCATCCGCGAAGTGCAGACGCGCTACCCCGATGTCGTCTTCCTGTCGGAGGCCTTCACCCGGCCCAAGGTGATGAAGGCGCTGGCCAAGCTCGGCTTCACCCAGTCCTACACCTATTTCACGTGGCGCACCGGCAAGAAGGAGTTCGAGGAATACCTGACGGAACTCACGCGCTACCCGGAACGGGAGTTTTTCCGCCCGAACTTTTTCGTCAATACGCCGGACATTCTTCCCTTTCACCTGCAGTCGGGAGAGCGGTGGCAGTTCATGTCGCGCATCGCGCTCGCTTCGACGCTGTCGGCGACCTACGGCGTCTACAGCGGTTTCGAACTCCTGGAGCACACGCCGCTGGCGGCAGGCAAGGAGGAGTATCTCGATTCGGAGAAGTACGAGATCAAGCCGCGCGACTGGAACGCGCGCGGCAATATCACGGACTACATCACGCAGCTGAACAGGATCAGGCGTGAGAACCCGGCGCTGCAACAGACGGCCGATCTCCGCTTCGTGTTGATCGACAACGACAACGTCACGGGGTTCGTGAAGGAGTCGGTCATTCACGACAATGCGGTGGCGGTCGCGATCGCGCTCGGCCGCGGCCCGTGCGAATTCTGGTTCCATTTCGGCGACATGCAGATCGGCCCGGAGGGCGCGCGCCGACCGGTGCGGGCGGTGGAAAACCTCCTGACCGGCGAGCGGCGGATGATCGAATGGGGCGGCCTGCGGCTGTTCATCGAACCGGAGAAAGACCCGGCGGTGTTCTTCCGCTGCATCGCCTGATCGCGTTTGGCGCGAGACGGACGGGTCCGCCTCGCGCTCGCTCGGTTCGACCGCGGCTTCTTTCTCCACGCACCGCCCGGGAGGGGCGCGGCGATCCGCAGGGCTCATCTTCGGCAGGGGCATCACCAATGCGCGTTCTACTCGCCACCAATGAATATCCGCCTTACGTGTATGGCGGCGCCGGCGTCCACGTCGAATATCTGTCGCGCGAACTTGCGAAACTCACGCCCGTCGAAGTGCGCAGCTTCCACGACCAGATCTACGACGACGGGCAGCTGCATGTGCGGGGAATCAAGGTGGACACCACCCTTTTCGCCGGCTGCCCGCAATCCTTCGTCTCGCCGCTGCGGGCCTTGAGCACATGCCTCGCCTTTGTCGGGCAGGGCATCGGCGACGAGTTGGAGGGCAATGTCGAGCTCATTCACTGCCACACCTGGTACACGCATTTCAGCGGCATACTGGCGAAGATTCTCTACAACATACCGATGGTGATCACGGTGCATTCGCTGGAGCCGCTGCGGCCGTGGAAACGCGAGCAGCTCGGGCACGGCTACGATCTCGCCCGCTGGATCGAAAAGACCGCGCTGGAATCCGCCGACACCGTCATCGCCGTCTCGAACAGCACCCGCGAAGACATTCTGCGGCTGTTCGATGTGGACCCCGCCAAGGTCATCATCATTCCCAACGGCATCGACACCGACGAATACAAGCCGGTTCACGCCCCGGAAGTGCTCACCCGGCTCGGCGTCGATCCCGAGCGCCCCTATGTGCTGTTTGTCGGACGCATTACCCGGCAAAAAGGCCTGTATTATCTGCTGCAGGCGATCCCGCATATCGATCCCAATCTGCAGGTGGTGCTGTGCGCGGGCGATGCCGACACGCTCGCCATGCAGCGCGAGATCGAGGAAATCGTCCACGAGCTGCAGTCCCAGCGGCCCGGCATCGTGTGGATTCCGAAAATGCTGACGCGCCCCGACACCATCGCGCTCTATTCGCACGCCACGGTGTTTTGCTGCCCGTCAATCTACGAGCCGTTCGGCATCATCAATCTGGAGGCGATGGCCTGCAACACGCCGGTGGTCGGCAGCGCAGTCGGCGGCATCCGCGAAGTGGTGGTGGACGGCGAGACCGGCATTCTGGTGGACCCGCATCTGTCGCCCGAGCCGCCGCATGATCCGGTCGCTCCCGCCCGTTTCGAACGCGGGCTCGCCGAGGGGATCAATCGCATTGCGAACGATCCAGAACTCCACAAGCGCATGTGCGAAGCGGGCCGCCGGCGCGTCGAGGAACGCTATAGCTGGCGCAGCATCGCTCGACAGACTTACGATCTTTACTTGAAGCTGCGCGCCCAGTATTCCGCCGGCGCGCATTGATTTGAGCATTCCGCGGCGCGCGATCCGGGCGCGGCGCCGGTTTCGGCGCGCGCACGCGATCGTTCAGGATCGGAAGCCGTTCAGGAGCGGAGGCGTTGCGCCTTGCTCTCGCCTTCCCCCGCGGTCCGCGCAGGAAACGCGTCTGTCGCCATGTGTTCGGCGAGTTCGGCGAGCGAGCGCCGCAGGTCCATGTCCTCCAGCGCGCAGAACGCTTGCAGCAAGCGCAGGACAT
>CAYGZV010000180.1:3826-5204 GCA_964354425.1 uncultured Rhodoplanes sp. | reverse complement strand
CGGGATTGAGCGGACAGGGTTGAGCCCGAACGGAAACGGCTAGACCGCGATCGAATGGCGCGAGCGGTTTTGCGGCAGATAGGCGTCGAACGCCGCCGCCACGAGCCGGACGAAAGGCCGGCCTTCCTCGGTCACCGTGATGCGGCCTCCGTCGATGGCGATCAGGCCGGCCGCGGCGAGGGCTCCGAGATCGGCGAGTTCGTGCTCGAACGTCGCCGCGCCGGCCGGTCGCGCCGGCAGTCCGTCGAGATCGACGGCGAGATCGCACATCAGGCGCTCGATGATGGCGGCGCGCAGCGTATCGTCCGCGGAGACGGCGACGCCCTTCACGGTGGCGAACGAGCCCTGCGACACCGCGCGCGCATAGCCGGCGATGTCGACGGCGTTCTGGGCGAAGCCCTGCGGCAGCTTGCCGATCGCCGAGGCCCCGAGCCCGATCAGCGCATCCGCGAGGTCGGTCGTGTAGCCCTGGAAATTGCGGCGCAGACGGCCGGTTCGCGCTGCGACCGCGAGCTCGTCGTCGGGCCGCGCGAAATGGTCGAGGCCGATCGGCGCATAGCCGTTTTGCGCAAGCCGCCGCGACGCCGCGCGCGCCTGCTCGATCCGCTCGGCGGGGCTTGGCAGGCTCGTCTCGTCGATCAGCTTCTGATTGGCCTTGAACCACGGCACATGCGCATAGCCGAACAGCGCGAGACGGGCGGGCCGCAGCGAGGCGGCGAGATCGGCCGTGGCTTCGACGTCGGCGATGGTCTGGCCGGGCAATCCGTACATCAGGTCGGCGTTGATGCGGGTGATCCCGGCCGCGCGCAGCGCGTCGGCCGCCGCGCGAACGGTCTCGAACGGCTGGATGCGCCCGATCGCCTCCTGCACATGCGGCGCAAACTCCTGCACGCCGAGGCTCGCGCGGGTGATTCCGAAACTGGCGAGCGCCTGCGCCAGCGGCTTCGTGACCTGCCGCGGGTCGAGCTCGATCGCGTGCTCGACAAGAGACGACAGATCGAAGCGCACGGCGATCTCTCCAACGATCCGCGCCAGCCGCTCGGGACCGAGGATCGACGGCGTGCCGCCGCCCCAATGGAGATGAAGCACCCGGCGGCTCGCAATTTTTGCCGCGACCAGGTCGATCTCGTCGATCAGCGCGTCGGAATAGGCGTCGAGCGGCTCGCCTCGCCGCGTCGCCTTGGTGTGGCAGCCGCAATACCGGCAAATCTCGGTGCAGTAGGGGACATGCAGGTAGAGCGACAGCGTCGCATCCGCGCGAATGGCGGCAAGCCAGGCCGCATAGGTCGACCCGCCCACGTCCGCAGTGAAATGCGGCGCAGTGGGGTAGGACGTATAGCGGGGGACATTGCGCTCGGCGAGCGCGATTACGCTCATG
>CAYGZV010000180.1:0-3726 GCA_964354425.1 uncultured Rhodoplanes sp. | reverse complement strand
CGCACGTGAAATACGCCCTCGCTCTTTGCATTTTGCTGGCGACCGGTTTTTCCGGCTTTGCGATCGGCGGCGAGAAACCCCTGCGGCTCGCCCAGGGGCTTGTATCAACCGCGTGCATCGGCAACTGCAACTCGCAGTACCAACAATGCGCCAGCGTATGTCCCATCTCGGCGCTTCGTGGACAGTCGACGACGCCCGACACCATTACGGCGCCGCCGACCGGCCGCATCGACCAGGTGCAAGGAAACGAGCCGGTTCAATGCCGCTTGAATTGCACCAGCCAGCAACAGGCCTGTTTTGCGACCTGCCGCTGAGCCGGTTCAAGACTTAATGGCGAATCAGGCGGCGTCCGTCGCACGCCGCTCGAACATTGCGAGCGCCGAACGGAGCTTGCCTCCGGCTGAATCGATCAGCCGCGCACCTTCCTCCGGCTTGCAGCCGCGCAGCAGCATGACCGCGAGCTTGACGCTTCCATGCGCATGCTGCAGCGCATCACGCGCGGCCTCGTGGCTGTCCCCGGTCAGCCGAACCAGCATGTCCTCGCTGCGCCGCACGAGTTTCTCGTTGACGGCCTGGACGTCGACCATCAGTCCTTGATACACGCGGCCAAGCAGAATCATCACCAGCGTGGAGAGCAGGTTCAGCGCGATCTTTTGTGCGGTGCCCGCTTTCAGGCGGGTCGAACCCGCGATCGGCTCAGCCCCGGTATCGAGCCAGATGGGGTGATCGGCCTCTAGCAGCACGGGCGTGCCGGGATTGTTCGCAATCCCGATGGTCAGCGCTCCGCGCCGCTTCGCCTCGCGCAGGCAGGCGAGCGTGAATGGGGTCGTGCCGCTCGCCGCCACGGCGATGAGCGCGTCCTTGCCGTCGATCACGTGCTCGCGGACCAGGCGCTCGGCGCGGCTCGCTTCGTCTTCGGCCCCTTCAACCGATCGCAGCAGAGCTTCCTTGCCACCGGCCATCAGGAGCACGAGGCGCTGCTCGGGCCAACTGAAGGTCGGCATCAGCTCGGCGCCGTCCTGCACCGCCAGCCGGCCCGACGTGCCGGCGCCGGCATAGACCAGCCGCCCGCGATAGCGAATCCGCGCCTCCATGGCGCGCGCGGCGCGTTCCAGGGACGGCCGGGCGGCGCGCGTCGCGGCGACCGCGGCGAACTGGGCCTCGATCATGGCATCGAGGATTTCGCCTGGCTCCCACAGATCGATGCCGGAATAGCGGGGGCTTGCGCGTTCGGTTTCCATAGGCCCTACGAAGGGTTGCCCATCAACGACAACGTGTTCGATCGAGAATGGTTCTTGCGCGTTTAGCATTGAAGCCATGGCGATGAAATGAACGACCTTGAAAACAGACGCGCTCCTCCTCGGCGTTGACGGCGGCGGAACAAAATGCCGCGCGCGGCTGTGCGCGCTCTCCGGCGCGCGGTTGGGCGAGGCCGTCACCGGTCCCGCCAATATCCGGCTCGGGCTGGACACGAGCCTTGCCGCCGTCCTGCAGGCCACCCTTTTGTGCCTTGGGCAGGCCGGCCTCTCGTCATTCGACCTGCCGCGGATCACCGCCTGTCTTGCGCTCGCGGGCGCAAGCGAGCCGGCCGATCTGGCGGCGGCGCAGGCAAAGCGCCTTCCGTTCGGCCGCACGCTGATCACGGCGGATGCGCACGCCGCCTGCGTCGGAGCGCATGGCGGTCAGAATGGCGGCGTCATCATAGTCGGCACCGGCACGATCGGCTGGGCCGAGCTCGACGGGCGTCACTGCCGGGTGGGCGGCTGGGGGCTGCCGGTCTCCGACGAGGGGAGCGGCGCCTGGCTCGGCTGCGAGGCGCTGCGCCGGGTCCTGTGGGCGCGTGACGGCCGGATCGCATGGACCGGGCTGCTGGAGGCGCTCTTCGCCCAATTCGAGGGCGATGCCCACGCGATCGTGCGCTGGGCGTCAGAGGCGTCGCCGGGCGATTTCGGCAAGCTCGCGCCTTTCGTGGTCGAGCACGCCGAACAGGGCGATTCCGCCGGGATCGACCTGATGCGGCTTGCCGCAGCGCATATCGACGCGCTCGCGGCGCGCCTGGCGGCGCTTGGCGTCGCTCGGTTGGCGCTGGTTGGCGGCCTTGCTCCCTACATGGAAGAATGGGTGGCCGCGATCACCCGGGATTCGCTTGTGCCGCCCGTAGGTGACGAGCTTGACGGGGCGTTGCATCTGGCGCGGGCTGTGGCCGAACAGGTTGCGGCCTAGCCGCCAATCGGCTGCATGGGGGATCGGTATGATCGGCGAGTTCGGAATGGCGGCGGAGCTTCGCGAAACGCCCGCCGCGGTGCGGCGGCAGGAAGCCCTGTCGGAGCCGATGGCCGAGCTCGCCGCGTGGTGCCGGCGCAAGCCGCCGCAGGTCGTCGTCACATGCGCGCGCGGGAGCTCGGCGCATGCGGCGACGTTCGGCAAGCACCTGATCGAGCGCCATCTCGGCATTCCGGTCGCCGCCGCAGCGCCGAATATCGCCACGGTCTATGCCCGGCGCATGCAGCTCAAGGACCAGCTGCTCCTGACCATTTCGCAGTCCGGGGGCAGCGACGACCTCGCGGAATTCGCAGCGATGGCCAAGGCGGCCGGCGCGCTGACCGCCGCCATCGTCAACGATACCGAGAGCCGGTTGGCCGCGGCCTGCGATCTCGTCATGCCGATGGCGGCCGGACCCGAACTGAGCGTTGCGGCGACGAAGTCCTTTATCGCGGCGCTCGCCGTGCTGCTGCGGCTGACCGCGGCCTGGACCGACGACCACGCAATGCGCCGAGCGCTTGACCGCTTGCCCGATCGCCTCGCGGCGGCGATGGAGCTCGACTGGAGTTCGGCCCTCGACGTAATGTCGAAGGCAGGCAGCCTCATCACCATCGGCCGCGGACCGACGCTCGCGATTGCGCGCGAGGCGGCGCTCAAGCTCAAGGAGACCTGCAATCTGCACGCCGAGGCGTTCAGCGGCGCGGAGTTCCAGCACGGCCCCGTGGCGCTGGTGTCGCCGCTCTACCCCATTCTGATGTTCATGCCGGCCGATGCAGCCGCAGCCGGCATGCGCGACCTTGCGGCCGATCTGCGCGGCAAGGGGGCGGCGCTTCTCTCGGCCGATCGGGGCGAGCCCGCCGTCGGCCGGCTGCCGACCCTCCCGCCTGATCACCCGGACGCCGACGCCGCGTGCCTGATCCAGAGCTTCTACGCGCTCGCGATCCGCCTGGCCGAACAGCGCGGCGCTGACGTGAACCGGCCCCGTCATTTGCAGAAGGTGACGCGCACCCGATGAGCACAGCGACGCAGCACGCCGTTGCGGCGGATCATGTGTTCGACGGCGCCGTCCTCCACCGCGACGCCGCCGTCATCATCGAGGGCGCGCGGATCGTCGGGCTTGCGCCGCGGAGCGCGGCGTCGGCCAGCATGGAAACGCGCGACTTGCCGGAGGGTATTTGGCTCGCGCCGGGATTTATCGACGTGCAGGTCAATGGCGGCGGCGACGTTCTGTTCAACGACGAGCCGACCGTTTCGGGCATTCGCGCCATCGCCGCCGCGCATCGGAAGTTCGGCACGACCGCGCTGCTGCCGACCTTCATCACCGACACCCCGGAAAAGACGAAGACCGCTGTTGCCGCCGTGCAGGAACTGGTCGGCGTCGACCCTGGCATTCTCGGCATTCACCTCGAAGGTCCGTTCCTTTCGCCGGAGCGGCCGGGCGTGCATGACCCGCGCTACATCCGC
>CAYGZV010000179.1:2604-5315 GCA_964354425.1 uncultured Rhodoplanes sp. | reverse complement strand
ACTGGCTGTCGACCTCCAGCACGCCGAAGGACTTGCGGTCGCCCTGCAGGATGACGTTCATGGCGCGGCGGATGCCATGCTTCATGAGCAGGTCGGGCGTTCTGAAGCGCTCTTCTTTTTCGAGATGATTGGAGATGACGGGCTTGCCCGTCCGCAAGGCAAACCCCGCCGGCGATGCGAGGTCGGCGCCCACGGTCGCGACCCCGACGACGCCCGGACCCCAGCCCACTCCCGCCCGCACGATAAAGTTATTCTCGGACGGGATGTGTTCGAGGATCTTGCAGAACTCGGCGCGCAGCCCCTCCGCCGTGAGCCGCGCGGTCTCGGTCAGCAGCTGATCGAACGCCGCACCCTGGAGCGCCATAACTCCGAGTTCCGACAGAATCTCCTGCTGCCGGATGCGCTGCTCCAAGGCCCGAAGCGTCACATCCGGAACATCGGAGCTCGGCCGCGGCTCGACAACGGGAATGTTTTCATCGTGTGATGCGGTCATGCGGGGACCGTTCTGTTGGTTGATCGCCCCTCGCGGGTCGCATCCGGCCAATTGGTCGTGGCATTTTTTTGAAATATGGGCAATTTCTTTTGCCCTGGCCTCCCCAGGGGACACGGAGTGCCGATGCGAGCCGTCTCTGATCCGTATGCTCATACCGATGCCGCGGCCGCGCCCGCGCCCAAAGTCAGCTTCGTCTCGCTCGGCTGTCCGAAGGCGCTGGTCGATTCCGAGCGGATCGTCACGCGGCTGCGCGCGGAAGGCTACGAGCTTGCGCAGGCCCATGCGGGCGCCGACCTCGTGATCGTCAACACCTGCGGCTTTCTCGACAGCGCCAAGGCCGAATCGCTGCAGGCGATCGGCGATGCGCTCGCCGAAAACGGGAAGGTGATCGTGACCGGCTGCCTGGGCGCAGAGCCGGAGGCGATCACGCAGCATCATCCCAATGTGCTCGCGGTGACCGGTCCGCAGCAATTCGAAAGCGTCATGCGCGCGGTGCACGGCGCCGCGCCGCGCCCGCACGCGCCGTTTCTCGATCTCGTTCCCCCGCAAGGCGTCAAGCTCACGCCGCGCCACTACGCCTATCTGAAGATTTCCGAGGGCTGCAACAATCGCTGCACCTTCTGCATCATTCCGCGGCTGCGCGGCGACCTCGTCTCCCGGCGCGCCGCCGACGTGCTGCGCGAAGCGGAAAAGCTCGTCGCGGCGGGCGTGCGGGAACTGCTCGTCATCTCGCAGGACACCTCGGCCTATGGCCTCGACCTGAAATACGCGTCGAGTTCATGGGGCGAGCAGGAGGTGCCGGCGCGCTTCATTGATCTCGTGCGCGCGCTCGGCGAGTTCGACGTGTGGGTGCGCCTGCACTATGTCTACCCCTACCCGCACATCGACGAGGTGATCCCGTTGATGGCCGAGGGCAAGGTGCTCCCCTATCTCGACGTGCCGTTCCAGCATGCGGCGCCTGCGGTGCTCGCCCGCATGCGCCGGCCGGCCGCGCAGGAGAAGACGCTCGCGCGCATCCGCCGCTGGCGCGAACTCTGCCCCGACCTGACCATTCGCTCGACATTCATCGTCGGTTTTCCCGGCGAGACCGAGGAGGATTTCGCGTTCCTGATCGACTGGCTCGGCGAGGCCGCGCTCGACCGCGTCGGGTGCTTCCGCTACGAGCCGGTCCAGGGAGCGGCCGCGAACGAGCTCGCGCCGGCGGTCCCCGCCGAAGTGACGGAGGAGCGCTGGCATCGCTTCATGCAGCGTCAGCAAGCGATCTCCGCGAAGCGCCTCAAGGCCAAGCTCGGCACGCGCCAGCAGGTGATCATCGACGAGGCGGGGCCGCCGCGCTTGCAGGCTGACCGCGCGCTATGCGTCGCCAAGGGCCGCAGCAAGGCCGACGCGCCCGAGATCGACGGCGCGGTCTATGTCGCCTCGCGCCGCCCGCTGCGGGTGGGCGAGATCGCGACCGTGAAGATCGAGCGCGCCGACGCCTACGACCTGCACGGGACGGCGGTGGGTTTCTGCTGAGCGAGCCAGACCGTGTGCCCGCCGCAGTCCAAGTCTTCCGCGACATGGTCGACGACGGCGAAACCGTTCGCGCGCAGTAGCGACCGGTACTCGTCCTCGGCGAGGCTCGCGTGATAGAGCGGCTCGCCGCGATAGCTGCCGACGGCCTCGCCATGCGATGGTCCGCTGGTGAACAGCAGGGCCGCTCCCGGCGTCGAATGATCGCGGAAGACCGGAAACATCCGGCGCTGATCGGCATGCGCCAGGTGGAAGAAACTGTCCCAGGCCATGAGGCCGTGGAATGTCCGTCCGAGCGCGAGCGTGCGCATGTCGGCGACCGTCCACGCATGATCGGGAAAACGCGCGCGGCAAAGGCCGATCAGCGCGGGCGAGGCGTCCACCCCCGTCAGGTGAAAGCCTCGCTCGATGAGATATCGGCCGATCGGCTCCGCCGATCCGCAGCCGAGATCGAGGATCGACGCGCCGGGCGGCAGGAGCGCGGCAAAGCGGTCGAGCCAGGGCTTTTCGAACAGGCTGCGACCGCGATCGGCGTCCCATTCCCGGGCATGTCGCTCGTAGAGACCGACGATCCGCTCGGCCAGCGGGTTCACGGTTTCGGCATTCGTCATCGCGCTGCGTTACCACAGGTCCGCCACACAGGGCGTGCTAAGTTTTCGGGGGCGATAACGAATCGGCATGGCGCAACGTGACGTTTCTCCCCTCT
>CAYGZV010000179.1:0-2504 GCA_964354425.1 uncultured Rhodoplanes sp. | reverse complement strand
TCGCCTGCAGAAACGCAGCCGCGCTCCGCCATCGCCATGCATGGCGAACCGGCGCTGCCGGAAAACTTCACGCATTTCCGTTATGCGGATCCGGACGCCCCGAAAGGCGGCCGCCTGACCATCGGCGTGCTCGGCACGTTCGACAGCCTCAACCCGCTCATCGTCAAGGGCGTGCCGGCGCAATCGCTGCGCGGCTATGTGATCGAGAGCCTGCTCGCGCGTGGCTATGACGAGCCGTTCACGCTGTACGGACTGCTCGCCCGCTCGGTCGAGACGGACGCCGAGCGCTCCTTCGTCACCTTCAATCTCGACGAACGGGCGAGGTTTTCCGACGGCGCGCCGGTGACGCCCGAGGACGTGATGTTCTCCTGGCGGCTGCTGCGCGACAAGGGGCGGCCGAATTTCCGCACCTATTACGCCAAGGTGAGCAAGGCGGAACAGGTCGGAGAGCGCGGCGTGCGGTTCGATCTGTCCGGCGCCGAGGATCGCGAATTGCCGCTCATTCTGGGCCTGATGCCGGTGCTTGCGCGCCACGCCGTCGATGCGGACAAGTTCGAAGACACCTCGCTCAAGCCGATCGTCGGCAGCGGCCCCTATGTGATCTCCGCGGTCGATGTCGGCAAGAGCGTCACGCTCACGCGCAATCCCGATTACTGGGGGCGCGATCTCCCGGTGAACCGCGGGTTCTGGAATTTCGACACGGTGCGGTTCGAGTATTACCGCGACGCCAATTCGTATTTCGAGGCGTTCCGCAAAGGCCTGTTCGACCTGCATGCGGAGACCGATCCCGGCCGCTGGGAAACGGCCTACGACTTCCCGGCGGCGCGCGACGGCCGCGTGATCAAGGAGGAATTCCTGACCGGCCTGCCGCAGGGCATGCTCGCCTTCGTATTCAATACGCGGCGGCCGGTCTTCGCCGACATCCGCGTGCGCGAGGCGATCAACCAGCTGCTCGACTTCGAGTGGATCAATCGCAGCCTGTTTTTCGGCCGCTATCAGCGCAGCGGCAGCTATTTCGAGGGCAGCGAACTGGCCAGTCGCGGCCGCCCGGCCGATGCGCGCGAGCGCGCGCTGCTTGCGCCGTTCCCGGACGCGGTGCGCGCGGACGTGATGGAGGGAACCTGGTCGCCGCCCTCCTCGGACGGCTCCGGCCGCGATCGCGACAGGCTCAAGGCCGCGCTCAAACTGTTCGCCGAGGCGGGCTACGATCTCGTCGGCACCGTGCTCAAGGAGCGCGCGACCGGCAAGCCCTTCACCTTCGAGATCATGGTGACGACCAAGGATCAGGAGCGCATCGCGCTCGCTTTCGCGCGCAGCCTCCGCCGTGCCGGCATCGAGCCGACGATCCGCGTGGTGGACGCCGTGCAATACGAGCAGCGGCGCATCAGTTTCGATTACGACATGGTGCAATATCGGTGGGACCAGTCGCTCTCGCCGGGCAACGAGCAGGCGTTCTATTGGGGCTCGGCTTCGGCCGACGAGCAGGGCAGCCGCAACTATATGGGCGTGCGCTCGCCGGCGATCGACGCGATGATCGCCGCCATCCTGAAGGCGCAGTCGCGCCCGGACTTCGTCGCCGCCGTGCGCGCGCTCGACCGCATCCTCATTTCCGGCCAATACGTGGTGCCGCTCTATCACCTGCCCGCCCAGTGGGTGGCGCGCTGGCGATCGATCCGCCATCCGCCGGCGACCTCGCTATACGGCTACCTGCCCGAGACCTGGTGGCGGGAGCCTTCCCCCCAGAATTGATACGGTGATTGCATCGGGCGCCCGCCGGCCGCTAGACAACCTGAGTTCGGGAACACGGCGGAGTCGATTCCAAGACGCCGCCCGCGGATAGAAGATGCATCAGACATGGCTGACCAACCGCTCGCCGATTCGATTGCGCTCGTCACCGGCGCCTCACGCGGGATCGGACACGCGACCGCGCTCGCGCTGGCGCGCGCCGGCGCGCATATCGTTGCGGTCGCGCGCACGGTGGGCGGGCTGGAAGAGCTTGACGATGCGGTTCGCGCCGAGGGCGGCAGCGCCACCCTCGTGCCGCTCGACCTCGACGATTTCGACGGCGTCGCGCGGCTCGCGCTCGCGCTCAACGAGCGCTACCAGCGGCTCGACATCCTGATCAGCAATGCCGGCCTGCTCGGGCCGGTCTCGCCGCTCGGCCATGTCGATCCGGCGGAGTTCGAGCGGATGATGCGCATCAACGTCACCGCGAATCTCCAGCTCATCCGCTGCATGGACCCGCTGCTGCGGGCCGCGCCGGCCGGCCGCGTCGTGTTCCTGAGCTCGGGCGTCGCCCACAATGCGCGCGCCTATGTCGGCCCCTACGCGATTTCCAAGGCCGCGCTCGAAATGCTGGCGCGCACCTATGCGGCGGAGACGGTCACCACGCGCGTGCGCGTCAATCTTATCAATCCGGGGGCGACGCGCACCCGCATGCGCGCCCAGTTCATGCCGGGCGAAGACCCGGCGACGCTCCCTTCGCCCGACCGCGTGGCCGACGC
>CAYGZV010000178.1:0-5348 GCA_964354425.1 uncultured Rhodoplanes sp. | reverse complement strand
AGCGCCCCTTCGCAATACTCGGCTCCGCTTTCGAACCGGACCGTCTCTTCGATGTAGGGCAGCGCCGAACAGGCGCAGAGCGTGCTCGCGTCGAGCGGCTGGTATTTCTGGTTCTGCGATGCGTACCCAAGCGCATTCGTCACATCGTCCAATGAGAGCTTCGGCAGTTCTCGAACGATCTCGCCAGGATCCTTGCCTTCCCGCGCCCGACGGACAACCTCAATCACGGCAACGCCGGTAGCGCCGATCGTGCGCGTGATCCCGTCGGACTTGAGGGTGGGTTTATCAAGCATCCGATTGGCGAACAGCTCGATCTGCTTGGTCGCCAGATTGAAGGCGTTGTGGAAAATGAACGGCTTGTCGTCCTCCTTGATCCGCTTGAAATCGATCGCGTTCAGGAAGGTGCTGTTCTTGTAGTACATTTTCGACAGGCCGTTGACGTTCGACAGATACATCATCGACGTCAGGAACCGGGTGAACGGGTGCGCCGCGCTGAACTCGAGCGCGAGCTTGCTGACGTCTCCCTGGTTCCAGCGCTTGGGATTGACGGAGAAGGCAAGGGCGTCGCGGGCGAACTCGAACATTTTTCCCGGCAGGACGATGTTCCGGTAGTTTTCTATATCGGAAAGGAACTCGGCGCTGGCCCGCGTGAGGGCGACGAGGTCCGGCCCGAAGACGGCGTTGATCGGAAACCGCGAATAAGAGACATCGTCGCGGTAAACATGGTCCCGGAAAAACCGCTTCGTCTGCTCGACCTCGGCGCCCTTGTCGCACTGATTGTAGACGATGCCGACCCAGGCGCCGATGCAGGACAGAGCCCAGATATCGTCTCGCTTGTCGAACGCTATTCCCTGCTCCCTGAGATACTCCAGGGCTCCGATATGCAACGCTGCCGCAGGTCCGCCGCCCGCCAGCGCAATCGCTCTCTTCGGCATGTCCGCATCTCCCCGAGTTTCAACCAAAGTTAACCAAGAACACGCAACACGGGTGTGACCTAGGTCACAGCAGCTGATCGAGCAGCGCCTTGGCCTGACGGATGTCGTGCGTATCCAAGCCCTCGGTGAACTGCGCTCGAATCGGGGCGAGAAGATCGAACGCCTTTTCGGACCGGCCCTCATCGATCCACAGCGTGGCGCAGTCGGCGCCGGCGCGAAGCTCGAGCGAGCGGGCGTTTTGCGCGCGGGCGACGGACAGGGCCTCGCTGAGCAGGGCATGCGCTTGCGCTCGCGCCTCGGGCGCGCGGTCCGCCAGGAGCGCCCGCGCCTTCAGCCGGTGCAACTCGGCCTCGAACACCCGTTCATTGTTGTGACTGGCGATTTCGAGTCCCTGCTCGGCGATTTCCAGCGCCGCTCGCGGCTGGCCGCGCAGCAGCAGGGCCGGACACAGCAGCACGAACAGCGACGTTATCCCAAGCTGATAGCCCGCCTTGCGATAGTCGGCGAGCGCGCTCGTCACATCGTCGAACGCGCTCGTCGAGGGGTCCGTCATCGCGGCGCAGATGTCGCGGACGGCGCGCGACAAACCGCGCCACTGGCGGAAGCCGTGCTTGTCGGACAGCGCGAAGCAACGCCCGGCGTAGCTCTGGGCCACCGACCATTCGCCGCGCAACGCATGCAGGATCGAGCCGTAATAAGTGACATAGGCCTGGGTATGGGGGTGCTGGACGGCGTCGGCGCGCTCGAGCGCGAGGGCAAGCTGCGCGACGGCCTCGTCGACGTCGCCATGCAGCCACAAGCCCCACGACAGCAAGGCGGACGCCGCCGCGCCCGCATCCTGTCCGGCGTCCCGCGCGGCCAGCCTCTCGGCCTCGTTGCTCGTATCGAAAAGCTCGATGGCGCGTCGACACTCCTCGATGGAATCGGCCAATGCTCCGAGAAAAAGGAGGATCATCGCGTGGCCGCGCCGCGCATTCAGCAGTGCGGCCCGATCGTTGCGCTGCTGGGCGAGGGCGATCAGATCGACGACCGTCTCGTTGGCGCGAACGAGTTCGCCGCGAATGACGGCCGCGGTCGCGAGCCAGAACATCACGTGCAAATATTCGGGCGGATTCCCGAGCCGCTCGCACAGCTCGCGCGCCTGACCGAACGTCGCCACCGCCAAAGTCGAGGCCGGACCTTGCGTCGCGATCAGGCAGGGCGCGAGGGCAAGCTGCAGGTCAAGCTCCAATCGGTCCTTGTCCAAGCCGTCGGCGAGACGTCGCGCGGCCTCGATCCCGCGCTGTAGATGCGCCGCGGCCTCGATATTGGCCGAGGTCGAGGCGGCGTTGCGGCCGGCCCGCAGCCAGTATTCGCCGCCTCGCTTGACGAGGCCCGCCTCGGTGAGATGCCATGCGAGCGTTTCAGGCTGCGCCTCGATCAGTTCCGGGAAGTGCTGTTCGAAGGCGTTGGCGATCGCGGCATGCAATTGCGTCCGCCGCGTCTTGAGCAGCCCCGCATAGGCCGCGTCGCGCACCAGCGCATGTTTGAAGGTGTAGACGGTGTGCGGTTTCTCGCCGCGCGAAAACAGCAATTCCGACCGGATGAGCTGATCGAGCGCCTCGTCCAGCCTGTCTTGCGGCAGCGCCGAAACCAGGCTGAGAAGTTCGTAGAAAAACTCGCGTCCGACCGCCGCCCCGGTCTGGGCCACCTCTTTCGCGGAGGCCGAGCGGTCCAGGCGCGCGAGCAGGGACCCCTGCAGGGTGGTGGGAATCGCCCAGGGCGGCAATGGGCCGTCAAGCACGTAGCGATCGTCGCGGGTTTGCAGCAATCCGCTTTCCAGCAATGTCTTGGTCAGTTCTTCGACGAACAGAGGCACGCCGTCGGTTCGTGTCAGCAGTTCGTTGATCACCGCTTCCGGCAGCGACTTTCCTCCGACGACCCGGTCGATCAGCGCGATTCCATCGCGCCGGCCGAGTCGGCTCAAATGAATGGTCGTCACATGCGAATGGCCTGGCCACGGCGCGACGAACTCGGGCCGCGTGGTGATCAAGACGAGCGCCCGGATCGGGGCGACCCGTTCGACTGCGAGCGCAAGGAATTCCAGCGAGGTCGGATCGATCCAGTGGACGTCCTCGAAAATGACGAGCGTGGGTTGCTGCGTCGCGAGCGTGTGAATCTGGCTCCAGAGCGCCGCCAGTGTCATTTCCTTGCGCTTCTGCGGCGTCAGATTGCGCTGACGCTGCTGCTCGTTCAACGGCAGCGAAAGGAGATCGGCCACGAGAGCGGTCTGCTCCGGCTCTGCGGCGCATCGCGCGAGCAGGCTTTCCAGCTTGGCCAGTTTCTCCGCAGGCGGCTCGCCCCGCTGGAAACCCGCGGCCCGCTTCAGGTGAGCAAGGATCGGGAAGAGGACGCTGTTGGTGTGGTGCGGCGAACAGAAATAGCGCAGCGATATATGCGGCTCGCCCTCGAGCATTTCCTGCACCGCAAGCGCGATGTGGGACTTGCCGATCCCCGGCTCGCCAGTGAGAACGACGACCTGGCCTTCGCCTTGCGTTGCGCGCCGCCAGCGGCGCTGCAAAATGTCCATTTCCTCGTCGCGGCCGAGCGGAGGCTTGACCTTGGCGCTGTGGCGCGCCGCAAAGCGGCTTTCCACCTCGGTCGCCTTCAGCGCCTGCCAGGCTGACACGGGCTCCGCCAGCCCTTTGAGCGGGATGAGGCCAAGGTCGCGATATTCGAACTGCCCCGCAGCGATGCGCCGCGTATTCGCGCAGATCACCACCGTGCTCGGCTCGGCGAACGTCTGCAGCCGAGCGGCAAGGTTCGGGGTTTCGCCGAACGCCGCCTGTTCCTGGGCTGCGCCTTCTCCGATCAGATCGCCGACGATCACGGTGCCGGTTGCTATTCCCACGCGGACCTGCAGGGCGGTTTGGATCGTATCTTGCAGCTTCGCCACCGCGGAAATCAGCGCCAGTCCGGCGCGCACCGCCTGATCGGCGTCGTCCTCATGCGCGGTGGGATAGCCGAAATAGGCGAGAGCGCCATCGCCCGCATATCGCGCGATCACGCCCTGGTGCCTGCCGATCACCTGAGCGATGCACTTGTTATAGGCGGCGATGACGGCGCGATAATCTTCCGGGTCGAGACGCGTGGACAGCGCGGTCGAGCCCACCAGGTCGCAGAACAGCACCGTCAGCTGACGGCGTTCCGCTTCGCGTTCCATGAGCGAGCGAGAACCCGCCGGGCGCACGGGTTCGGGGGACGGTCTCGGGTCTGATAAAGCTGCGCCGCAATCGCCGCAAAACCGTTTATCCGCGGAATTCTGGCTGCCGCAACTCGGGCACTTGAGCACCAGAGCGACGCCACAATCTCCGCAGAAATTCTTGTCTTCAGGGTTGGGCTTGCCGCAACTCGGGCATCGCACCTCAATGGTCGTGTGCGTCGCCTTCAACTCCCCATCCACGTCGTCTCCGCCGCGAGCGACCTCTACACAGAGACGATAAGCCTCGCGCGCCGATTGCGGCAAGAGCGCCCGAAGCAAATGCTCGTGAGTTCAGTTGCTTCGCGTGCGGCCGCTTACGCACCGCGATTCATGCGAGGGCAGTTGCGCGCATCGCGGCCGAGCGAACTAAAACGAGATTTCATGACGTGCCAGTGTAAACGCTGCCGCCGGTCGGCACACAGGCCAATGCTGTTGGGCTAATCCTGTTTCGCTCGCGCATCGATTGGGCGCGGCTGCGCCGGAGAAGCATGACGGGAGTGATTTGGTTCATACGAGGCCGAGCGCGGCTTCCATAGGGTGGAGGAGATGGGGGCCCGCAGTCGGAGACCAGCCATGCTTAAGAAAGTCACCGCCGTCATTCTCGCCTCGGCTTGCGTGCTTGCTTCTGCCGCCGGAGCTGCGACGCCGGATCGCAAGAGCAATTTGAGCAGGCTGGAAAGCGCGCTGACCCGGGGCGCGACGGTGTATCGGCCCACGCCCCCGGAGGAGGAGCGTTGGTTTGAGCAGGCCAAGGGTCATATCCACTGAAGGCGGCTCAGAAGACGCCATCGGCGATGCGGTCGGCGGACGAACGTACCGACCGCTGACGCTCCAGGTCGGTTCGTTGCGCGGAGCGCACATCGGAAGCAAACGATCGTCGACCCGCGAGAAAACTAAAGCACAAGTCATCGCACAAGCAGCACGCTCAAGCATGCGGCGGCCGGCGATGAGTCGCTTTCATCGAACGCCAGAGACGCTGGCATCGGAGAGACACGGTCATGCAAGCCCTGCTGACAGCGCTGATAACCTGGCTTTCGGCCAACTATGGTCTTCCGGCGAATTACGATCTCCCGCAGGTCAGATTTGCGGCTCCCAAGGAAATCTCGTCGATCCGCTACGGAGCGTTCAATCCGGAACGGCGGCGCGAAGTCGCTGTCGATGACGACGCGCTC
>CAYGZV010000177.1:0-5358 GCA_964354425.1 uncultured Rhodoplanes sp. | reverse complement strand
CTAGTTCCAGCGTGCCGGGCTTGTTGCCGAGCGCGCCAGAAAGATAGAGCACGTCGCCGACGCGCACGGCCTGGCTGAAGGGCAGGCGCAACGCCTTCGCCGCCTCGGAATTGATGAACTCCATCGCGTGTTTCCCCGTGCGCGGCGGACCGCGCGAGCCGCGGCGCCCGACCAGCCCGACCTTCTCTAAAGCATAGGCGCGCGGCCGTACGAAAGCGGGCGACAAGGAATGCGCTCCCGGCGTCACGCCCCCGGCCGCACCGGGTCGAAGTTGTCGGCGATGCGCACCAGCCGGATCACCGGCAGCACCCCGACCAGCACGATGAGCAGGGCGGCGAGCGCGCCCTCCTCGAAGCTTCCGCGCGCCGCAAACTGATAGATGTAAGTCGAGAGCGTCTCGACATTGAGCGGGCGCAGCAAGAGCGTCGCCGGAAGCTCCTTGAGGCAATCGACGAAGACGAGCAGCGCCGCGCTGAACAGCGCCGTCCGGGTGAGCGGCAGGTATACGCTGCGCAGCACCGTGGCGGGCCGCGCGCCGAGATTGCAGGCCGCATCATCGAGATCGGTCGAAATGCGCCCGAGGCCCGCTTGCGCGAACCCGGTCGGGATCGCCAGGAACCGCACCACATAAGCGAGCACGAGGGCGGCGCTCGAACCGGCAAGCAGCAGGCCCACCCTTTCCCCGCCGAAAGCCTGCGTCACGGCATTGACCATTTCGTCGAAGGCGACCAGCGGCGCGAGCAGGCCGAGCGCCAACACGGTGCCGGGAACGGCATAGCCGAGGCCCGCAATCGACACGCAGGCGGCGCCGAACGGGCGGCGGACGACGCGCTGGGCAAAGGCGACGCCGAACCCGAGCGCAAGCGTGACGGCGGTGGCGGACGCGGCCAGCATGACGGTGGTCAGCGCGTGATCGAGAAGGCTCGGATCGAAGCCGACCAGAAGCTCGCGCCGGATCACCTGATTGGCGAGGAAAGTGAACGGAACGATGAATCCGAGCGCGACCGGGACGAGGCAGAGCGCGGCGGCGGCATGCCGCTTCGGCCCGCGCAGGGGAAGCCGGGCGTGCCGGCGCGGATCGCGATCGAGCCCGGCATATCCGCGCCCGCGCCGCGCCGCCCGCTCGAGCGCGATGAGCGCGGCCACCACGATCAGCATCACGCAGGCGATCTGCGCGGCGCCGGCAAGGCTGCCGCGATTGAGCCAGGTGGTGAAGATGGAGAGCGTCAGCGTGTTCACACCGAGATACTCGCTCGCGCCGATGTCGTTCAGCGTTTCCATGAGCACGAGGGCGAGCCCTGCGGCGATGGCGGGACGCGCCAGCGGCAGGGTGACGTCGCGGGCGAGCCGCCAGCGGCGCGCGCCGAGCCCGCGCGCGATCTCGATCAGGGTCACGCTCTGCGTTTGAAACATCGTGCGCGCGGCGAGGTAGACATAAGGATAGAGCACGATGCCGATGACGAAGACGGCGCCGCCGAGCGAGCGAATCTCGGGAAACCAGTAATCGGCCGCCGAGCGCCAACCCGTCACGCTGCGCAACAGCCCCTGCACCGGCCCGAGCGCGTCCAGCACGTCGACATAGACATAGGCGACGATATAGGTCGGGAAGGCGAGCGGCAGCGGCAGCAGCCAGACGAGGAGGTCGCGCCCGGGGAACTGATAGGCGGTCACCATCCACGCCGTGCCGACGCCGACGATCGCCGCGATGGCGGAGACCCCCGCCAACAGCAGGACGGTGTCGACCAGGGCGGTCGGGAGCACATAGGCGAAGAGATGCCGCCAGATATCGGCGTCGCCCCGCAGGGCGATGTGAAGAAGGCTCGCAATCGGCGCGAGCGGCAGCGCGGCGACGAGGATGAGCAGCGTTATGGCGACCGGATGCGGCGGCCGCAGCTGGGCGATCCGGTCGAGCAGGCCGAATGGCGGGGCGGGCGGGTCCAAGGTCGGATCCGCCGTAGCGCCACCGGCTGATTTCCCTGCGGCTGACAAACGATTTCTCCCTCGCATGCGGGGGAGGAATCCACGCAGCGCGGCCGGTGGGGCCAACCGGTCGCGCCGCGCGCGCCGTTGAACGCGCCCCGTCGCCTCAGTTGTCAAATCCCACTTTGTCGACGAGCGTCGCGGCTTTTTTCTTGTTGTCGGCGATCGCAGCGATCGGCAAAGAATCGGCATTCAGTTCGCCATAGCCCGCAATGGTGGGGTTTACTCCCGTCGATGCGCGCACCGGATATTCGTAGTTCAAGTCGGCGTAGAGCTTCTGCGCCTGATCGCTCATCAGCCACTCGATGAGCTTCATGGCGTTGTCCTTGTTCGGCGCGTTCTTCAGCAGCACGACGCCGGATATGTTCATATGCGTGCCGCCGCCCTGGAAGGTCGGAAGGATGACCTTGGTGGCGTCCGCCCACGCTTTCTTGTCGGGCTCGCGATTGAGCATCAACGCCCAATAGTAGGTATTGCCGAGCCCGATATCGCATTTGCCGGCCGCGATGTCGCGCGCAACCTCGCGGTCGCCGCCCGACGGCTTCTGCGCGAGATTCGCCTTGAGCCCGGTGAGCCATTCCTCGGCCTTGGCCTCGCCATGATGCGCGATATAGGCGGCGAAGAGCGCGTTGTTGTAGATGTGCTGGCCCGAGCGGATGCAGATCTTGCCTTTCCATTTGGGATCGGACAGCTCTTCATAGCTGATCTCGTTCTGCGGCACGCGATCGCGCGCGGCGTAAACGACGCGGGCGCGGGCGGAGATTGCGAACCAAAGCCCGTTCGGATCGCGATATTGCGGCGGCACCGTCTTCTCGAGCAGCTCGGACTTGATCGGCTGGGCGATCCCGAGATCGACCGCCTCCTTCAGGCGTCCGATATCGACGGTCAGAAGCACGTCGGCGGGACTGTTCGGACCCTCGGTCGCGATGCGCTGCTCCAAGCCCGCGCTCGCGGAAATCACATTGACCTTGATTCCGGTCTCCTTGGTGAAGGCCTCGAACAGCGGCGCAATGAGCTTTGCCTCGCGATAGGTGTAGACATTCACCTCGTTCGACTGCGCGACGGCGGGACCTGCGCCGGCGGCTAGCGCGCCTGCAAGGGCGATGACGATCGGCGCGGGCGCTCGGCTCGCGCCGGAAACTCGCCAGAAGCGTAGCGGCATGAGTCACTCCTGTTGCAACCGGCGGCTGCGCATCGGCGCGAGCGCCTTCGATCGCAACTGCTAGGGGCGGCAACAGCGCCCGTCAAGACAAATATGTTATATATATCAATATGTTAGAATAGTTAAAATCTGTGCTGATTGGAACGAGTCGAAACAACCGTCTTGGTATTTGATCGCGCTTGCGAATTTGCGTGCGGAACGCACGCCGAAAGCCAAACGCGCGCATTTATGGAGCATCAACGCACCGCAGCTCCGGCATCCGCCAGAGAGCCGCGCGGGATGTCTTTCAGCGGAGCGTCCGCAATTTCGGCGACGAGCTTGTTGAGGATCGCCTGGCCGAACGAGGCAAAGTCCTCCGCGACCGCGACGAACGCGCCGGGTCCGCCGACCACATTAACGCGGAAATAATTCTCAAGCCCGCCCGCGGGATTGGTGTGTTCGGCATTCCAGGACAACGGCTGGTCGGTGAGAATGACCAGCCCATTGATGGTGACGCCCTTGCCGACGGCCTCATCGCGGGCAACCGCCGCGTCGCGCCCGGAATTGTTGGTGCCGTCGCCGGACACGTCGATCGTCCGGCGTTGCGCCTCGAACGGCGCGCGCTCGATCTGCGCCATCGCGAAATCGATTCCGCCGCTGATCGAGGTGCGATCGGCAAAGGCGCGCGGCGTTTCCGCGAGCTGGCTCGCGAACTGATTGGCGCTTTCGGTATCGCGGACGACCGTCCAGTCGACCACCACCTTCTGGTTGCCTGCGCCGGACCATTCGATATAGCAGATCGCGACGCGGCCGAATCGGCCGGCCCCGATCGCCTCCAGCACGCGCGGATTGGTGATCGCAGCGGCGTAGCCTTCGCGCTGGAGCTGGAACTTCTGCGCGTCGACGCTGCGCGAAACGTCGGCCGCGAGCGCAAGCAGCAGGTCCACCGTCTCGGCGCGGGCGCCGCTCGGGAAGAGTGCGGCGATCGTCAGCGCGAGCGCGGTCGCGCCCGTGCCGAGAAACTGGCGGACCGTTGTCCACATTGCGGTCTCCGATCGTCCGAACGCCTTCCAAGCAGCCTGAATGGCGGCCGTCCCGTGTACGGTTGTGCCGGAGATAACACCGCATGCCGGCGAATGATCCGTCGCAGACTGCCGGCGCGGACGCGCGCCCCGCGGAGCGATGTCGCCGTTCTGCGCATCTCAGCCACAATTGGGCCGGCGCGATGATGCGAAGGGCTTCCCCGGCGCATGAACCAAGCGGGCCCGGCCCGCATTAGACTCACAGTTCGACTAAAGTTGCATGCGAAATGACGGGCGCCGGATTTGCCCAACCGGGGGGCCCCGGCGCCGTCGTGCTCCTCATTGGTAGCCTTTCCCGATGGTCGCGCGGTCCGAGACCATCCGGAACAAGTGAACTAGCCGTAATGGGCTAGATATAACGGCCTAACAGGACGAAGGGACTACGAAATTGCAATTGCATCCTTCATGTTGCAGTGCAATAATGCCTATAGAAGGCGGCCGGGGAAGTTCGGATCCGCCACGAGAGGAGAGCAAAATGATGAAGGGAACGACGCCGCCATTCGAGATCCCGAACGAAATGAGGGCCGTGGCGGAACGAAGCGTCGAGCAGGCGAAGCTCGCCTTCAACAACTACATGCAGGCGGCTCAGGAAGCGGTTTCCACCTTCGAAGAGCGGGTCAAGGCGGGCCAGGTCGGCGCGCAGGGCATCAGCAAGAAGGCGATGAGCTTTGCCGAGCGTAACGTCTTGTCGGCGTTCGAGTTTGCCCAGAAGATCGTCCAGGCCAAGGACATCCAGGAAATGGTCCGGATGCAAACCGAATTCGTCCAGTCGCAGATGCAGGTCCTGAGCGAGCAGGTCAAGGATCTGGGCGAGACGGCGACCAAGAGCGCGATGGAAAGCGTGAAGAACTCCGGAAAGGGCGGTTTACAGTCCTGACAAGAGCAGGCGAACGCTCCCCCGGCACTGCGCGTTCACATTGAAGCTGCGTTGCAGCATTTCATGCTGCATCGCAGCATATTCTCAGGATAGGCCGCCACCCGCCGGTTTGCTGGCGTGCTCACCAGGCTTCCACCCAGCGACCGACGTCGTAGACGCACGCGCCGACGACGCAGGCGGCGACGCCGCTCCACACCAGCGTCAAAGCGATCGCGAGATTAGCGCGGGCCACCTCTCGCACGGGAAGATGCTGTGGCATGGCAATCCGCTCCCAGAGT
>CAYGZV010000176.1:2992-5360 GCA_964354425.1 uncultured Rhodoplanes sp. | reverse complement strand
AATCAGTTCCTGCTCTTGTCGACCATCGCGCGCTGCTTGATCCACGGCATCATGGCGCGCAGCTTCGCGCCGATATCCTCGATCGGGTGCGCAGCCATCTTGGCGCGCATCGCCTTGAACGAGGTCTGGTTGACCTTGTTCTCCAGCATCCAGTCGCGCACGAACCGGCCCGCCTGGATGTCGTCGAGAATGCGCTTCATCTCCGCCTTGGTCTCCGGCGTCACCACGCGCGGGCCGGACTTGTACTCGCCGTACTCGGCAGTGTTGGAGATCGAATAGTTCATGGTGGCGATGCCGCCCTCATAGATGAGGTCGACGATCAGCTTCACCTCGTGCACGCATTCGAAATAGGCCATTTCCGGGGAGTAGCCCGCCTCCACCAGCGTCTCGAAGCCCGCCTTCATCAGTTCGACCAGGCCGCCGCACAGCACCGACTGCTCGCCGAACAGGTCGGTCTCGCATTCCTCCCGGAACGTCGTTTCGATGATGCCGGCGCGTCCGCCGCCGATCGCCGAGCCGTAGGAGAGGCAGAGATCATGCGCATTGCCGGAGGCGTCGCGGTGGATCGCCATCAGCACCGGGACGCCGGCGCCGCGCTGGTACTCCGCGCGCACGGTGTGGCCGGGGCCCTTGGGGGCGATCATCATCACGTCGAGGTCGGCGCGCGGCTCGATCAGGTTGAAATGGATGTTGAGCCCGTGCGCGAACATCAGCGCCGCGCCCTGCTTCATGTTGGCCTGCAAGTGGTCGCGATAGATGTCGCCCTGCAATTCGTCGGGCGTGAGCATCATCATGACGTCCGCCCACTTCGCGGCGTCGGCGACCTCCATCACGGCAAGCTTCTCGGCTTGCGCCTTTTGCGCGCTCGTCGAGCCCTTGCGCAGCGCGACCGCGACGTCCTTCACCCCGGAATCGCGCAGGTTCAGCGCATGCGCGTGCCCCTGGCTGCCATAGCCGACAATGACCACCTTCTTGCCCTTGATCAGGTTCACGTCGGCGTCGCGGTCGTAGTAAACGCGCATGGATGGTCTCTCCTTGTCGAGCGCCGTGCGTGTAGCGTGGAAACGCTCAGTTGGAAACGGGGATTCCGAGCAGGGCGGCGAGCTTGGCCTTCACCGCGCCTAGGACCTCGCTCGGCAACCGGCCAGCGTAACTGATCGGGCGCGCGGCGGGATCGATAACCTTGATCTGATCGACGAGCACGACTCCGTTCAGCTTTCCGCCCGGAGGCAATCGAACCTCGAAGGGCCAATCGCGCGACTTGCGGGTGATCGGACATACGAGGAGAAGCGATGAGCGCACATTGTAGTGTTTCGATGTGAGCACGACCGCCGGCCGCCGACCGCCCTGTTCATGCCCGACCGGCTGCCCGAAATCGACCCAAAGCATGTCCCCGGCTTCAAGCGCCGCCGCTTCCTCGCTTGGCACGCCTCTCCTCCCACTCGCGCTTAGCGGATACCCATTCCTCGTCGCTGGGAGCGATATCGCTCCAGTCGTCGTCGGGCCAGGGCGGCTCGACGGCGGACCAGTCTTCGAGAGGCGGCGGCTCTTGCCCCGGTTTGATTTGGGCCAGCAGGTCCTCGAGGCGATAGTGCGGAATCCTCGGGCCGGGCGCGGTTTCGATCGTCAGGCGCGTGCCGTCCTTCGCGATCTCGACGTCCTTGCCGGGCGCAAGGCTGAGTTCGTCCGCCAAATGCTTTGGAAGGCGTACGGCCAGGCTGTTGCCCCATTTGCTGATCTTGACCTTCATGGCCCAACGTTCCTCCTTGGATATACAATGTATATCCGAGGCTGCCGGCGATCAACGTTCACGCCGGGCGCGCCCCCATCCCCTCGGGCCCGCGGGCGATGGCGACGACGCCGGTGCGCGACACCTCGACCAGCCCGAGCGGGATCATCAGGCTCACGAACTTGTCGATCTTGTCGGTCGCGCCGGTGATCTCGAACACGAAGCTCTCGATCGTGGCGTCGATCACGCGGGCGCGGAAGGCGTCGGCGAGCCGCAGCGCCTCGATGCGTTCGTCGCCCTTGCCGCGCACCTTGACCATTGCGAGCTCGCGCTGGATCGCGCTGCCGGCCTCGGTCATGTCGACCACGCGGTGGATCGGGACGAGGCGGTCTAGCTGGTTCTTGATCTGCTCGATCACCATCCGCGTGCCGGTGGTCACGATGGTGATGCGCGAGAGATGCTTCTCGTGCTCGGTCTCCGACACGGTGAGGCTTTCGATGTTGTAGCCGCGCCCGGAGAACAGGCCGATCACGCGCGCGAGCACGCCCGGCTCGTTGTCGACGAGGACGCACAGCGTGCGCGTTTCGATCGGCTCGACAAAAGTCGCCGCGGGATAATGGGTGGCGGTGGCGGTGTTCA
>CAYGZV010000176.1:0-2892 GCA_964354425.1 uncultured Rhodoplanes sp. | reverse complement strand
TCACACCATCATCTTGCCTTCCTCGGTGATCGCGTCCTCGATGCTCTCGCCGGAATCGCCGAGCAGCATCTCGTTGTGCGCCCGGCCGGACGGGATCATGGGGAAGCAGTTTTCCGCCTGATCGACGACGCAGTCGAAGATCACCGGGTGCGGCACAGCGATCATCTCGCGGATGGCGTCGTCGAGCTCGCCCGGCTTGGTGCAGCGGATGCCGACCGCGTGATAAGCCTCGGCGAGCTTGACGAAGTCGGGCAGCGCCTCGGTATAGCTCGAGGAGTAGCGGCCGCCATGCAGCAGTTCCTGCCACTGGCGCACCATGCCCATATACTGGTTGTTGAGGATGAAGATCTTGATCGGCAGGCGGTGCTGCACCGCGGTCGACATTTCCTGCATGGTCATGAGCACCGACGCCTCGCCGGCGATATCGATGACGAGCGAATCCGGATGCGCGAGCTGCACCCCGACCGCGGCCGGCAGGCCGTAGCCCATGGTGCCGAGCCCGCCCGAGGTCATCCACCGGTTCGGCTCCTGGAAGCCATAGAACTGCGCCGCCCACATCTGATGCTGGCCGACCTCGGTCGTGATGAACACGTCGCGGTCCTTGGTCAGTTCGTAGAGGCGCTGGATCGCATATTGCGGCTTGATCACGTCGTTCGAGAACCGGTAGCCGAGGCACTTGCGCCCGCGCCACTGATCGATCTGCTTCCACCAGGCCTTGAGCGCGGCCCGGTCCGGTTCGGCCGAACGCGCGCGCCATTCCCGCAGCATATCGCCGAGCACGCTCCCGCAATCGCCGACAATGCCGAGATCGACCTTGACGTTCTTGTTGATCGAGGACGGGTCGATATCGACATGGATCTTGCGCGATCCCGGCGAAAACGCATCGAGCCGCCCCGTAATGCGATCGTCGAAGCGCGCGCCGATGCAGATCATCAGGTCGCAGTCGTGCATCGCGAGATTGGCCTCGTAGGTGCCGTGCATGCCGAGCATGCCGAGCCATTGCGGGTCGGCCGCCGGATAGGCGCCGAGCCCCATCAGCGTCGACGTGATCGGGTAACCGGTCGCACGGACCAGTTCGCGCAGCAGCTCGCAGGCCTGCCGGCCGGAATTGACCACGCCGCCGCCGGTGTAGAACACCGGCCGCTTCGCCATCCGCATCAGCTCGACCGCCGCGCTGATCTTGTCGGCGTCGCCCTTGAGCTTCGGCTGGTAACCCTTGTGGTGGAACTCGTTCGGCCGCGCGTAAAGGCCGGTCGCGAACTGAACGTCCTTGGGGATGTCGACCACGACCGGGCCGGGCCGGCCGCTCGCGGCGATGTAGAAGGCCTCGTGCAGCACGCGCGGCAGGTCGGCGATGTCCTTCACGAGGGAATTGTATTTGGTGCAGGGCCGGGTGATGCCGACGGTGTCGCATTCCTGGAATGCGTCATTGCCGATGAGATGGGTGGGCACCTGCCCGGTGATGCACACGACGGGGATCGAATCGCAGAGCGCATCGGTGAGGCCGGTGACCGCGTTGGTCGCCCCCGGTCCCGAGGTCACCAGCACGCAGCCGACCTTGCCGGTCGAGCGCGCATAGCCTTCGGCGGCATGGACCGCTCCCTGTTCGTGGCGCACCAGAACGTGGCGGACGCCATCCTGTTGGAACAGCGCGTCGTAGATCGGCAGCACGGCCCCGCCGGGATAGCCGAAGATATGCCGGACCCCCTGGTCCTTCAGGGTCTCGACCACCATCTCGGCGCCGGTCATTTCTTTTGCCATTGTCTCACTCCGTCTGTTCGCCGTGCCGTGTTCCTCGAATAAAAAAGGGGCCTGAGAGAGCCCCCCGTGCAGCGCACCATCCAAGCGGACCGTCAGGACGACCCGCAGGCGGTGCGCCTCCATACGACCACGCTCGCAATAAAATTTCGCATGACGCGCGCTTCCATAGTAAAAGTTGCGCTCTTATAGATATCCGCTGCAATGCGGTCAACTCGTAACAACACCAACCTGCCACCCGCGATCGGCGTCGATTCTCATCATATGGGCCATAAACGCCGTCGCTGCATCCCTATAACAGCCCCGAAAACTGCCGTACCATAGACTAATGACCGACGGACTGAAGACCGAGCGCGCAAGCGCGCCGCCTGCGCCGAAGGCGCGGCTGACGGCGCGAGCCCTGCTGCTCGGCGAGCGCATCGATACGGCCGGGCTCGAACGCAGCGACGTCATTTCGACGATCCCGCTCGCCTTCCGCATCGGCGCGGGCGGCTATGCCGTGCTGTTCCGCTTCGGGGTCGCCGTGCTGGTCGGGCTGTCGCCGGTCGAAGAAGACGAAGTCGTGCGCGGACTTGCCGCCCGCATTGTCGGACCGTTCGCACGCATCGAGGACGAAGCCGCGGTGATCGAGGTCGCGCCCGATCGGGAAGAGCATATCGCCCCGGGCGGCCCTGTCACCGTGCGCGATTTTTCTCCATCGCGGCTGCTCGTCATCGCCGACGCGCTCGCCAAGAACGTGGCGCTCGCCCGCGACGAGCGGGAGGTCAGCAAGGTGATCGAGGTGGTCGAGCCGTTCGCGGCCGAGCTTGCCCGCACGGGCAACTCGCCCTCCAATCGCCGGCAACTCCTGCGCACGATCGGGCAGGCGCTGCTCGTGCATCACCGCATGTCGGGCCGCGTCCAGGTGGAAGAGAAGCCCGACATTCTATGGGACCAGCCGGAGTTCGAGCGGCTCTATGCGCGGCTCGAGGACGAATACGAGCTGAAGGAGCGGGCGGCCGCGCTCGCGCGCAAGCTGCGGGTGATCGACGAGACCGCCCGCGCGCTGACCGACATCATGGACACGACCCGCAGCGTGCGGCTCGAAGCCGCCATTGTCGCGCTGATCGTGGTCGAGGTGCTGGTCACCTTCTA
>CAYGZV010000175.1:0-5387 GCA_964354425.1 uncultured Rhodoplanes sp. | reverse complement strand
CTACGCCGCCAGACCCTGCTCCAGGTCGGCGATGATGTCCTCCTTGTCCTCGATGCCGACCGAGAGGCGCACCACGTCCGGTCCGGCGCCCGCCTGCACCTTCTGCGCGTCGGAGAGCTGGCGGTGCGTGGTCGAGGCGGGATGGATGATCAGCGAGCGCGTGTCGCCGATATTGGCGAGATGCGAGAACAGCTTCACGCTGGAGACGAGCTTGACGCCTGCGTCGTAGCCGCCCTTCAGCCCGAAGGTGAACACCGCGCCGCAGCCCTTGGGCACGTATTTCTTCGCGAGATTATGGTAGCGGTCGCCCGGCAGTCCCGGATAGCTCACCCATGACACTTGCGGGTGCTGCGACAGCCATTCGGCGACGGCCTGCGTGTTCTCGCAATGCTTCTGCATGCGCAGCGGCAAGGTCTCGATGCCGGTGAGAATGAGGAATGCATTGAACGGCGACAGCGCCGGGCCGAGATCGCGCAGGCCGAGCACGCGGCAGGCGATGGCGAAGGCGAAATTGCCGAAGGTCTCGTGCAGCACGATGCCGTGATATTCGGGGCGCGGCTCGCACAGCATCGGATAGCGCTTCTCGCGCGACCAGTTGAAGGTGCCGGCGTCGACGATCATCCCGCCGATCGAGTTGCCGTGCCCGCCGAGAAACTTGGTCAGCGAATGCACGACGATGTCGGCGCCGAAATCGATCGGCCGGCAGAGATAGGGCGTGGCGAGCGTGTTGTCGACAATCAGCGGCACGCCGGCGCGCCGGGCGATCTCTGCAATGGCCGCGATGTCGGTGATCACCCCGCCCGGATTGGCGATCGATTCGATGAAGATCGCCTTGGTCTTCGGGGAGACCGCGCGTTCGAAGCTGCCGAGATCGTCCGGATCCGCCCACACCACGTTCCAGCCGAAATTCTTGAACGAGTGATTGAACTGGTTGATCGAGCCGCCATAGAGCTTGCTCGACGCGACGAACTCGTCGCCCGGCATCATCAAGGCGTGCATGATCAGCACCTGTGCGGCGTGGCCCGATGCGACCGCAAGCCCGGCGGTGCCGCCCTCGAGCGCCGCGACGCGCTCCTCCAGCACCGCATTGGTCGGATTGCCGATGCGCGTATAGATGTTGCCGAAGGCCTGCAGCCCGAACAGCGAGGCCGCGTGGTCGACGCTCTCGAACACATAGGAGGTGGTCTGGTAGATCGGCGTCGCGCGCGCGCCGGTGGTCGGGTCGGGCTGCGCTCCGGCGTGAATGGCGAGCGTGGCAAAGCCCGGCGTGCGGTCGGTCATGGCGGCTCCAAGGGATACGGAAAAGGAGCAGGAGGATTAACCGGCCCCGGCGGAGCGTCAAGCCGGCCGATATTGCCGCGCGTCCGCGCGCCGCGGCGTCAGGCTCCGCTGCGCGCGGCCTCGGCGATCAAGGTGAGCAGCGCCTTGTGCATCGTGTCGTTGCCGGCGACGATCTGGTGCTTGCTCAGGATCGCATCGCCCCCGGCGAAATCGCTGACGAAGCCGCCCGCCTCGCGCACCATCAGGAGCCCGGCCGCCATGTCCCAGGGCGACAGATCGCGCTCCCAGAACGCGTCGAAGCGCCCGGCGGCGACCCAGGCGAGATCGAGCGAGGCCGCGCCGAACCGGCGCAGGCCCGCGACCTTCTCCTGCACCACGGCGAACTCGCGGCGAAACAGCGCGACGTCGCCGCGCCCGAGATGCGGCAGGCCGCAGGCGATCACCGCGTCGGCGAGCCGCCGGCGCGCTGCGACCCGCAGGCGCTTATCGTTGAGGAAAGCGCCCTTGCCGCGCTCGGCCACGAACAGTTCCTCGTTGACCGGATTGTAGATCACCCCGGCGACGATCGTGCCGTCGCGTTCGAGCGCGATCGAGATGGCGAATTGCGGGATGCCGTGCAGAAAATTCGTCGTGCCGTCGAGCGGATCGACGATCCAGACATGGGTGGCGTCGGTCCCCGCCAGCAGCCCGCCCTCCTCGCCCAAAAAACTGTAGCCCGGACGCGCCCTCGACAACTCCGCGCGAAGAACCTCCTCGGCGCGATGGTCGGCGGCGGTGACGAAGTTCGCCGGGCCTTTCATCGACACCTGCAGGTGTTCGACCTCGCCGAAATCGCGCCGCAGCCCGCGTCCGGCCTTGCGTGCGGCAGCCACCATGACATTGAGCAAAGCAGAGCGCAGCATGACGAAGGTCCGATCGTTTTCGATCTTGCCGGCAAGTCCACGCGGGCCGCACGGCTCGCGAAGCGTCATTCTCCGCTCGAGAGAGGAACGCTCGATCGGCGTCCGACGCACTCGGGGGAACAAGCCGGCATGAGGTGAAGGGCACTCGGCGTCTGCTTACACGTTACGCCGCGCGGAAGCCACTCCCGCCAAGCGCCGGGCGAGGCGGATCGATCAGGATCGCGACAATCGGATCAGATTGAGCCAGGGCTCGGCCGCACGCTCGGCGCTCGTGCGCGCCTCGGGCGTCTGCTTCTGGGCGAACTCATCGAGGAAGGGGTCGCCGGCGCCTCCGGCCTTGGCGATCAGGTGCCATTTGATCGCTTCGACCGGGTCGGCCGGAAGGCCGCGGCCCGCGGTGAGCAGGCGCGCGAGACGGTTCTGCGCGATCGGGCTGCCGCGCATCGCGGCGCGGCGGAACAGCGTGGCCGCGCGCGCCTCGTCCTTGGCGATGCCGGAGCCGTTGAACAGGGCGATCGCGTATTCCACCTGGGCGTCAAGAAGCTCGGCGACCGCGGCAAGTCCCAACAGCCGCGCCGCCTCGGTGAGGTCCTTGGGCGCCCCGCGCCCTTCCTTGTACAGGGTCGCGAGCGCGTATTGCGCTTCCGGGTTGCCGGCCTCGGCGGCGAGGCGGAACAGCTCGGCCGCGCGCGCGAAATCCTGCGGGAACTGCTGGCCTTCGACGTATAGCAGCCCGAGATCGTAGGCGGCGGCAGGGTGACCGAGTTTCGCCGCAGCCGCGAGCAGGCGCGCCGCCTCGTCGCGGTCGCGCGGCCCGCCGCGCCCGCCGAAGCGGAACATCGCCAAGGAGAACATCGCTTCGGGATCGCCCCGGGCCGCCGCGAGCGCGTACCACTCCGCGGCCTTGGTGTCCTCGGCGGGCACGCCGAGGCCATTTGCGTAGAGCTCGCCCAGAAGGGTCATGGCCTTGGGATCGTGCTTGGCGTCGATCCGCTTGGTGGCCTCGTGGAAGGCGGTCAGGAAATAGCCGCGCTGGAACGCGCCGAAAGCGAGATCGGGCTCCTGGCCAGGGCCGCTCGGCGCGGGCGGGGCTGGCGTTGCGGGCTTCGGCGCGGGTGGCTTGGCCGGGGCCTGGGCGGCCGGTTTGGGCGCCGCCGGCGCGCGCGGCGCCGTTGATCCGTTTGGCGGCTGCGCCGTAGCGGGCGGGCGCGGCGCTGGCGGCGAAGCAGCGGGCGGAGCCTGGGCGACCGCCGCAAACGTAAGCAGCACGGTCGCGCCGGCGGCCGCTGCGGATGTGACGACCCGGCGGCTCATGCGATCGCCTCGGCGGTGCGCAGCCGTTCAGCGGCGTCGCCGAGGGCGGCGGCCGCGCCGCGCGGATCGGCGAATACCGCGTCGCCGAGCGCGATGAAATCCGTCCTTGCGGCGCAAAGCGGGCCGATCTCTTCCAGGCTTGCCGCATAGGCCACGCAGGGAATCTCGAACAATTCAGCCCACCATGTCACGCGATCAACAATCGCATCAAAGGGCGGCCTCCGCGCCTCCGCGCCGGGCTCGCCGAACATTACATAGTCAGCCCCGGCCTCCGCGGCGAGCATGGCGTCGTGCCGGCTGCGCAGGCCCCCTGCGCCGGCGATGCGGCTCGGCTTGAGGCTCGGCAGCGCTGCGGTCAAGGCGTCTATGCCGGTAAGGTGCGCTCCGTCCGCGCCCGCCCGCGCGACGATGTCCTCCCGTTCCGCGACCAGCAGGGCCACGCCCGCCGCCTGAGCCGCCTGGGCAAGCTGTTTCACCGCCTCGATCAGGTCGCGTTCGGCGGCGGGCGCAAGTCGCACCAGCACCGCGGCGACGTCGAATTCGGCCAGCAGCGCGGCAAGCGCATCGACCTGCGGCCGTGCGGGAACGGCCGCCGTAATCATCAGATAGAGGCGCACCGGCGGGCGCTGCCTGTCTGTTGCCGTCTGCCCCGCCACCATGTGCTTTCGATGCTTCCTCATTCCGGCGGAAACGGGGCAGATCGTCCGTACCGGCTTGCGCGGCCGTTCTTTTCTCTGTTCGGTTCGTTCCAGCGCCGTACCCACGATGAAACAGAGTCGTTCGCCTGCCGCCCGCCGACTCGCGAATGGCGCTTGCCAGCGTCTCGCACATTTGCAAAGAGAGCATCTTCGCACGATTTCCGGTGGGGCGAACGCTGCCGCATGACCGGAAAACGCTCCAATCGCTGCCCGTGCGCGGCCTCGTCATCAATCGATCAAGAGAGTCACGCATCACCGCGCAGACGGCCGAACGAGACTGAAAGCGACCGCCGATATGGCGGCCCGCAATGACGCTCATCACAAGGAGGTTCATAGTGAACGCCAAACAGCACGAATTCATGCGCACCGGGAAGGGCTTCATCGCGGCCCTCGATCAAAGCGGCGGCAGCACGCCGAAGGCCCTCAAGCTCTATGGCATCGACGAGAGCTCGTACAAGGGCGAAGACGAGATGTACGGCAAGATCCACGAGATGCGGACCCGGATCATCACCAGCCCGTCCTTCTCCAGCGAGGGGGTCCTCGCCGCGATCCTGTTCGAGCAGACCATGGACCGCGAGATCGCCGGCAAGCCCACCGCCACCTACCTGTGGGAAAACAAGGGAATCGTTCCGATCCTCAAGGTCGACAAAGGCCTCGCCGACACGAAAGACGGCGTGCAGCTGATGAAGGCCGTCCCGGACCTCGACAAGCTCCTCAAGCGCGCCGTCGAGAAGGGCATTTACGGGACGAAGGAGCGCTCGGTCATCAAGGAGCCGAACAAAGCCGGCATCAAGGCGATCGCAGCCCAGCAGTTCGAGTGGGGCAAGCAGATTCTGGCGCACGGCCTCGTGCCGATCCTCGAGCCCGAGGTCGACATCAAGTCCGCCAACAAGGCCGAGTGCGAAAAAATCCTGAAGGAAGAGCTGCTCGCCGGCCTGGACGGCCTGAAAGAGGGCCAGCAGGTCATCTTCAAGCTGACCATCCCGGACGTGGACGATTTCTACGCCGACCTGGTCAAACACCCGAAGGTGGCGCGGGTCGTCGCCCTGTCCGGCGGCTACACCCGGGACGATGCCTGCGCGAAGCTTGCCAAGAACCACGGCATGATCGCCTCCTTCAGCCGCGCGCTGACCGAGGGCCTGAGCGCCCAGCAGAGCGACGCCGAGTTCAACGCCGCGCTGAAAAACGCGGT
>CAYGZV010000174.1:3797-5433 GCA_964354425.1 uncultured Rhodoplanes sp. | reverse complement strand
GGCGGCCTCGATACGTCCATCATCCTGAAATGGCTGCAGACGACCTATGGCTGCGAGATCGTGACGTTCACCGCCGATCTCGGCCAGGGCGAGGAACTCGCCCCCGCGCGCGAAAAAGCGCTGCTGCTCGGCATCAAGCCGGAGAACATTTTCATCGAGGATCTCCGCGAGGAGTTCGTCCGCGACTACGTGTTCCCGATGTTCCGCGCCAATACGCTCTACGAGGGACAGTATCTCCTTGGCACCTCGATCGCGCGCCCGCTGATCGGAAAGCGCCAGATCGAGATCGCCGAACAGGTCGGCGCCGACGCGGTCTGCCACGGGGCGACCGGCAAGGGCAACGACCAGGTGCGCTTCGAGCTCACCTATTACGCGCTCAAGCCCGACGTGAAAGTGATCGCGCCCTGGCGGGAATGGGACATGCGCTCGCGCGAGGCGCTGATCGCCTTTGCCGAAGCGCACCAGATCCCGATCGCCAAGGACAAGCGGGGCGAGGCCCCGTTCTCGACCGACGCCAATCTCCTGCACACCTCGTCCGAGGGCAAGGTGCTGGAAGACCCCGCGCAGGACGTGCCGGACTATGTCTATAGCCGCACCGTCAACCCGGAGGACGCGCCCGACCGGGCAAGCTATGTCACCGTCGATTTCGAGCGCGGCGACGCGGTCGCGCTCGACGGCGAAAAAATGTCGCCGGCGGCGCTGCTGGCGCGGCTCAACGAACTCGGGCGCGCGAACGGCATCGGCCGCGTCGACCTGGTCGAGAACCGCTTCGTCGGCATGAAGTCGCGCGGCATGTATGAGACGCCGGGCGGCACCATCCTGCTCGCCGCGCATCGCGGGATCGAGAGCGTGACGCTCGACCGCGGCGCCGCGCACCTCAAGGACGAGCTGATGCCGCGCTATGCCGAGCTCGTCTACAACGGCTTCTGGTTCGCGCCCGAGCGCGAGATGCTGCAGGCGGCGATCGACAAGAGCCAGGAACTCGTCACCGGCCGCGTGCGGCTCAAGCTGTACAAGGGCAATGTCGGGGTGGTCGGACGCGAAAGCCCGTACTCGCTCTACGACAAGGACCTCGTCACCTTCGAGGAAGGCGCAGTCGCCTACGACCAGCACGACGCCGAGGGCTTCATCAAGCTCAATGCGCTGCGGCTGCGCACGCTCGGGCAGCGCAAGCGCAAGATGGGGCTGTAGGCCTTCAAGTCACCCGGTCTTTGAGGGAATTTTCAAGCATTCGTCGTGGTTACTGGATGCTCCGCTTGCGCCGCGGAGCATGACGATCGGAGGGATGAACCGGACAGCCGTGGGCTTGACCCGGGCATGCACTCCCCCTCCCGCGTCGCACGCAGCCAAGTGTGCGCCGGCTGCGCGAGCTTGCCTGCGGTGCTCCGCTCCCTCTCCCGCTTGCGGGGAGGGTTGGGGAGGGGGCGCCGTTCAGCACAGATATTTGCAGACGAAATTCTTGACCGCGCTGATCGGATTCTCGGACGTCCCTGAACTCGCGAACGGCCCTGCACTTCCGGCGCTCCCGACGCTCCCTGAACTCCCCCGGCTTCCGCCCGCCGCCGCGACCTTGCCAGCCTTCTGTCGCGGCGCCTTTTTCGCGATCACCATGGCCCAGAACGTCTTGTAGCCGGTC
>CAYGZV010000174.1:0-3697 GCA_964354425.1 uncultured Rhodoplanes sp. | reverse complement strand
GCCCGTATGCGCGCCGGAGATGCGGGAGGCGAACGACCCGCCCACGCTGTGATCCATGATGCCGGAGGCGGCCATCGCCTTCGCCTGCCGTTCGGCGATCGCGGTCAGCTGCGGGTCGGTCTTGACCGCCGAAAGGCCGTGCTCGCGCCGGTACTGCGAGATCATCTCCGCCATGTCATCCGCGTGCGCCAGCGTGGCCGTGACGGCCATGATGACGGCAACCCAGACCGCCTTCATCGCTCCCCTCCCCCAATCGCCTCAGTGGGAGCGAAATTCAACGCCGGATAAGGCGGATATGAGGCATAGCGCAACGCTTGCGTGTTCCGCGATCGGACGTATCGAACCGGGCGCCCGCCCGTCAGCCCTTTCCCGTCCGAACAGACGGCGCGGCGCCGGCGAGATCGGCCTCGACCAGCGCGCGCAGCTCGGGCGTCACGGCGGGCCTGACGCCGAACCACAGGGAAAACGGCCGCACCGCCTGGTGCAGCAGCATCCCGAGCCCGTCGGCGCAGCGCAGGCCGCGCGCGCGCGCGGCGGCGAGCAGCGGCGTTGCGAGCGGGACATAGACGAGATCGGCGACGACCGCATTCGCCGGCAGCGCATCGAGCGCGATGGACAGCGGCGGCTGCCCGGCCATTCCGAGGCTCGTCGTGTTGACGAGCAGCTGCGCGCCGGACAGGCGTTCACTCGCAGCATCCCAGGCAAGCGGATGCACGGCGGGACCGAACGCCTGCGCAAGCTCCTCCGCGCGCGCCATCGTGCGGTTCGCGACCTCGATGCGGGGCACGCCGCGCTCGATCAGCCCGAACACCACCGCGCGGGCCGCGCCGCCGGCGCCCAGCACGCGCGCCGCCGCGACGCCCTTGTCCCATCCCGGCGCGCAGGCGTCGAGATTGGCGATGAAGCCCTCGGCGTCGGTATTGGTCGCGCGCAGCTCGCCCGCATCGAGCCACAGCGTGTTGGCCGCGCCGATGGCGTGGGCCCGCGCGTCCGGCAGCGAGAGCGCGAGCGCGGCCGTCTTGTGCGGGATCGTGACGTTTGCGCCGACATAGCCGTGCTCGGCCAGGGTCTGCACGAAGGCCGCAAAGGCGTCCGGCGGCACGGCTTCCGCCCGGTAGTCGCCGGAAATGCCGTGGACCCGCAGCCAGTGCCGATGAATGAGGGGCGAGCGCGAATGCCCCGCCGGCCAACCGATCACACACGCCGCCCGCACGCCGGGAGCGCGCCCGCTCATGGCTCCTCGATCACCACATTGCGCAAGACGCCGATCTCCGGCGAGACGATTTCCACCACGTCGCCCGGCTTGAGCCAGCGCGATGGATCGAGCCGCTCGGCGGGGGCGATCGGCACGCCGGTCGTGATGACGTCGCCGGGCTTCAGCGTGGTGAAGAGGCTGACAAAGGCGATGAGATCGGGAAACGAGAACGGAAGGCTGGCGCTCGAATGTTCGCGGCGCAGTTCCCCGTTGACCCGCGTGGCCACGCGCAGCGGCTGCGCCGGGTCGATCTCGTCCAGGGTGACCACCCACGGACCAAGGCTGCCCGAGGCGTCGAAATTCTTGCAGGGCGTGATCGTCTCCCAGCCCATCGGCAGGAAGCTGCGCGCCGCGCCTCCGTTGCACAGCGTGAAACCGGTGACGAACTCGAAGGCGCGTTCCGGCGGAATGCGCCGGCCCTCGCGGCCGATCACCACCGCGATCTCGCCCTGGCAGTCGAACTCCGCCGATTCGCGCGGACGCACAATCGGCCGGCCATGGCCGACCAGCGCGCTCGGCGTACGAAAATAGAGGTTGGGGTATTTCGCCGCCCCGATCGCGCGCGCTTCGCCTTCATTGACGCCGACGCAGATGATCTTTTCCGGCTGGACGATCGGCCGGAGCAGTTCGATTTCGCTCAACGGGTAATCCGCGCGCACGCCGGCGAGCGCCGCCTTCAGCTCGTCGAGGGCATTCTCGCGCAATATATGGAGCAGGCTGGTGAACCGCGGGCCGAACCGCAGCCGCACATCGACGATCCCGTTGCCGAGAACCGCACCGAACCCGGAACGGCCGTGGGTGACATAGCTCGCAAGCCGCATGGCCGCCTCCCCGAATCAGCGCTGCGGAACATCAACACCGCCCTTGATTCCGTTCAAGCGTTTGCCATCGAAACGAGGCATCGCCGAGGAGAACCCGCGCAGGATCGATTCCGGAACGAGTTATACACGGCTGATTCCGTGCAGCGCCCGACACCGGCCCAAGGCGGCCGAGGCTGGACGAGCGGCGAATTTATGCGGCCGGAACCGACGGCCAGGGTCTCGGGCGCAGCTCTGCGAGCGCCTGTCCGATCACCACGACCGCGCCTTGCAGGGCGAGGCTCGCCATGATGGCGGCGACGGCGATATCCGGCCAGCCCGTTCCCGTGCCGAATACGCCAAGCGCCGCAGCCAGGACGGCGAGGTTCCCGAGCACGTCATTGCGGGTGCAGATCCACGCCGACCGCATATTCGCATCGCCGCGGCGGAACGCCCACAGCAGTGCGAAGGAGGCGGCGTTCGCGGTGAGCGCCGCCAGTCCCACGGCGCTCATCGTGAAAGCGTTGGGCAGGGTTCCGCGCCAGACGTGCCAGCCGATGACGCCGATCACCCAGGCGCCGAACACGCCCATGCTGACGCCCTTGAGCAGCGCGGCGGATGCGCGGTAGCGCAGCGCCATTCCGACAACGAACAGGCTGATGGCGTAGTTTGCGGCGTCGCCGAGGAAGTCCAAGGCATCCGCCTGCAACGACGCCGATCCGGCGGCGAGGCCGGCGCCGATCTCGACGGCGAACATCGCGGCATTGATCGCAAGCACCAGCCACAGGACGCGCCGGTACGCTGCGTCCCGTTGGCGATCAGGTTCCTCGCAGTGGTGGCAGCAACCGTGCATTCGCCCTCCGAAGCGTCTATCGACGATATAGGCGGCGGCACGGAAGTTATACTATCACCAAGACGCGCTCATCGCGCCCGCCTGCCTCGCGCTCGCGGCCGCTCACGATGCCAGCATGAAAACGCTTTTCATCGACTGTAACGAGCAGCTCGCCCCGGTTTTCGCGCGCGTGCATCGCGCCGACGATCCGCCGATCGCGGTCAATTCGACGCCGTTTGCGAGCGCCGACCTGCCGCGATTGCTCGCCGGCTGCACGATCTGCCTCGACGACCATTCCTATCTGCCGACCGAGCCGATCGCCTTGTGCCCGGAGCTGAAGCATGTCGTGTTCCTGGGCACCGGCGCGGCGAGCTACATGGACGTCCAGGCGCTTGGCGAGCTCGGCGTCACGGTGCACACGATCAAGGGCTATGGCGACACCGCCGTCGCCGAGCACACGATCGCGCTGATGCTTGCCTGCGCGCGCGATATCGCGAGGATGGATCGCGAGGTGCGCGCCGGGACCTGGCAGCCGGCCGAAGGCGTGCAGCTCGCCGGCAAGACGCTCGGCATTATCGGCTTTGGCGGGATCGGACGCGAGGTCGCGCGCATCGGCGCGGGGATCGGGATGGAGGTGATCGCGTGGAATCGCACGCCCCGCCCCGGGGCAGAGATTCCGCTGGTCGATCTCGACACCCTGCTCGCACGCGCCGACGTGATATCGCTGCATCTCGGCCTCAACGACGACACGCGCGGCCTGCTCGACGCCGAGCGGCTTGCTCGGGCAAAGCCGGGCGCGATCCTGGTCAATAC
>CAYGZV010000173.1:4243-5446 GCA_964354425.1 uncultured Rhodoplanes sp. | reverse complement strand
ATCACCTCGTCCATGCGGCTGCCGGTGTCGATCAGCGCGGTCGCGATGATGGTGAGGGACCCGCCCTCTTCGATATTGCGCGCGGCGCCGAAGAAACGCTTCGGCCGCTGGAGCGCGTTGGCGTCCACGCCGCCGGTCAGCACCTTGCCGGATGAGGGCACGACGGTGTTGTAGGCGCGGCCGAGGCGGGTGATCGAGTCGAGCAGGATCACCACGTCGCGCTGATGCTCGACCAGGCGCTTGGCCTTCTCAATCACCATTTCGGCGACCTGCACATGGCGCGACGCCGGCTCGTCGAAGGTCGAGGAGATCACCTCCCCCTTCACCGAGCGCTGCATGTCGGTGACTTCCTCCGGCCGCTCGTCGATCAGCAGCACGATCAGATAGCACTCCGGGTGATTGGCGGTGATCGCGTGGGCGATGTTCTGGAGGAGCACCGTCTTGCCGGTGCGCGGGGGCGACACGATCAGGGCGCGCTGACCCTTGCCGATCGGCGCCACGATGTCGATGACCCGCGCGGACAGGTCCTTCTTGGTCGGGTCCTGCACTTCCATCTTCAGCCGCTCATCGGGGTAGAGCGGCGTGAGATTGTCGAAATTGATCTTGTGACGGATCTTGTCCGGGTCTTCGAAATTGATGGTGTTGACCTTGAGCAGCGCGAAGTAGCGCTCGCCCTCCTTCGGGCTGCGGATCTGGCCCTCGATGGTGTCGCCGGTGCGCAAGCCGAACCGCCTGATCTGCGATGGCGAAACATAAATGTCATCCGGACCCGGCAGATAGTTCGCCTCCGGCGCGCGCAGGAAGCCGAACCCGTCCTGCAGCACCTCGACGACGCCTTCGCCGATAATCTCGACGTCCTTCTGCGCAAGCTGCTTGAGGATCGCAAACATCAGCTCTTGCTTGCGCATGGTCGAGGCGTTCTCGACCTCGTGCTCGTCGGCAAACGCCAGCAATTCAACCGGAGATTTAGTCTTAAGGTCCTGTAGCTTCATTTCCCGCATACGGGTGATTCCTGTCCGTCGAGGGGAAAAAACCGATCGACGCTCAAAAGGGGGAAGTCGCAGGTCTTGGGGCGAACGGGCTTACGCCTCTAATCCCGATGCGCGATTGGTCCCGACCGGACCCTGCTCGATCACATCCGCCTGCGTTCTAGGGAGGTCCACACAACATAGGTAAAGACCGCGGCTCACGCAAGAGCGGGTC
>CAYGZV010000173.1:0-4143 GCA_964354425.1 uncultured Rhodoplanes sp. | reverse complement strand
TCTGCACCGCCGTGCGGGCGAACATGCGGTCGATGGTCCAGTCGAGACCGACCGCGTTCACGTCCACCTTTTCGACATAGCGGACAAGCGAAGCGCCCGCTCCGCGCGGGAAGCCGATGATCCGCGCGCCGGGTATGCTGGAGCGCACCCCCGCGACAATTTTCCGCATCGGCTCGATGCACCAGCTTTCGAATTCGTCGGGCGGCAGGACGCCGGCCCACGTATCGAACACCTGAACCGCATCAACCCCGGCCCTGAACTGCGCGACGAGGTAGGCGATCGAGGCCTCCGCCAACACATCGATGAGCCGACCGAAGCTCGCGCGATCCCGATACGCCATCAAACGGGCGGGCGCCTGATCCGGCGTCCCCTGCCCGGCAACCATGTAGGTCGCGACCGTCCACGGAGCTCCGCAAAATCCAAGCAAGGCCACACGCGGCGGCAACGCCGCCTTCACCAGCCCGATCGTCTCGAAAACCGGATCGAGAACGCTCAGACGCAAGCCTTTCGCGAACCCTCCGACATTGCCGCGGTCGACAAGCGGCGCAAGGCGCGGTCCTTCGCCGGCCACGAAGCTCACCGTCTGGCCAAGCGCATGAGGCACCACAAGGATATCGGAAAACAGAATCGCCGCATCGAGATCGAACCGCCGTATGGGCTGCAGCGTGACCTCGGCCGCAAGCTTCGGCGTGAAGCACAGGTCAAGGAAGCCCCCCGCCTCTTCGCGAACCGCGCGATACTCCGGCAGGTAGCGCCCCGCCTGCCGCATCATCCAAACGGGCGGAACCTCGAAACGTCGTCCAGCGAGAACATCAAGAATCATATCCGGATTCGGAGCTCCATCTCTCAAACAAAACAATCAAGAGATTCTTAATTGTTGAGTCTGTTGGGGGTGGGAAAAGACTCATAACCGGCTCTGCACAGGGGCGGAACGCTTTCGCTCGGGTTACCCACGCAATCTCACCTATAGCTCGGCCTGAGCGAAAAGTGACAATCCTTGATCTGACTGGAGCTTAGCTCCCGTTTTCGCGCCTTTCCTCCGCCATTGCCGCTATTCACAGCAAGGGAGTATAAGGCGTGTCCGACTGTCCAGCCTTTGTGAACATGTGGGTGGGATGGACGAGATGAGGCCGCGCCCTCCCCCCGTCGCGCGGATGATGCTCCTTTGTCCCCAGCCGTGCACAGTCGATCATAGGGAACGATGACCGCGAAACCGTCGAGCTTCTTCCACCTGCATCTGATTTCGGATTCAACCGGAGAGACCCTCGTGACCGTCGCGCGCGCCGCGCGGGCTCAGTACACGAATGTCTCCGCCGTCGAGCATGTGTACCCGGCGGTCCGCAGCAACAAGCAGCTCGACCAGGTCCTCGCGGGGATCGAGGAGGAACCGGGCGTCGTGCTCTACACCCTGCTCGACGAGACGCTGATCGGGCGGCTCGAGGACAAATGCCAGGACCTCGGCCTTCCCTGCCTGTCGATTCTCGGTCCGGTCCTTCAATTGTTTCAATCGCATCTCGCCACCGAATCGACCCAGCGGATCGGTGCCCAGCATGTGCTCGACTCGGAATATTTCCGGCGCATGGATGCGCTGAACTACACGATGATGCACGACGACGGCCAACTGACCGACGATCTCGAACGGGCCGATGTCGTGCTGGTCGGCGTGTCGCGCACCTCGAAGACACCGACCTCGATCTATCTCGCCAATCGCGGAGTAAAGACGGCGAATGTGCCGCTCGTCCCGGGTGTGCCGATTCCCGCCCATTTGGAAGCACTGGAGCGGCCGCTGGTGGTCGGGCTTTATGCCAGTCCCGAGCGCATCGTCCAGATTCGGCAGAACCGGCTGCTCGGGCTCAATGCCGGCCAGGAGGATGGCCAATACGTCAATCGCGAGGCCGTCGCCGAGGAAGTGATATTCTCCCGCCGGTTGTGCGCCAAACACAATTGGCCGATTATTGATGTCACCCGCCGCTCGATCGAAGAGACCGCGGCCGCCGTCATTGCTTTGTTGCGCGAGCGCCGGCGGCAACCGGTTGCCTGATCGCTCGTTTCCCACCCCGCATCGGTTGGGCTTTCGTCATGCTGTGGCTCGCGGCGCATCCTTTGGTCCTCGCGTCGCGCAGTCAGGTTCGCCGCGTCCTGCTCGAAGCGGCTGGCATTCCGGTCGATCCGATCGCGCCCGATTTGGATGAGCGGGCGGTCGAGGCGCGCGCGGGCCCCCTCGGCGCGACCGACGTGGCGCTTCTGCTCGCGCGCGAGAAGGCGTGCGCGGTCACCCCGCCGGCGCCGGGCCAATTCGTGCTGGGCGCGGACCAGACGCTTGCGCTCGGACATGCCCGTTTCACCAAGCCGGTCGATGTGAAGGCGGCGCGCGAGCAGCTGCGCGCGCTCAGCGGGCGAACGCACGAGCTCTGTTCGGCGCTCGCCGTCGTGAAGGACGGGCAGGTGGTTTTCAGCCATTGCGACGTGGCGCGCATGACCATGCGCCCGTTGTCCGACCGGTTTCTTGACGCCTATCTCGACGCCGCCGGATCGGCGGTCACGACCAGCGTCGGCGCCTATCATCTGGAGAAGCTCGGGATCCATCTCTTCGAGCGCATCGAAGGGGACCATTTCACGATCCTCGGGCTTCCGCTCATTCATCTGCTTGGCTTTCTTCGCCGGGAAGGCTGCCTCGCCGGCTAGCGGCTCACGACAATCGGCCAGCGAAGGATTGGGAGTTGCCCAAGATGATCGTGATCGGCCTTACCGGATCGCTGGGCATGGGCAAGTCGGCGACCGCCCTCCTATTTGCCGAGGCCGGCGTGCCTGTGCACGACGCCGACGCGACCGTGCATCGGCTGTACGAGGGCGACGCGGTAGAGCCGATCGAAGCGGCGTTTCCCGGCGTAACGAGCGACGGCAGGATCGATCGGGAGAAACTCGCTCTATGCGTGCTGAATGACGCGGCGGCGCTCAAGCGGCTCGAAGCGATCGTCCACCCCCTGGTCCGCCGCGAGGAGGAGCGCTTCCTGGCCGAGGCGGAGGCGCGTGGCATTCCCTGCGCCCTGCTCGATATTCCGCTGCTGTTCGAAACGGGGGGCGATCAGCGCGTCGATGTCGTCGTCGTGGTGTCGGCGCCCTTCGAGGAGCAGCGCCGCCGCGTGCTGGCGCGCCCCGGAATGAACCAGGAACGGTTCGAAAGCCTCCTCGTCAAGCAGCTTCCCGACGCCGAAAAGCGCCGGCGCGCCGATTTTGTCGTGGATACATCGCAGGGCTTCGATTCCGCCCGAGCCCAGGTTCGTGCCATTCTGCAAAATCTGGAGAGAATGCCGAAGCGGCGCACATGATTCGCAGCCGGGCGAGCAAGTCCCGACAAACGGCCGGGCTTCGGCGTGATCGGCGCGAGCGCAGACGAATTCGCCGCAAGAGCAGGTGACGAGGAATGCTGCGGGAGATCGTGTTCGATACGGAAACGACGGGTCTCGATCCCTATCAGGGGCATCGCTTGGTCGAGATCGGCTGCGTCGAACTCGTCAACCGCATCCCGACCGGCCAGATATTTCACTGCTATTTCAACCCGGAACGCGACATGCCGGCGGAAGCCTTCGCGGTGCACGGGCTCTCCAGCGCATTTCTGAGCGAGAAGCCCCCGTTCGGCGAACTTGCGGGCGAACTCCTCGAGTTCTTGGCCGACGCCCCGCTGATCGCGCACAATGCCGCGTTCGACCTCGGCTTTCTGAACGCCGAGCTGGAACGGGTGAAGCTCCCGCCCATCGCGCGTGCGCGGCTCATCGACACGCTCTTGCTCGCGCGGCGCAAATACCCGGGCGCGCAGAACCGGCTCGACGATCTTTGCGCGCGCTTCCGGATCGACAATTCGCGCCGCACCAAGCACGGCGCCTTGCTCGACTCCGAACTCTTGGCCGAGGTCTATCTCGAACTGATCGAGGCGCGCCAGGCGCAGCTCGGGCTGGAGACGGCGGCGAGTGCGCCGACCGCCGCCGCCACGGCGACGGCCGCCGCGCCGCTGGTTCGGGCGGTCGCCCTGTTGCCGCGTCTGTCCGGCGAAGAACGGGCGGCGCATCGTGATTTCGTCGCGACGCTGGGACCGCAGGCGATCTGGCTCGATTATCTGCCGAGCTCCGCAGCCGAGGCCGGCCG
>CAYGZV010000172.1:0-5451 GCA_964354425.1 uncultured Rhodoplanes sp. | reverse complement strand
ACAAGAGGAGCAACACGTGACAATCGCATCGAAGATTTTAGCGGCGCTGTTTGCCGCCGCGTTGTTCAGCCCGACCGCGCTTCAAGCCGGAACGATGGTCGGCCTTCTCGACGGCAACTCGCTCGTCATGATCGACACTGCGAGCCGCAAGGTGACCGGAAAGGTGCATCTCAAGGGCGGCTTCGACAAGATCCTCGGCATCGACATGCGGCCGGCTGACGGGCTGCTCTATGGCATCACGAGTGACGGCACGATCGTCACCATCGACCTGAAATCCGGCCAGGCGACGAAAAAAGGCAAGCTCAGCGAAGCATGGAAGTCGGGCATAGCCACCACGATCGATTTCAATCCCGTAGCCGATCGGCTGCGCGTGATGGGATCGAACGGCGCGAATGTCCGCGTCAATGTCGACGACGGCAAGGTGACCATCGACGGTTCGCACAAATACAAGGACGGCGACGTCAATGCAGGCAAGACCCCGAAGGTCATCGCCGGCTCCTATTCGAACTCAATGAAGGGCGCCCAGTCGACCGCGCTCTACGGCCTCGATGCGGCAACCGGTGCGCTTGTCATCCAGGCCCCGCCGAACGACGGCATTCTCAATACCGTGGGTCCCCTCGGCGTGCGGCTCGATGGCCGGGCCGCGTTCAAAATCGCCGCCGGCCAGGAGCGCAACGATGCGTGGCTCGTCGTGGACGGCAATCTCTACTCAGTCGACCTGAAGACCGGCAAGGCGGCGATGGCCGGCAAGATCGGTGGACTCACCGGAAAACTGACCGATATCGCCTGGTGGGAGTGACGCGCGCGGCGCGATAATCCCGCCGGTCGCGGCGCCACGCGGGCTGGCCTACGCTGCATTATTCCCCGCGCGAGCCTTGCCGAGATCGGATATCGGTCGCCAGGCCATTCATCACGAACCGCCGCAGGGCCCCGCCCACGTCGAAATTTTCGTCTGCGTCGAGCGCCCGCTCTGCGGCTGCGCCGAGTGCGATCCCGTTCACGAGGGCTTCGCGGAACAGGAATTCGCTGCGTTCAAGGCGATCGAATCGGAACGCTCCGCGCGATCCGCAAATCTCGAGCCAGATGTCGCCGGCCGACAGCCGATACTGCTCCGGCGCGGTATCGGTCAGATAGAGTTTCATGAGATCGTCGACCGGCCACGGGCTCGCAAGATAGCTTAGGCCGGGCTGCGCGACGAGTTCGACGTCGGAGAGATGATCGGCGTGGTCCGCCAGACGCTGCAGGTCGAGCGCAGGCCGCTCGATCGCGATGGCCGCGTGCACAAGCCGCCATTCGAGTTCGGCGAACCAAAGCAGATAGGCGAAACTACGAGAGCCCTCAAGACCGGCCAGAAAGCCGGGAAAGCTCTCGCCATACTCCGCGATGCAAGGGGTCGTGGGCGGGTGAAGGCGGGCGAATGCGCCCGCCGCCGCGTGCATCGCCGCTGAGCCTATCAGCCATGTGGTTGCCGGAAACTTGTCCAGGAGAGCCCTGACCAGGCTCCCCTCGTAATGGCGGCGATGGATCGCAAGGCGCTCGCCCGGGTCTGCGCCTCCGACCAGCAGCGGGATGATCGCGGACGACCCGGGGCCGACGACGGCGTCGCGCAATCGCCGTTGCACCTCAACAAGCGGCGGCACGGGCCGGCTCCGAGGCCAGAGCGTGCGCCATTACCTGGTCGGCGCGCATGGCCTCATCGAGCAGTGTGGCGAACGCGGGAATGTCGTTGTCCCATTCGATCAGCGTGGGCTTGGCGCCGAAGCGACGAACCGCGTGAGCGTAGAGCGCCCACACGGGGTCCGCCACCCTCGCCGCGTGCGTATCGATGAGAATGTCCGCAGCCGAATTTGGTCCATCGGGTTCAGCCGTGAAGCCGCCCAGATGGAGCTCGCCGACCGCCTCGACCGGAAGCTCGTCGATATACCGGCACGGGTCGAAGCCCATATTGTGCGCGCTGACATAAACGTTGCTGATGTCGCACAAAAGTCCGCAGCCGGTCCGTTCGGCGAGTTCGCCGAGGAATTCGACCTCCGTCATGGTGGAGTTGACGAAGCCGAAATAGCTCGACGGGTTCTCGACGAGGTAGCGGCGTCCCAGACCGGACTGGACCTCGTCGATATGTTCCGCCAGCAGACGCAAGGTTTCTGCATCGTAAGGCAGAGGCAACAGGTCGTTGAGATACTCGCCCTGATGCGTGGACCAGGCGAGGTGGCCCGATACGAGACACGGGTCAAGCCTGTCGACAAGCGCGCGGACCCGCCGCAGATGGCCGCGGTCGATGCCGTCGGCGCTCCCGATCGACACGCCCACCGTATGCAGCGAAATCGGATAGGCCCGGCGCGCTTCGAGCAGAAGCTCGGTTGCGTGCGGATTGGCGAGGAAATTCTCCGGATGAATTTCAAGCCAGCGCGCCGGGGGCAATGTCGCGACCAACTCATGGAGATGCGGAAGCCTCAAGCCGACGCCAGCTCCGGCCGCGCCGAGACTGCCCTTTGGTGCCGTCATGGGACGCCCTGCCTTTTCCCGATCTCAGAGCCTCGGCGTCTTGCTGCCGCCCTGGATTCGATGGCAATAGCCCTCGGGAACATAGATCCAGGCCCTTAGGTCATTGGCCTTCCGCGAAGTTCCGGCACACTCGTTGTTTCCTGTCGAGGCGCAGTCGTTCTCGCCCACGCGTGCAATGCCGTAACATTTCTCGGCCTTGAACTCCGGCGTCGGCGGCGGCTTCGGCACTTGCGCCGAAGCAGGCATGGGCGCGGCCACTGCGGACGCGAGCGCCGAGGCGATCAACAGACGCTTGTTCATCAGGATTCTCCCATTCCAGAGCGAAAGCGAGTTGAGCAGCATCGTCCGTAAGATAAAGGGCCTGACGCCCCGACGACAATGCTGCAGGGGTTCACGGCGGATCAAATCGCAAGGCCGTCGAGCACACGTGAGCTGTATGCCGCGCGCCGAGAAGTCGATATCATTGCCGTGATTGATTCGTCGCGTGCGGCATCGGCAGGAGACGGCGACATGACGAGTTCGATCATCACCGTGGCGACGATGAAGGGCGGCAGCGGCAAGAGCACGCTGGCAAGCTGCCTTGCCGTCCATTGGCGCCGCGACGGCGGCAACCCGGTCATCATCGACGCCGACCCGCAGCGCTCGATTGCGCGGCTGGCGGCGCGCGAGAAGGCCCTCGGCGGCGTGCCCGTGGTGGAGGACGCGTCCGAGGATGTGGGGAAGACCGCCCAATATCTTGCCCGCGGCGCCGGCCCCGTCATCATCGACACGCCCGGCTTTCGCTCGCAGGCGACATTGGCGTGCATCGGCGTCACCGATTTCGTGCTCGTTCCCGTCAAGCCGTCGCCATTCGACGTCGACCGCATGCTGGATACGCTCAACATTCTCATCAATGGCGTCAGCGGACGACGGCCCCCGTTCCGTTGCGTCTTGACCCAGACGACGCGGGACTCGGTGATCGCCAAGCACATCCGTTCCGAGCTCATCGAGGCAGGCTTCCCGGTCCTGAAGAGCGAGTTGATCAATCGCGTCATCTACGCGGAAGCGGCGCTTTGGGGCGCAACCCCGAGCCTCATCGAGCCGTTGGGACCCGCCGCGCAGGACATTGCGGCAATCGCCGGCGAGGTCGATGACATCCTCGCATTCAGGCATGCCGCCGTAGCATGAACAAGAAGAAGCTGCCCAAGGCGATCATGCGCCCGCCGGATGGCCTGCACGAGAGCGATGCGACACCCCTGGCATTGGAGCCGATCCGGGCCGACGCCGCCACCGACCATGCACCGGGCGCAAGCCCGGCGATCGCCGCCGACCCCGACCCGGAACCGGCCGCCGAAGGCATGCCGATTGCGCCGCGGTCGGAGGCGGCGCCCTCTCCCGCCCGCGCTTTGACACGCCTTAGATCAGATGACGCGCGCCGACGGCGGCTGGCCGAGGCCGTGGTCGAGCGGCATGCCAACTACTCGGCCTTGGGCGGGGTGATCCCGCTTCCGTTTGTCAATTTCGCCGCCGTGCTGGCCATCATCCTCCGCATGGTGAAGGCGCTCAGCAGCCTGTACGGCGTACCGTTCGAACGCGATCGCGCCCGCGCCGTCGTGCTCGGACTGATCGGCGGCCTCACGCCCGCCGCTGCCTCGACGATGACCGCGTCGACGCTGTTCTACTTGGTCCCGGGCAGCAATCTCGTCGGACTCGCAGTCTCCTCGGTCACAGCGTCCGCGTGCACCCGCAAGATAGGCGGGATCTTCGTCGAGCACTTCGAGAGCGGAGCGACTTGGATCGATTTCCCCGCTTCTTCCGGACGCCGCCCGACGCCCTGAACTCCGGCCGAAGCGTCGCGCGGCGGCGGCGGGCAAGCCCGCTCCGTCAGCCTTGGCCGGAGTTTTTCATCCGGTCGATCAGGCTTTTTGGTCGCATGTCAGTCCAGTTCTTCTTCATGAACTCGAGACACGCGGCGCGGCTGTCCGAATTGTGGATGATCGTCCAACCGTCCGGCACCTTGATGAAGGTCGGCCAAAGAGAGTGCTGTCCCTCATCATTGACGAGTACGTGATAGGCGCCGTTTTCGTCTTCGAACGGATTAGTCACGTGTCTTCTCCTCGACGTCGAGTGGCGGCGGGTTATGGCGTTTTCCGAGCTCCGCCGCGAGCACCCTGCCGATTGTCTCGGCGGGGAGCGGATCCATCATTTGGTCGTGGGTGCAGTCGATCGGATAGGCTTTGATCAGGCCGTCGATATAGGGCTTCCAGGAATCGATCGGCGGTTTGATTTCTCCTGCCGCGGCGACGAAAAGCAGCACGTCGCCATGAAAACGCTGGGGCACGAAGGCCCGCATGATGCCGGCGTTATGCTGGAAGGCGTCCATGATCGCCTCGTGCTCGCGCTCTCCGAGTGCGGCGCCTAAGAAGCCGTCGCGCCGCAGCGTCTCCAATGTTTCCCGCAATGGATTGTCGACGGCTCCGGCGAAGATGACCTCTTTTTCGACTGCCGCGCCGCGATCGCGCGCCGCGTTCTCGCGGTTGACCGGATAGCTGTCGAGGAGGGCGAGCAGAGCGACTTCTTCGCCCCGCGACTGAAGCTCCGTGGCCATTGCGTGAGCAACCAGGCCGCCGAAGGACCAGCCGAGCAGATTGTACGGCCCGGCCGGCTGGACCCGCCGAATGACGCCGAGGTATTCCGCGGCCATCTCTTCGATCGTGTCGAAATGCATGCCCTGCTGACCGAGGATGTGCGACTGGAGGCCGAAAATCGGATGGCCTGACGGGATGTGGCTGACGAGCCGCGAATAGGGCAGGCTCAATCCCGCGGCCGGATGGATGCAGAACAAAGCGGATCGCGATCCGCGCGATCTGAGCGGGAGCAAGACGTCGAAATCGGACCGGGTTGGAGCGCCGTCGCCCAGCCGGCGGGCGAGCCCCTCCACCGTCGGGGCCTCGAACAGGCTGCGGA
>CAYGZV010000171.1:0-5472 GCA_964354425.1 uncultured Rhodoplanes sp. | reverse complement strand
CGGCGCGCCGTAGGTGTTGGGGATGCGGTCGGCGAACACCTCGACGAAATTGCCGGCGGCGCCGCTGGTGACCGGCCGCAACGCGTCGTCGATATAGGTCTCGCCGCCGGGCTCGGCGAGGATGCGCTTCATGATGGCGCGGTAACGCCGGATGAGGCGCCACCACTTGAACCCGACGGTAAAAAAGTCGACCACCCGCCACGGATAGAACACGAGCGGGTTGACGACCGGCATGCCGTGGCGCCGCTGCGTGCGGATCTTCCGCCGGACAAAGCCGAACTGCAGCGGGTGCACGCCTTCGATGCGCGCGGCCCCCGAGAACACCGTCATCGAGTCGAAGACCTTCGTCCGGTTGATCCCGGTCGCGATCGCGCGCCGCATGATGGTTTCGACATGCGCGTCGGAATAATAGCGCGCCCACGCGTCGGCATAGACGCGCTCCCAGGTGTCCTTCGACATGACCGGATGCGCGGTGCAGGCGTGCTCGAGATCGTATTTGTTCATGTCGGGATCCATCGGGACCCCGCGCAGATGCAGGTTCTTGTGGTCTTCCGACCCCGGCAGCGGCGTCAGATAGAAGAACTCCAGAATGTCGACCGGCAGCTCCTTCTTGATGATCTCGATGTCGCGGGCGATCGATTCCGGCGTGTCGGTCGGGAAGCCGAGGATGTAGCCGGCATAGGTCATCACCTTGGCCTGCCGCCAGGCGAGGAACATCTCGCGATATTCCCAGATCTTGTTCTGGCGCTTCTTCGCGCCCATCAGCGATTCGGGATTGATGTTCTCCAGGCCGATGAACACGGCGGTGCAGCCGGCGCGCGCCGCCTTCTCGATGAATCCCGGGATGCGGTGGCACAGCGTGTCGACCTGCAGCATCAGCCGGATGCGGAAGCCGTCCCGCTCGCGCAACTCGATCAGCCGGTCGAGGATCGGCTCCCAGTTCTTGTTGCGGGCGAAATTGTCGTCGGTGATGAAGAAGCGGGTGATGTTCTGCGCCGCATTGGCGCGCACGATGCCTTCCACATCGTCCGCCGTGCGGTAGCGCGACTTGCGGCCCTGCACATTGATGATGGTGCAGAAGCTGCACTGGAACGGGCAGCCGCGGCCGGCGTCGAAGCTCGTATAATGGCCGGCGATGCGGGCGACCGTCTCGCGCGGCAGGATCGGATAGGTGGCCTGCGCCATTTCCGGCAGGTCGTCCATGTAATTGTAGATGGGCTTCGGCGTCCCCGCCGCCATGTCGCGCAGGAACACGTCCATGCGGCCTTCGGCTTCGCCGGCATAGAGCGTGATGCCGAGATCGAGCGCCTCCTTGATGTCGGGCGGCAGCTCCGGGAGCATGGCGAGGCATCCGCTGACATGGAACCCGCCGATGGAGACCGGAATCCCCGCGGCGCGGAACTGGCGCGCGATGTCGAGCGCGCGCGGGAACTGGTTCGACTGCACCCCGATCAGGCCGACAAATCCGCCCCCCGCCTCGCGAATCTTGCGGATCGTGCCCTTGATGTCGATGACGGTGTTGCACTCGTCATAGGCCTCGATCTCGATGTCCACGTCCGGACCAAGCGACCTTGCCGCGGCGCATTCCGAAATCAGGCCGTGCACGCTGGCAAGGCTGTTGGAGGGGATGGTCGAGCGCCACCACTGGATCACGTAGCCGTCCGCGTCGTAGTGCGACGGCTTGATCAGGATGGCCTTGAATCTGCTTGCCATTGTTTCCCCGCCTGGTTTCGACCGCAGCGAGCCCGCGCACGGTCCCCCTGTCGTGTCCCGAACCGATCGCCCCCGGGGCGATGCGACGCAGCGCGGCGGCAGTGTACCCTCAGCCGCGCCAGCCTCAAAGCCGTGAAATCGGCGTAAGGCGCGGGGCGGGCGGCGGGCGAGGCGCGGCCTGAACCGGGCCACGGGGGCGTTAGACCAACTGGAGGGGTCGTGCGCCATCCCGCCGTCACGAGTCCGACACGATTTTGCTATGACTCATTGGCCGGGGGCGGGTCGGCCCCGGCATTGTCCGGGATGGAGGTTTTCGATGCTCGCCCGCCTGCGCGCCGGCTTCCTGGCCGCGCTGATGTCGCTTTCGTTCATCGCGATCGTCCCGGCCCACGCGGCCGACAAATCGTTTCAGCGCGACGATCTCGCCGACAGTGCGATCCGCCTGGAGGCGCAGATCAGGAAAGATACGGGGCCGGTGGCCAAGCCGGTGGAAGCGCTGCGCCGCGAGGCGGATCTGGCCTTCCAGCGCAATGACGGCCGCGCCGGCATGCAGCTCCTCGGGCAGATCGTCGCGGTCGCCCCTGACCAGTCCGCCAACTGGCTGCGCCTTGCCCGCGCGATCCTGCAGATTCGCACGCCCGACGAGCGCGAGCGCACCGCGCTGCTCGAGCGTGCGACCACCGCCGGCTACATCGCCTATCAGCGCGCCGGCAGCAGCGGCGAGGAGGCCGACGCGCTCGTGCTGATCGGCCGGGCGTTCGCCGATCGCGAATTGTGGCGCCCGGCGCTCGACGCCATGCGGCTCTCGCTCGAATTGCGCGAGGTCGCCGATCTGCGGGCGGCCTATGAAAAAATGCGGGCCGATCACGGCTTCCGCCTGCTCGACTATGCCGTCGATTCGGATACGGCGTCGCCGCGCGCGTGCTTCCAGTTCTCCGAAGGGCTGCCGGGGCGACGCGCCGACTTCTCGCCCTTCGTCGCCGTCGCCGGGCAGGACAAGCCGGCGCTGTCGGCCGACGACAAGCAGCTCTGCGTCGAAGGCCTCAAGCACGGCGAGCGCTACACGATCACCCTGCGCCCCGGCCTGCCCTCGATCGTGCGGGAGACGCTCGCCAGATCGGCCGAATTCAACATCTATGTGCGCGACCGCAAGCCCTTCGTGCGCTTTTCCGGCAAGGCCTATGTGCTTCCGCGCAGCGGCCAGCGCGGCATTCCCGTCGTCAGCGTGAATACGCCCGCGGTCACGGTCGCGATCTACCGCATCGGCGACCGCAGCGTCCTCGACCCGATCACCGGCGAGGATTTCGAGCGCAATCTCGACCGCTATGATTTCGAGCGCATCGCGCAAGCGCGCGGCACGAGCGTATGGACCGGCGAGCTTGCCGTCGAATCCCCGCTCAATGCCGAGGTGACGACCGCCTTTCCGGTCGACCAGACGGTCGGCGATCTCAAGCCCGGCGTCTATGTCATGTCGGCGGAGCCCAAGGGAACGAGCACGGACGACTATGGCGCGCTGGCGACCCAATGGTTCATCGTCTCCGATCTCGGCCTTTCCGCCTATTCCGGCGGCGACGGCATCCACGTGTTCATCCATTCGCTCGCGAGCGCCGCGCCGAAGCCGCAGACCGAGGTGCGTCTGGTCGCGCGCAGCAACGAGGTCCTGGCGACGCGGCAGACCGACGCCGACGGGCATGTCGCGTTCGAAGCGGGGCTTGCGCGCGGGGAGGGCGGTCTTGCGCCCGCTTTGATCATCGCGTCCGACGCAGCCGGCCGCGACTATGCGTTTCTCAGCCTGAAGTCGCCCGCATTCGATCTGTCCGACCGCGGCGTCAAGGGCCGCTCGGCGCCTGTCGGCCTCGACGCCTTCGTCTACACCGAGCGCGGCGTGTACCGCACCGGCGAGACGGTGCATGTCACAACGCTGCTGCGCGACGGGATCGGCATCGCCGCGCTCGGCGTCCCGCTCACCGTGGTGGTCGAGCGGCCGGACGGGGTCGAGTACCGCCGCGCGGTCGTCGCCGACCAGGGGCTCGGCGGACGCAGCCTCGACGTTCAAATCGCCAGCACCGCGCTGACCGGGACCTGGCGCGTGCGCGCCTATTCCGATCCCAAGCGGCCGCCGATCGGCGAATCGACGTTCCTGGTCGAGGACTATGTGCCCGACCGGATCGAGTTCGACCTGTCGAGCAAGGCGGCCGGCATCGGCAAGTCGTCCCCCGTCGAGCTCGCCGTGGACGGCCGCTTCCTCTACGGCGCGCCGGCCGCGAACCTCGAACTCGAGGGCGAAGTCACGGTGAAGGCGGCGTCCGAACGCCCCGGCTTTCCGGGCTACCGGTTCGGCATCACCGGCGACGACGAGGAGACGCCGTCGGCCCAGCAGCCGCTCGACGGTCTGCCCGCGACGGACGAGAAGGGCCGGGCCAGTTTCCCGGTCGTCCTCGGCAAAATCCCCGAGACGACGCTTCCGCTGGAGGCGCAGATCGCCATCCGCATGGCGGAGGCGGGCGGGCGCGCGGTCGAGCGCAAGCTCACGCTTCCCGTCACCCCAACCGGCCCGATGATCGGCGTCAAGCCCTTGTTCTCCGGCCGCTCGCTCGGCGATGGCGACACCGCCGGTTTCGACGTGGTCGTGGCCGCGCCGGACGGCAAGCCGCTCGCGCGCAGCGGGCTGCGCTACGAGCTTCTCAAGGTGGAGAGCCGCTACCAGTGGTACCGGCAGGACGGCTTGTGGCGCTACGAGCCGATCAAATCGACGAAGCGCGTCGCGGACGGCCCGATCGACATCGCGGCGGACAAGCCCGGCCGTATCGCCGTGCCGGTGACGTGGGGCCGCTACCGGCTGGAGGTCTCGACCGGCGAGCCGGACGCGCTTCTGACCACGGTCACGTTCGACGCCGGATTCTTCGCGGAGGCGAGCGCCGACACGCCCGATCTCCTCGAAATCGCGCTCGATAAACCGGATTACCGCGCGGGCGACCCGATGACGGTCGCCGTGACCGCCCGCAACGCGGGAAAGCTGCGCGTGTCCGTGATCGGCGACCGCCTCGTCACGACGGTGACGCAGGTCGCGCAGCCGGGGCTGAACCAGGTCCGCATCCCGGTCGGACGCGACTGGGGCAACGGCGCCTATGTGGTGGCGACGCTGCTGCGTCCGCTCGACGTTGCGGCGAGCCGCATGCCGGGCCGCGCCATCGGCGTGCAGTGGTTTTCGATCGATCGGGCGGCGAAGACGCTCGCGGTCGAGCTCCAGGCGCCGCAACTCATCCGCCCGGACACGCGTCTGCGCGTGCCGGTGAAGATCAACGGGCTCGCCGGCGAGGAGGCGCGCATCGTCGTCGCCGCCGTCGATGTCGGGATTCTCAACCTCACCAACTACAAGCCGCCCGCGCCTGATGATTATTATCTCGGCCAGCGCAAGCTCTCGGCCGACATCCGCGATCTCTACGGCCATCTGATCGACGGCATGCAGGGCGCGCGCGGACAGGTCCGCACCGGCGGCGATACGGGTGCGGCCGAATTGCAGGGCAGCCCGCCGACCCAGCCGCCGGTCGCGCTCTATTCCGGGATCCTGACGGTCGGGCGCGACGGCGCGGCCGAGGTCGACTTCGAGATTCCCGCCTTCGCCGGCACGGTCCGGGTGATGGCGGTCGCCTGGTCGAAGGACAAGGTCGGACACGCCCAGGGCGACGTGATCGTGCGCGATCCCGTCGTGCTGACCGCCACCCTGCCGCGCTTCCTGCTGACCGGCGATCGCAGCAC
>CAYGZV010000170.1:0-5529 GCA_964354425.1 uncultured Rhodoplanes sp. | reverse complement strand
AAGCGCTGGAACAGATAATGGCTGTCGCGCGGGCCCGGCGACGCCTCCGGATGGTACTGCACGGAGAACACCGGCCGGTCGCTGAGGGCGAGCCCGCAATTCGAGCCGTCGAACAGCGAGACATGCGTTTCCCGCACATTGTCCGGCAGGCTCGTGCGGTCGACCGCAAAGCCGTGATTCATTGAGGTGATCTCCACCTTCCCGGTGGTGAGGTCCTTCACCGGATGATTGGCGCCGTGGTGGCCCTGGTGCATCTTCATGGTGCGTCCGCCGACCGCGATGCCGAGCATCTGGTGGCCGAGGCAGATGCCGAAGGTCGGCATGTTCCGTTCGATCAGCGCGCGGATGACCGGAACCGCGTATTCGCCGGTGGCGGCAGGGTCGCCCGGCCCGTTGGAGAGAAACACCCCGTCCGGCGCCAGCGCGAAAATGTCCTCGGCCGCCGTGGTCGCCGGAACGACGGTGACCTTGCAGCCGCTGCCCGCCAGCAGCCGCAGGATGTTGCGCTTGACCCCGTAATCGATGGCGACCACGTGGAACTCCGGCGTTTCCTGCCGGCCATAACCCATGCCCCACTCCCACGGCGTCTCGTCCCAGGTGAAGCGCTGGCCGGAGGTGACCATCGGCACGAGGTCCATGCCGACCAGGCCCGGCCATTCGCGCGCCTCCGCCGTGAGCGCGTCGAGATCGAAGCGGCCGTCCGGCGCATGCGCGATCACGGCGTTTGGCATGCCTTTGGCCCGGATGAGCGCGGTCAGCGCGCGCGTGTCGATGCCGGCCAGACCGATCACGCCGCGCGCCTTCAGCCATTGGTCGAGATGGCGCGTCGCCCGGTAGTTCGACGGCTGGGTGATCGCCGAGTGCAGGATCACGCCGCGCGCCCCCGGCGTGGCGGCCATGTTGACGGTCTCGATATCCTCCTCGTTCGTGCCGACATTGCCGATATGCGGGAAGGTGAAGGTGATGATCTGCCCGGCATAGGACGGGTCGGTGAGGATCTCCTGGTAGCCCGTCATCGCCGTGTTGAAGCACACCTCGCCCACGGCGTGCCCGGTCGCGCCGAAGCCGAAGCCTTCGAGCACGGTCCCGTCGGCGAGCACGAGCAGCGCGGTGGGGGCAGGCTCGGTCCAGGCGGATGCGTCGGGGTTGGTGCTCAAGTCGTTGCTCCAATGTCCGGAACTGACGCTCGCCCGCGCCGGGACGTGGCCTTTTGGCCGTTCCGGACTTATTTGCGTATAAGGGGGCCCAAGACAAGGCCCGGAGTTCCACCAGCACAGAGGGCGCAATGCTGCGCGACGACATCAACACGGCCCTGAAAGCGGCGATGAAGGCGCATGACGCGCGGCGTGTCTCGACGCTGCGCCTCGTCAATTCCGCGCTCAAGAACGCCGACATCGAGGCGCGCGGCCAGGGCAAGGGGCCGCTCACGGATGAAGAGCTGCTCGGGCTCCTGCAGAAACTGATAAAACAGCGCCAGGAATCCGTCGAGCTGTACGAGAAAGGCGGGCGGCCCGAACTCGCGCAGCAGGAGCGCGAGGAGATCGCGATCATCTCCGCTTATCTCCCCAAGCAGATGTCGGAGGCGGAGGCCCACGCGGCAATCGCCGCGGTAATCAAGGATGTGGGCGCCGCCTCCATGAAGGACATGGGCAAGGTGATGGCCGCGCTGAAGGAGCGCCACGCGGGCGAGCTAGATTTCAGCAAGGCGAGCGGGATGGTGAAGGGCCTTTTGGGCCGGTAGGCGCGCGCATGACGCCGTCTCCCTCATTCCGGAGCGCGGGCATCAGCCTGCGAGCCCGGATTCCATATTCGGAAAAAGGGAGTATGGATTCCGGGCCCGCGCGTTGCGGCGCGTCCCGGAATGACGGCATCAATCGGGGCGTAGACGCCCTTCCTGTGAGGCCCGCCCGTGCAACCCGCGAACGATTCCCCCTCCGCCGATTGCTTCTGGACCGCTCCGGCCGACGATCTGCTGGCGCGGCTCTCCACGACGCCGCAAGGCTTGAGCGCGGCCGAAGCCGCGCGCAGACTGGCCGAGCATGGCCCCAACTCCGTCGCCAAAACCGAGCGCCGGCGCATTCTCGCCCGGATCGGCCATCGCCTGATCGATCCGCTGATCGCGATCCTGATGATTGCCGGGTTTGTGTCCGGCCTCACCGGCGACCTTGCGAGCGCCGCCATCATTTTCGTGATCCTCGCCGGGTCGATCACGCTCGAAGTCGTGCAGGAGCACAACGCCGAGGAGGCGGCCGAAGCGCTCAAGCGCTCGGTCGCCGTGCTTGCGGCGGTGCGGCGCGACGGCGCGGTCGCGCCTATCCCGGTCGATGACATCGTGCCGGGCGACATCGTCGAGCTTGCCGCCGGCGATCTCGTCCCCGCCGACGGGATCGTGCTGGCGAGCCACGCGGCGCATACGAACGAGTCGCTGCTGACCGGCGAGCCTTATCCGGTCGAGAAGCGGCCCGGGCGGTGCAGCGCCGATACTCCGGCCGAGGCCTACAACGCTCTGTTCGGCGCCACGGCGGTGGTGAGCGGCGAAGCCACCATGCTGGTGGTCGCGACCGGCGCGGGCACCCGGTTCGGCGGCATCGCAGCCGCGCTCCAAGCGGACCGGCCGCCCACGCAGTTCGAGCGCGGGCTGCATTCGTTCGGCGTGCTGATCCTGCGGCTCACCGTGTTCCTCGTCCTGTTCGTCCTGCTGACGCATCTCGCCTTTCACCGGCCGGTGCTCGAGTCCTTCCTGTTCGCGGTGGCGCTCGCGGTCGGGCTCACGCCCGAACTGTTGCCCATGATCGTGACGGTGACGCTGTCGCGCGGGGCGGTCCGCATGGCGCGCCACAAGGTGGTGGTGAAGCGGCTGGCGGCGATCCACGACCTGGGCGCGATGGATGTTCTCTGCACCGACAAGACCGGCACGCTCACCGAGGCGCGGATTGCTCTGATCGGGCATCAGGGAGTCGACGGCGCGGAGCGGCCGCGGGTGCTCGAACTTGCCGCCGTCAACAGCCGGTTCGAGACCGGAATCAAGAGCCCGCTCGACGATGCGATCCTCGATCACGCCAAGGAGCTCGCGCTTACGGATTGGCGCCGCATCGCCGACGTGCCGTTCGATTTCGAGCGCCGCCGTGTCTCCGTGCTCGCCGAGCGGGAAGGCGCTCGCATCCTGATCGTGAAAGGTGCGCCGGAGGAAATATTCGAGCGCAGCGCCGCGGTGGAAGCCGCGGACGGAACGGTGCGCCCGTTCGACGCCGCGGCCAAGGCGCAGGTCGAGGCGCTGTATGACGAGCGTTTGAAGCAGGGCTTTCGCTGTCTTGCCGTCGCCTGGCGTGATTTTCCGCGCGAGCGCGACCGCCCGCAGCCCGAAGACGAGAACGGGCTGACATTCGCAGGCCTGTGCGTATTCGCCGATCCGCCCAAGGCGTCCGCCGCCGATGGGATCGCCCGGCTCGAACGCGCCGGCATTCGCGTCAAGATCGTCTCGGGCGATGCGCCGGCGACCGTGCGCCATGTCGTCGAGGCGCTGAAGATTCCTGCGCACGGCCTGTTGACCGGCGCGGAGATCGACCGGCTGAGCGATCATGCGCTTGCCGGAAAGGCGCAGCGGACCGATCTGTTTGCGCGCGTGTCGCCCGACCAGAAGACCCGCATCATCCGCGCGCTGCAGGCGCGCGGCCACGCGGTCGGCTTCATCGGCGACGGCATCAATGACGCGCCGGCGATCCGGGCGGCCGATGCGGGGCTGGCGGTCGAGGGCGCCACGGACGTAGCCCGCGCCGCCGCCGACCTGATCCTGCTCGCGCCCGACCTCGGCGTGGTCGCCGACGGCGTTGCCGAGGGCCGGCGCACCTACGCCAACATCATGAAATATGTGCGCATGGGCACGTCGTCGAACTTCGGCAATATGGTGTCGATGGCGGTCGCCTCGCTGTTCATCCCGTTCCTGCCGCTGACGCCGATCCAGGTCCTGCTGAACAACCTCCTCTACGATCTGAGCGAAACCGGCATTCCGTTCGACCGGGTCGACGCGCCGGACCTCGCGCATCCGCACGCCTGGCGCATGGCCGATCTCGTGCGCTTCACGCTCATCATGGGCCCGCTGTCCTCGCTGTTCGACCTCGCGATTTTCGTTCTGTTGCTCAAAGGGTTCGGCGCCGCGCCCGACCTGTTCCGCACCGCCTGGTTCGTCGAATCGATGGCGACGCAGATCCTGGTCATCTTCCTCATCCGCACGGCGGGCCCGGCGTGGGCCAGCCGGCCGCATCCGGCGCTGGTCGCGACCTCGCTGGGCGCGCTTGCCGCCGCGATCTTGCTCGCGGCCTCGCCCGCCGGCGCCGTGTTCGGCTTCACCGCGCTCCCGTGGCCGGTCGTTCTTGCGATTGCGGGACTGGTGCTCGCCTATCTCGTCGCGGCCGAGTATCTCAAGCGCTATGCGGTGGGCGAGGGCGAGCGGCATCGCCATCGGCGCGGCCGCGATCGTGACCACAAGCACACGGGCAAGCACAGCGGCAGGGCACCGGGCGGGCCCGCGTGACATATTCGAGAGAGACGATGCAGCTCTATTACGCCTCGCGGGACGGACAGGCCCGCAAGATCGCAGCGCGGATCGCCGAGCGTCTCGCCGCGCACGGCATTGCGGCGGCGCCCGCCGATCTCGCCACGACGCAACCCTCTCCCGCTGAACTCGCGCCGGCCGCCATGGTGGTCGCCGTGCTGGCGGTGCGCTACGGCCGCCATCTGCCCGAGGCGACGCGCTTTGTGGAAACCTTCGCCTTGCTCCATCGCGCGCCGCCGCTCGCGCTCGCCTCGGTCAACCTGACCGCGCGCAAGCCGGGCAAGGACACGGCCGAAGGCAGCGCCTATCTGCGCAAGCTGATCGCCCGCAATGGATTGAAACCCGCGCTCGCCACCGCCTTCGCGGGAAAGCTCGACTACCCGCGCTACGACTTTTTCGACAAGCACATCATCCGCTTCATCATGCTCATCACCGGCGGCCCGACCGATCCGTCAGCAGTCGTCGAGTACACCGACTGGGACAAGGTCGACGGGTTCGCCGACGCGATCGCGAGTACGTATATGGCGCGGCCGGACTCGCCGCTGACCGCGCCCCCCCATCGTCCAGCATAGCGGAACCGTGCAGCTCTCGGTGCTTCGCACCGCGCGAGCCGGCTCCGAATTCAGCGCGCCGCCGTCTTCTTGATCGAACCGGGGTGCTCGCCCGCCGCCGCTTGTGGCGGTTGCTTCAACACGCTCGGCTCGGTCGCGGTGTCGGGCGTGATACAGAGCTGCGATAGCTGGATGCCGTAGTAGAGGCCGTCGCCTTTCAGTTCATCAGCGCTACGGATGCTGAGGTCGCTCCCGGCGTTTTGCTGAATGACCGATTTTACCGTTTCCAGAACGGGGAGCTTGGCCTCCTCCTTTGCCGCAACCTTCTTGTCGACATTAACCTTGTAGAACGTGTTCGCACGGAGGGCGGCGTAGCCGGCGCAGACCTGCTTGCTCGCTCTCACCAACTGCCCGACGGTATGCAAG
>CAYGZV010000169.1:0-5602 GCA_964354425.1 uncultured Rhodoplanes sp. | reverse complement strand
GGGTGGAAGCTCAACGAATATGGCCTGTTCGCCGGCGCACGCCGGATCGGGGGAGCGACCGAGGAGGAGGTGTACAAGAAACTCGGGCTCGCTTTCATTCCTCCCGAGCTGCGCGAGGATCGCGGCGAGGTCGATGCGGCGCAGCGAACGCATCTGCCGAATCTCATCGCGCTCGACGACATCAAGGGCGACCTCCACGTCCACACAAGCTGGACCGACGGGACCGCGACGATCGCCGAGATGGCTGCGGCGGGAAAGCGGCGAACTTACAAGTATATCGCGATCACCGATCACAGCCGACGCCTGACTATGGCCCACGGCCTTGACGGCGTACGTCTCGCAAAGCAGATCGATGAAATCGATCGAATCTCGGAAAAGCTTGACGGAATCCATCTGCTGAAGGGCATCGAGGTCGATATCCTGGTGGACGGCCGGCTTGATCTGTCGGATTCGGTTCTCGCGCGGCTCGACGTCGTGGTCGCCGCCGTTCACTACAATTTCGATCTCAGCCGAGATGCGCAAACCAAGCGGATCATCCGCGCCATGGACAACCCCCATGTCTCGATCATCGCGCATCCGACCGGGCGGCTGATCGGCGAGCGCGAGCCCTATCAGGTCGATATCGATCGGCTGATCGCGGCGGCGCGCGACCGCGGATGCTGTCTTGAGATCAATGCCGGCCCCGACCGCCTGGACTTGAATGACCTCAATGCTCGCGCGGCGAAATCGGCCGGCGCAAAGGTGGCCATTTCGAGCGACGCGCATGCGCCCACGGCGCTTGACTGGATGCGTTATGGCGTCGACCAGGCTCGCCGCGGCTGGCTCGAACCGCAAGATGTGATCAATTCCCGGCCGCTGACGGCGTTGAAGAAGCTTCTCAAGCGATAAAGGGTGCGTGCTCTCGCAACCGCCGAGTCTTCAGCCCGCCCCGCCCCGTTACCGCAAGGAAGGCGATTGCGCTCGCATGCCGGAAGATCGAAGTTAGGCCGATCGGACGATGAAGGAGCAAATCCGGCACATGACCCACGCCGACATGCGGGAGCCCGAACCTGGAGGCCGCCCTGACGGCGTCAGCGCCGATCTCGTCGGCGCCCCGGCTCCGCTGCCGGTTGAGCGCCTTTATCGGTCCGCCGACCTCTCCGCCATGCCGTTCAAGACGACGGCGGAGATCGAACCGATCGACTGGCTGGTAGGGCAGGATCGGGCGCATGCCGCGATCCGCTTTGGCGCCCGGATCGAAAAGCCGGGCTTCAACCTATTCGTGATCGGCTCGAGCGGCGCGCGCATGCAGCAGGCCGTCGAGACCGTGCTCCAACAAGCGGCGCAGACCAAGCCGCGCCCCTCCGACTGGGTCTATGTCAACAATTTTGCGGAGCCGCACAAGCCGATCGGGCTCAGCCTTCCCGCCGGTCGCGCCGTGCAGTTCCGCGATGCGATGCATGCGCTCATCGACGATTTGAAGACGGCGCTGCCTGCGGTGTTCGAAAGCGAGGACTATCAGACGCGACGGGGCGTCATCGATCAGGCGTTCCAGGCCAAACAGGGCGAGGCCTTTTCGGCGCTGCGCGACAAGGCCGCCGGGAAGAACATCGCAATCCTGCGCACGCCCATGGGCTTTGCCCTGGTCCCGATGCGTAACGGCCAGGTCGTGCCGCCCGACGAGTTCAATACTTGGCCGGAAACCGAACGCCAAGCCGTGCAAGAAACCATCCGGGCCTTGGAACCGGACCTTGAGCATATCGTGCGCCAGCTCCCGCAATGGGAGAAGGAGCGCCGCGACGAGGTCCGTAAGCTCAATCGTGAAACGGCGATGTTCGCGGTGTCGCAAATCATCGACGAGGCCAAGGCCAAGTTCACCGACATTGCCCGCATCGTCACGCATCTTGACGCCGTGCGGGGCGACCTTGTCGACAATGTCGCGATGTTTATCGCAAAGCCCGAGGGCGAGGAAGGCGAAGCGCCGGAGCCGCGGATGGGCGGTCCGTTCGACCGCTATGAGGTCAATGTCCTCGTGAGCCACGCCGGCGAAAACGGCTCGGCGCCGATCGTCGAGGAGCCGCACCCCACCCTTGGCAATCTCATCGGCAGCATCGAATATGTCTCGCAGCACGGCGTTCTCGTCACCAATTTCCGGCTGATCAAAGCGGGCGCGATCCACCGCGCCAATGGCGGCTTCCTCTTGCTCGATGCGCGCCTGCTCCTGATGGAGCCGTTCAGCTGGTCCGCGCTGAAGCGGACCCTGCGCCAGCGCGAGATCCGGATCGAGGATGTCGGGCGCTTCATCGGCCTGACCAGCACCGTCTCGATCGAGCCCGACCCTATCCCGCTCGACGTCAAAGCGGTCCTGTTCGGCGACCGGCTGCTCTATTACCTCATGGCCGCCTTCGATCCGGATGTCGGCGAGCATTTCAAGGTGCTGGCCGATTTCGAGGACGATGCCGATCGTTCGCCGCAGGGCGAGGCGATCCATGCGCGGCTGATGGCGTCGATCATCCGGCGCGACGCGCTGAAACCGGTCGACCGCGAGGGCGTCGCCCTCGTGCTTGAACAGGCGGCGCGGCTTGCCGGCCATTCCGGCAAGCTGACGCTCCTGATCGATCAAATCCGCGACGTATTGGCGGAGGCGGACTACTGGGCGGGCGAGGCAAAGCGCGCCGTGGTCACCAGGGCGGACGTGACGCGCGCGCTCGACGAGCAGATCCGCCGCGCCTCGCGGCTGCGCGACCGGGCGCAGGAGTCGATCCTTCAGGACGTGGCGTTGATCGACATCGCCGGCAGTCGGACCGGCCAGGTGAACGGCCTCAGCGTGATCGAGCTCGGCGGCTTCGCCTTCGGGCGGCCGACCCGGATCACCTGCCGGGTGCGGCCGGGCGGCGGCAAGCTGGTCGATATCGAGCGCGAGGTGGAGCTCGGCGGCCCGATCCATTCGAAGGGCGTGTTGATCCTGTCCGGCTTCCTCGCCGGACGCTACGCGCTCGACACGCCGATGTCGCTGTTCGCAAGCCTGGTGTTCGAACAGTCCTATGGCGGCGTGGAAGGCGACAGCGCATCCTCCGCCGAGCTGTACGCACTGATCTCCGCTTTGGCGGAGCTCCCGCTGCGGCAGGACTTGGCGGTCACCGGCTCCGTGAACCAGCATGGCGCGGTGCAGGCGATCGGCGCGGTGAACGAGAAGGTCGAAGGCTTCTTCGATCTATGCAAGGCGCGGGGGCTGACCGGGACGCAAGGGGTGCTGATCCCGGCGTCGAACGTTCAGCATCTGATGCTGCGGCGGGAGGTGGTCGAGGCCTGTGCGGAAGGCCGGTTCGCCATCTATCCGATCAGTGCGATTGACGAAGGGCTCACGCTACTGACCGGCAGTCCGGCAGGCGAGCGCGGCGCCGACGGCTGCTACCCGGCCGGCGCCGTGAACCGGCGGGTCGAAGACCGCCTGCGGGCCTTCGCCCATATCCGCCAGAGTTTCGGACAGCCCGTCAGGGCCGACCGCGCGGAGGATCGTGCATGAGCGAGCGGTCGATCGCGTTCAAGCGGATGGTGCTTAGGCTGCCGCAAAGCCCGGGCGACTATGCCGCGGTGACCGTCACAGCGAAGCTCGCCGAATTGCTGCGCATCGACCTCGTCGCCGCCCTGGTCGAGGACGCGACCCTGATCGACATTGCCGGAATGCCGGGCGTGCGCGAGCTTCGGCTTTTGGAAGGTGGCTGGCGGCCAATGGTCGCCGCAGAGCTTGCGCGCGAGATCGAGCACATGGCGGGGACGGCGCGCCGACTATTCGCCGAAGCGGTGCGGACCTGCAGCATCGAGGCGCATCTGAACCTCGCGCGGGGATCGCCGGCCGACGTCATCACGTCCTTGGCGATGGCGGAAGACATCATCGTCATCATCGAACCGAGAAATCCGGCGGAACGGGTGACGCAGCAATTCACCCAGCTCGTCGATGCGGCGTTCAGAGCTGCCGCGGCCGTGATGATCATGCCCAGCGCGATTGCGCGAACCACAGGTCCGATTGTCGCGATCGCTTTGGCGCCGAAGGAGTCGAGCATCAAAGCGGCGCTCGGGGTCGCGGCCGCCGCCAATGAGCGGCTGATCGTCGTGTCTTTATCTGGCGACACCCCGGCCTTCGCGGAGCTGTCCGAGCGAGCGCGCGCGGCCGGCGTGCGCTGCGAGACCGTCGCGCTCGTTCCGCGGCCGGCGAGTGCGTCGGCGCTCGCGCTCAATCTCGCGGGCCTCAACGAACGGCTCATCGTGATGAACCGCGGAACCTTCGACGACGCGCTTGCGGGCGCAATCGCATCGCTTCGTCGCATACCGGTGCTGGTGACTGAACCTGATGCCAAGAAATCAGCCGCGGCGCCATCTGGCCACGCGAAGACGGTGCCTATCCTTTGACGCAAATCAGCGGCTTGAGACGGGCGACCCGCCGCGCGAGGCCGGCGTGCTCGGCCGCCGCCACGACCGCGCCCACGTCCTTGTAGGCGCCGGGCGCCTCCTCGGCGACGCCGCGGGTCGAGGGGCTCCGAATCAAGATTCCCTCCGCCGCCAGATCGTCGACGATCTTGCGGCCGCTCCAGCGCTTCAGCGCCGCATGCCGCGACAAGGCCCGGCCGGCACCATGGCAGGCCGACGAGAACGCTTTCTCCTCGCTGCTCGCCTCGCCCACAAGAATATAGGACCCGGTCCCCATGCTCCCGCCAATCAACACCGGCTGCCCGATCGGCCGCAGCGCGGCGGGCAGGCTCGCGTGACCGGGACCGAAGGCACGCGTCGCTCCCTTGCGATGGACAAACAGCTCGCGAGGCTGCCCTGCGGCGAGATGCTGTTCGACCTTGCAGGTGTTGTGGGAAACGTCGAACAAGAGCCGCAGGTCGCAGTTCGGAAAGAACTCGGCGAACAGGCGCCGCGCGTACTGGCCCAGGATTTCACGGTTGGCGAGCGCACAGTTGATCGCGGCCCGCATCGCGCCGAGATAGCGTTGGCCCACGTCGGAATGGATCGGCGCGCAGGCGAGCTCGCGATCGGGCAGCTCTAGCCCAGCGGCCTTCGCGCTCACCACCATATCCTTCAGGAATTCCGTGCCGATCTGGTGCCCAAGCCCGCGCGAGCCGCAATGGATCGTGACGACCACGTCGTCGAGCGCAAGGTCGAACGCCTCGGCGACGGCGGCGTCAAAGATTTCCGCGACCGCCTGGACCTCGAGATAATGGTTGCCCGAGCCGAGCGTCCCCATCTCGCGGCGCTGCCGCTCTTTTGCCCGGTCAGACACGTAATCCGGCCGTGCGCCCGGCATCGCGCCATTCTCCTCGATTCGTTCGAGGTCGCGCGCTTCTCCTTCGCCTTGCTCGACCGCCCAGCGCGCGCCCCCGGAAAGCATCGCGTCCATGCCGGCTGAGTCGAGCGTGATCGCCCCTTTGCTGCCGACGCCCGCAGGAATTTTGCGAAACAGCGCATCCGCAAGCCGCCTCTGTACCGGCGCGATATCGGCGACGGACAGGCCGGTGAGCATCGTGCGCACGCCGCAGGAAATATCGAACCCGACGCCCCCGGCCGAAACGACGCCGCCTTGATCGGGATCGAACGCCGCCACCCCGCCGATCGGAAAGCC
>CAYGZV010000168.1:2195-5618 GCA_964354425.1 uncultured Rhodoplanes sp. | reverse complement strand
AATGCGAGCAGCACGGCCGTGCCGAAGCACAGGCCGGCAAGCCCGCCCAGGCCGGTCACGATGGCCGCCTCGGTCAGAATGACGGTCATCACCTGGTTGGAGTTCGCCCCCATCGCCCGCAACAGGCCGATCTCGCGGTGGCGTTCCCGGACGATGGCCGAAAACAACAGCGAGATCAGGATCAGCAGGGCGACAAGCTGGAGCGCGTTGAAAACGACGACCCCGATCAGCAATGTGCTCAGCGCCTGCCGCGAGGAGGTGAGCACGCTATTGCCTTCGACGATCTTGACGTCCGGCATCTGCGCCAGGCTGAACTTGATCTCTTCCAGCGTCGCGCCGGGCGAGAGTTGCAGCAGGAACGCCGAAACGCGGTCGAGCGGCAGGTCCGGCGCGCAGAGATCGGCATGCGCATGGGTCGCGCCGTCTGGCGGCGGCGCGCTTTGCGTTGTCGGCGGCGCCGCTTTGCCGCTGCGGGCGTTCGGCGTCTGGCAGAACGAGACGATGTCGGCCAGCGTCTGGAAGGTGATGAAATAGGCGTCGTCGAACGGACCGACCCCGGTCTTTTCCAGCCGGCCCGTGACGCGCAGCGGCAACCCGCAGACGCTGAGCGTCGCACCGAGCCGGGCCGTGAGGCGTCCGCCGGCGATGAGGCCCTCCACCGGTCCCGGCAAGCGCGCCGCGAGCCAGGAGAGAACGGAAAAATCACGCGCCGGATCGAAGGCGATCAGGTGCGCGGACTGCCCCTCGACCAGCGCCGGGACGATTCGCTGCGCGGCCACCCGGGCGATGCCGGGAATCGCGGCGATCTTTCGTTCGATCTCGGTTCCCAGGGTCGCGTCCGTCGGCTGCACGGTGAGCAGGCTGGAGGTGATGTTCACGAGCGTTGAGCGGGGAACGACGACGAGGTCGGCGCCCATGCGCGCAAAGCTCGTCGCCATGCCGTCGCGCAGCGCCCAGCCGGCGACGAAGCTCGCAAAGCCGACGCCCGCGCCGAGCATCACGGCGATCCCCAGGAAGATCGCCCGCAGCCGACGGCGGCCGACATTCTGCGCGGCCAGCCGGATCAGCAGCCAAAACTCATGACGTCCCCAGCCCATGGCCTTCCTGCCGCAAACCCAGCCTATTCGGAGAGGAGCGCGTCCCTCGCCTCGTCGATCTTGCGTGTCAGATAGAGGCTGCCGCCGAGCTTCGGATCGAGCTTTAGCTGGAGACGGCGGTGCGCGTCGCTGATGTCCTGCGCGCTTGCGGCGGCCCCGAGCCCGAGCACGTCCAGCGCCTCCTCGACGGACATCGTAAGCCGCCCGTTCCCGGACCGGCGCGCCGCGCCGCCTCCCGCGCACGGCTCGGCCGGCCTGTGCTCGATCTGCGGCCCGTTCTGCTCGACATAGGCCCTCAGCACCGCGATGCTTTGTTGCACGAGCGGCGGATCGACCGGCTGGCCCGGTGCGCTCGCGGCGTGCCGGGCGCCGTAGCCCGCACTTAAATCCGGAGTGATGGGAGGAAATCCGCTCCGCGCGCCATCGAGCGGCCCCAGGAACACGCGCCAGCGCGGCGCGGCCTGCACGATAACCGGCAGCATGAACGCCGCCAGCATCATCGCATAGGCGTATCGACCGCTGGTGACGAGCCAGACGAGAAGCGCGATCGCAAGACCGGCAAGCGCGAGCATGGCCCAGCGCCCCGCCTGGATGATCGCGCGCGGATCGGCGTTGAGGATCCAGTTCCCCATCTTGACCGCCGACGCAAGCAGGGAGAGCCCCAGCATGCCGTAGGCCAGGACGTTCAAATCCATCGCAGCCGTTCCTCCGGGCCCGTCAGCACTGTCCTCTCCTGCTGCTTTCGGCCTGCTGCTTTGGCGCCCGTTCACCACCAATGGGCGCCGCCACGCGCCGCCGCGCCCACGATGCGATCCGTTGAGACTGGCAGAGGCATGTTCATGAAGTCCAATAAAGAACGCGAGAGAGGACGCGGAACGCCGCCTTCACATCGGCTGGCTCGAGATCGCCGGAAACGAGCCTTCGGGATACGGCCACGGCGCGATTGCAATGCATTACAGCGCGATGTTGACAGGCCATGTCAGAACGAAGCGCCAGGCCCCCTGAACCTGAACAAGCTTCGGCAATACCTTTATTTTTGCCGCCCTGCGCCCTGTTGTTGCCGCCTTCAGGGGTCAGCAAGGTTAACGGGTGGGGTGAGCGGTTCAGCGTCGTCGACAAGCGCTGCGCGTCGCCCGTGTCGCCGGCGTCATCCCGCGTCACATGCAGGCGAGAACCGGGGCGTCGCCAAACAACCAAAATGGGCTGTGGGAACTCGAACCTTGTTCAAAACCGACATGTCGCGCCGGAGCGTGCTGCGTGCAGGCGCGTCTGCGGCTTGCGCGGCCGCCCTCGCCGGCTGCGCGAACCTTATCGCCGGGGGCGCGCAGTTCGACGCCTCCGACCTCTCGGCCAGCCCGACGCTGTTGGTGGCGACGACGCGCAAGCCGACCGGCGGTGCGCGCGTGAAACCGTGGTTCGGGCCGGAACGCGGCGCGATGAGCGTCGCCCGCGCGAAGCTCACGCCGCCGGACGATAGCCGGTTCTCGCTCGCCTCGATCGGGCTCGACAATTGGCGAATCGACTCGGTCGAGCAGCTCGCCGATGTCGGCGACTTATTTCGGCTGGCGCCGCGGCGCGACCTGTTGCTCTACGTGCACGGCTATAACCAGACCTTCGAGACGGCGGCGCTCGACGCGGTGCGGCTGTCCGACGGCGTCAGGTTCCGCGGCGAGACCATGCTGTTCACCTGGCCGTCGCGGGCCAAGCTGCTCGACTATGGCTATGACCGCGAGAGCGCGATGTGGTCGCGCGACGCCTTGGAGCGCGTGCTCGAAGCGCTGTTGGCGAGCCCCTCGGTCGGCACGGTCCATATCGTCGCGCACAGCGTCGGCACGATGCTGACGATGGAGGCGCTTCGCCAGCTCTATGCACGCGCCGGCGAAGCCGCCGCCGCGCGGATCGGCTCGATCGTTTTCGCCTCGCCGGATATCGACATGGACGGATTCTCCGCCTCGGTCGAGCGCATCGGCGGCCTCGCGCCCAAAGTCACGATCGTCACGGCCACGAACGACCGCGCGCTGTCGGTTTCGCGATGGATCGCCGGAGGAATGACTCGCGTCGGCTCGGCCGAAAAGGCGCAGCTGGAGCGGCTGGGGCTGCGGGTGATCGACGCCTCGCAGCAGGGCTGGGGCATCATCAACCACGATCTCTTCCTGTCGAACTCCGAGATTCGGCAGGTGATCCGCCGCGCGATCGACGGCCGGCTCGCCGGCCAGAGCCCCACGGTCGCGTCGTCGCAGCCGCTTCCGACCGCGGTGACGCACTCACAGTAGCGAAGTCGCCGCACGGCGCGCGCGGAGTCTTGCCGTGGCGTCGGCGCGCGCGG
>CAYGZV010000168.1:0-2095 GCA_964354425.1 uncultured Rhodoplanes sp. | reverse complement strand
CGGCGCGCGCGGAGTCTTGCCGTGGCGTCGGCGCGCGCGGCGCGGCCAAGCAGAAGACCGGCCGACGATCGACCTCGGCCGGCCGGCCGGCCGGCGTTCAAAACAGCAATGCAATGGCAGGCTAGGAAGACATCCCGCCTTCGCCGTGCGATCCGCCGACGCCCTTGACCGCGTCCATCACGGCCTTGGTGGCGGTCTCGCTCAAATCCTTCGCCTGCTCGGTCATCGCCTGCATCTGCGACTGAATGAACTCGGTCTGCAGCTTGACGAGGTCCTGGACGTCCTTGACCTGAACGAGCTTCTGAGCGAACTCGAACGCATTCGCCACGTTGCGCTCGGCGTAGTTCATAACCTTGTTGCTCAGCTCGTTGCCGCCCATGACGTTGCCGGGAACGGCGCGCTGGAAGAACTGCAGATAGCCGTTAATCGCCGTCCGCACCTGATCCATGCTTTGTTCGGTCATCTTCCGCACGTCGGTCGGAAGTTCGAAGGGCGACTTGTTTTTCGTCATGACGATCTCCTAGGCACCACCGGCCCCGTTTAGACCAGCCCCAGCGGTGAGGGCCAATGGTGCGATGTTAGCAGGCGGCGGGTAATACGGTCAAAGCGCATCGCGCGTATAAAGGCGGTGCGCCATCGCCGGCCGGAAATCAAGCGAGAATTTGGCTGGACCGCGCCGAAGCCGCTCGCCGCGTCGAGGCGGAGAGCCGCGCCGAGAACACGAGGCGAACGCGTTCGCGACAGCGGTCCCGCGGCGCCTGCCTGAAGTCGGCGGGCTTGACCTTTGTTCCTGGGCGATTTTCGCGGAACGGCATTGCTCCGGCAGCGTGAGGCGGGCGTCCTACCGGCCTACAGCGCCTTGAGATGGCGGATCGGGCGGCCGGGAGCGATGGCCTGAGCCGCCGCGACGATGGCGTTGGCGTCGATTCCGTAGTGACGATAGAGGTCGGGGATCGAGCCGGTCTGGCCGAAATGCTCCACCCCGAGCGGGCGCGTGCGATGGCCAGCGACGGCCCCGAGCCAGGCGAGCGTCGCCGGATGCCCGTCGAGCACGGTGACGAGCGCACAATAGGGCGGCGTCTCGGCGAGCAGCCTTTCGATGTGCGAGCGCGCATGCGCGAGCCCGCGCTCGCGCGCGCGGTTGGCTGCGGTCCAGCCGGCGTTCAGCCGGTCGGCCGAGGTCACGGCGAGCAGCCCGACATCGCGGCGATCCTCCGCCATCAGCCCGACGGCCTGGATCGCTTCTGGCGCAACCGCCCCGGTATAGGCGACCACGACCTGGCAATTCGGTCCGGGCCGCCGCATCCAATAGGCGCCGTCGATGATTCCCTGGCGCAGCTCCGGCGCCATCGCGCGCTGCGGCTGCTCGATCGGCCGGGTCGACAGGCGGAGATAGATCGAACCGCCGGTTTCGTCGCGCAGCCAGGTCCGCTCGGAAGGCTCCGCCTCCCCGTCTCGCTGGATATAGTCGAATGCGAAGGCAAGAATGGCGGCGAGTTCGTCGACAAAGGCGGGCTCGAAGGCGGCGAGCCCGTCCTGCGCCAGTCCGATGAGCGGCGTTGCGATCGACTGGTGCGCCCCGCCCTCGGGCGCGAGCGTGATCCCCGACGGGGTCGCCGCCAGCACGAAGCGGGCATCCTGGTAGCAGGCGTAATTGAGCGCATCGAGCCCGCGCTCGATGAACGGATCGTACAGCGTGCCGATCGGAAACAGCCGCTCGCCGTGAATGGAATGGGTCAGCCCGAGCGCGGAGAGGAGGATGAACAGGTTCATCTCCGCGATGCCGAGCTCGATATGCTGGCCTTGCGGCGAGAACTCCCAGGTCAGGGTCGACGGGATGCGTTCGCTCTTGAACGTGTCCGCCATTGCCTCTCGCGCGAACAGGCCGCGCCGGTTGACCCAGGGTCCGAGATTGGTCGACATGGTCACGTCGGGCGACGCCGTCACGATACGGTCGCTGAAGGCGCCGCGCTCCCGGCCGATCTCGTTCAGCAGCGCGCCGAAACCCTGCTGGGTCGACATGTCCGGCTGGATCGCCACGGCAAGTTCGGACGGCGGCTCGATGCGCGCCGCCCGGTAGCGGCGCGGCCCGCCC
>CAYGZV010000167.1:0-5648 GCA_964354425.1 uncultured Rhodoplanes sp. | reverse complement strand
GTTTGCCGCGCTCAAGCAGCGCCGCCGCGAATGGTGGTGGAGCTATCTCTGAGCCCTTTTACTTGAAAACCTGCTGCGGAGCGGATCGGCCCCTGGTTCGATTCCGTGCACCATGCGAAGCGACCGCGAATGCCGGCCGCGACGGCTCGCCGCATCGGATCGCGTCATTTCGCGCCGCCCAGGCGGCCCGCCCCGGTAGTCGAGGCGCTTGCCGCACCGCGGCCGGACCGGTACATCTCGACGGGTCCGACACGAGAGCCCGTCATGATCGAACTTCTTGGCTTCATCAGCTATCTTCTGACGATCTATGTCTACATCCTGATCGCGGCGGCCGTTCTGAGCTGGCTGATCGCGTTCAATGTGGTCAATACGCGCCATGGGGCGGTCGCGATGATCGCGGATTTCCTGTACCGGATCACCGAGCCGGTGTTGGCGCCGATCCGGCGGCGCATGCCCAATTTGGGCGGGATCGACATCTCGCCGGTGATCGTCATTCTGATCATCGTGTTCATCCAGTCGGTCCTCCTTCCGAACATCGCCCGGGCGTTCGCTTGAGACCCGCGGGCGGCGATGCGCCGTGGGAGATCTTCGCCGACGGGCTGATCGTCACGGTGCGACTGACGCCGCGCGGCGGGTGTGACGCCATTGACGGCGTCGACACGCTGGCCGATGGCCGCGCCGTATTGAAGGCGCGCGTGCGGGCGGCGCCGAGCGACGGCGCGGCGAACGCCGCGCTGGTCGCGCTGTTCGCCAAGACGCTGCGCGTGGCGCCTGGGCGGATGAGCATCGTCGCGGGCGAGAGCGCGCGCATCAAGCGCGTCAAGATCAGGGGAACCGGACCCGAGCTTGCGACCGCGCTCGGGGCGTTTGCGGAGGGGCAGGCGACATGAGCGCACGCCGCATCGACGGAGCGGCGATGGCCGCCGAACTCAGCACGAAGATCGCCCGCGAGGTGGGACGGCTGAGCAAGGAGCAAGGCCTCGAGCCGGGACTGGCGGTGGTGCTTGTCGGCAACAACCCGGCGAGCGAAATCTATGTCCGCAGCAAGACCGCCAAGACCGCCGCCGCCGGCATGCGCTCCTCGCTTCACAAGCTGCCAGGGACTGTGACCGAGAGCGACCTCCTCACGCTTCTGGCGCAGCTCAATGTCGATCCCAAGGTGCACGGGATCCTGGTGCAGCTCCCGCTGCCGCCGCAGGTCGATCCGCAGAAGGTGATCGCGACGATCGCGCCCGGCAAGGATGTCGACGGCTTCCATCCGCTGACCGCCGGCCTGCTCGCCGCCGGCCTGCCCGGGATCAAGCCGTGCACGCCGCAAGCTTGCATCAGGCTGGCGAAGTCCGTGCATCCATCGCTCGCCGGATTGGAGGCGGTCGTGATCGGCCGCTCCAACATCGTCGGCAAGCCGCTCTTTCACCTGTTGCTCGCCGAGAACGCCACGGTGACGGTGGCGCATTCCTTCACGCGGGACCTGGCCGCGGTCGCCCGGCGCGCCGACTTGCTCTTTGTCGCCGTCGGTCGGCCCGAACTCGTGACGCGCGAGTTCATCAAGCCGGGCGCGACGGTGATCGACGTCGGGATCAACCGCATCATGACCGAGGGCGGCAAGACCCGGCTGGTTGGCGACGTCGCCTTTGCCGAAGTGTCCGAGGTGGCGGGCGCGATCACGCCGGTGCCGGGCGGGGTAGGGCCGATGACGATCGCGTGCTTGATGCTCAACACGCTGCGCGCGGCTTGCGCCGCCGCCGGCCTGCCGGAGCCTTTGCTCTGACCGGGTGCTGGCGATAAAGCTTTTTCGCTTGGGCTGATCCCGTCTTTCGCTCATTCCCGCAAAACCGGGAACCAGTTTTCTTGAGCGAAGACTGGGTCGTCGCTTGCGCAGGGACGAGCGGAAATCCATAACCGCTTCAACATCGGCCAAAACTCGTTCTAAAGCGTCGGTAAAGGCCGCGCGCTCGCGCGTCGGGCGCTTGGCGAACCAAGGCCCGTGAAGCGCTTGCTGTCCAGCCGTCCGGCGCGGTGGAGCGGCGCTGCGAGCGTCCTCATTCATCGGACGCCAGCGGCGCGGCGGCGAAGCGTCAGGAAATGACCAGGTTGACGGCTTTCGGGCCCTTCCCCTTCTTGTCGGGCTCCACATCGAAGCTGATGCGCTGTCCTTCGTTGAGCGACTTCAGTCCCGCACGCTCGACCGCGGTTATGTGCACGAATACGTCGCGGCCGCCGTCATCCGGCTTGATGAACCCGTAGCCACGCTCGCTATTGAAGAACTTGACCGTACCGCCCATTGCCATCGGGACGCTCCTAATCCCCACTACGTCACCGCCGGCCCTCACGGCGCGACGGCCCGGCTGCATTTGCAGACCGAGGGAGCATCGGCCTTCATCCGCCTCGTTTTGCTCCATCGCTTCCCGCAGGGATGGAACGCCAAAGCCCCAGCAAAGACTAACATAGAGGCCGCGGTCTACAAAGGGGCGCGCAGCGTTTGATTGAGTGCGCGCTAGGTTTCGCCTCGCAGCCAATCGACGCGACACCCGCCGCCCGGACCGCGCGCAAGAAGCGGAGCAAGCGACTGGAGCAGGACGTTCAGTTCGTGTTCGAGTCGCCAAGGCGGATTGACGATGACAAGTCCAGCTGCGCCAAGTTCCGTCCCGCGCGCGTCAAGCTCGAGCTCCGCCCGCAGAATTCTCGGCATCGCGCTCGCCGTCAGCGCGCGCGTGAAAGCCGCCGCCGCGCGCCGGTCCTTGATGGGATACCAGAGCAGGTAAATGCCGGTCGCCCATTTGCGCCACGCATTCACGATCGCGTGCGCCAGCCGTAAGAACTCGTCCGGCTGTTCGAATGGCGGGTCAATCAGCACGAGCCCGCGCCGCTCCTGCGGCGGCAAATAGGCCTTGAGCGCAACGAACCCGTCGACAGCGACGCAGGCCGCGCGCGGGTCGCCGGCGAGCGCGCGCTTGAGCGCGGCGGCGGCGGTGGGTTCGAGTTCGCAGGCGGTGAGGCGGTCCTGCGCCCGCATGAGGCGCAGCGCGAGAAGCGGCGAACCCGGGTAGCGCTCGATCGGTCCGCTTGGATTGAAGGCCGCGACCGCGTCGAGATAGGGCGCAAGCAGGGAAGCGATTTCAGAATCAAGTGAGGCCGCGCGCAAACGGCCGATGCCGAACCGCCATTCGCCGGTGCGACTGGCCTCCGGCCCGGTGAGATCGTAGAGGCCCGCGCCGGCATGGGTGTCGATCACGCGGAAAGCCGTCGGCTTTTCCCGCAGATGCAGGAGAATGCGGGCGAGCACGGCATGCTTGAGCACATCGGCGAAATTGCCGGCGTGAAAGGCGTGGCGATAGTTCATCAGCTTTCACTTGGAGCGATCACGCGCGAGCTGACTGCATGCCGCTCCTTCCGGCGCAAGCGCAATCGCGTTCTCAGAAAACGCGGGCCGCCGCTTGGGCGGAGACGAATGGAACCCTGAGCCCGGTGAAGCGGGTGCGGGCGGGACAAACCTATCCGCCGCGCGCCGGCGGCATCGTCAGGCTTTCGCGCCGGCAACTCCGGCGGTCGATCTCGCCACACGACTGGAACGCGAATTCCCGGGTGAGGCAGATTCTCACCTCGCGCAGCCGGCTCTTGTCGCACCGCACGGCGATTCCATCCGATGGAAGCCCGGGATTGGCTTTGACGAACGCCTCTTCTATTCCGCTCGGCGTCACGGCGAGCGGCGCCTTCAAATCGAGGAACTCGGCCGGGATCTTGATCGTCGCGCGCGCCTTGCGCACGGCCTCGAAATAGCCGCTGGGCGGAAGCCCGGAACAGACCCCGTGGCGGTCCCACTGGCGGAACACCAGGCGCGGGCTCGGCATCAGATCGAGCATGGCGGCGACGACGTCGCGATTGAGGCGCGGCGCCGGCGTCTGACAATACTCTGGAAAGCCGTTCTCATATTGCGGCCACAGGCCGTGAACGACGAAAGAATAGGGCCGCTGCCCGCATTGCGGGTCGGGCCGGCGCCGCTCGGCCTGCCGCTCCGCGCTCGCCTCGCAGTAAGACGGCGACCAGGACAGCGCGAGCACATAGAAATCGAACTTGCCCGGCTCATTCTGCCGCGGGTCCTGCGCGGCCGCCCCGCTCGCGGCGCTGAGCGCAATCGCGAGCCCGGCGACGAAAGCACCTGCCCGGAACCACCCGTTCATCGGAGTCCCCTCTGGAAAAACGACACAAACGAGGATACTGCATGAGCAAGAACAATACAAGAACAAATGAGGCCTCCAGCTGCGCCATTTGCGAAACGGGGCGCTCTCGCCGCGGGCGGGGCTGCGCGACGCGTGAGCGAACCCTGTTCGGGGGTCGTGCGAACCTTCCCGCTTCACTCCGCGTTAGTTGATCGTTGATGGCCGCCGGCGGCCTGCAAGCCAGGCGCCCGGCCGGCCGGGCATGGATGGGAAAATGGAGTTCGATCCGGTCCTGCTGGCGCGCGTGCAATTTGCCTTCACGATCGCCTTCCACATCATCTTCCCGAGTTTCACCATCGGCTTGTCCGCTTTTCTCGCGACCCTTCTGGTCCTGCGGCTGAAGACCGGCGACGAGCGCTACCGGCAGCTTGCGCTGTTCTGGACCCGGATTTTCGCGGTGTCCTTTGCGATGGGCGTGGTCTCGGGGATCGTGCTCTCCTACCAGTTCGGCACCAATTGGAGCCGGTTTTCGGCGAGCGCGGGGAACATCATCGGCCCGCTGATGGGCTACGAGGTGCTCACCGCCTTTTTCCTGGAAGCGACGTTTCTCGGCGTGCTCCTGTTCGGCGCCAACCGGGTTCCGCCCTGGCTGCATGCGCTCTCGGCGGTGTTCGTCGCGCTCGGCACGGCGATCTCCGCGTTCTGGATTCTCTCCGCCAATAGCTGGATGCACACGCCGGCGGGCTATGAGATGCGCGAGGGCGTCGCCTATCCGCTCGACTGGTTCGCGATCATTTTCAATCCGAGCTTCCCCTACCGCTTCGCCCATATGCTGAATGCCGCCTATCTGACCACCGCCTTCGTGGTGCTCGCGGTCGGCGCGCGGTTCCTGCTGGGCGATCGCCATTGCCTCGAAGCGCGCATCATGCTGCGCATGGCGGTCGGCATGATCCTCGTGCTCGCGCCGCTCCAGCTCGTGCTCGGCGATCTGCACGGGCTCAACACGCTCGCGCACCAGCCGGCCAAGGTCGCCGCGATGGAGGCGCACTGGGACGGCGCGAAACCGGGCGACTTCCACATCTTCGCCTGGCCCGACGAGAAAGCCGAAACAAACCGTTTCGCGCTGTCCGTTCCGCGCGGCGCGTCGCTCATCCTCACGCATGATCCAAATGGTCTATTTCCCGGCCTGACGAGCTTCGCCCCGGCCGATCGGCCGCCCGTTCTGCCGGTGTTCTTCGCTTTCCGGATCATGCTTGCGATCGGCCTGTTCATGATCGCGGCGGGACTGGTCGGCGCGTTTCTGTGGTGGCGCAGGCGGCTGTTCGACTCGACCTGGTATCTGAAAATCGTCGCCCAGACCTGGTGGATCGGATTTGTTGCGGTCATCGCCGGTTGGGTCGTCACCGAAAGCGGCCGCCAGCCCTGGGTGGTGCATGGCGTGCTGCGCACGGCGGACGCCACCTCGCCGGTGCCCGGCGGCAGCGTCGC
>CAYGZV010000166.1:4454-5698 GCA_964354425.1 uncultured Rhodoplanes sp. | reverse complement strand
TGAATCATAGGGGCACGGCGAACGAGTATTGCCCATCTTCATCGACCGTGGCGCGACAAAATCACATATAGTTCAAGCATTTACTAATGGTTGGAATAACGATCGATCCGACATCTCGGGCCCCGCCGCCGCCGGGGCTGCAAAGGCTGCTGTTTGCTGCATGGTGCCCCTTCCCATGGCGCCCTGCACGGCGTTCCGCGCCCGTTACTGATGTTTGCAGGGGTATTTCTCCAACAGCGACCAGTAGATCAGGAAGGAGGGGTTATAGATCATGTCGTCGTCGTGCCGCTTGGCGAAGTCCAGGAACGTCTCGACGACGACTTTTGTGTCGATGACTTCCGGGAGACAGACGCCCAGCATCTCTGCGCCCTCGGCGTCGCGGAAATTCATAAACGCCATGGAGGCGTTGATCCATCCAAGGCAGAACCCGGCCTTGTAGTTGTGGTCGTAATCACGAATGCGGCCGTCCTTGTCGGTGCGGATCGACTTGAGGAACGCCGTGCAGCGTTCGACCATCAATTGCGCGGCGACGCCGCCCTGCGCCGGCTCTCCCTTGACGGGCGGATTGCCGATGTCGGTGAACAGACCCGGCCGCGCGTGATCGGCGTGCGCGAGCGTCCCGATCGCCGCAAGCGCGCCGGCGAGGAAGGCAATCATCCGGGTGCGCATAGTCATCGCTCCTGTTCGCGTCCGTGTTCAGCGCGGGACGCGCTGCTGTTCAATGGGCGTGGGCGGCGCGCCTTGGAAAGGCGCGGGCCGCGGCCGCACAGGTTCGCCCTGCATCCGAAGCCGCCATGACGGGGGCAAGCCAGGACGCTCGCCCGGCTGCGGCCGTGGGATCAAGCCAGGACGCGGCTCGCCCGGTTGCGGTCGTGGGATCGGGCTAACGCGGACGCAGGTATGGCCGCGCGGGTTGGGCCGATAGCCGGGCGGACAGGTGATCGGCCGAGGCTCCGTGGGTCGCTCCACGCAGCGCCCCCTGAACGGGATTGTTCCGGCCGGGCATGGCCGCTCTATTTCGGGGCCAGCGCGTCGCGGCACGCATCGGCCGCCCCGCTCATAGGTCCGGCCGGGACAGACGCAGGCGCCGTCCACCCGCACCTTTCCGCCGGCGCACGGCGGAGGCGGAACCGGCCGCGACATGCAGCGCCCGCGCATCTCTATCGTTCCCTCAGGGCATATGCAGCGTCCGTCCACCCGCACCTTTCCGCCGGCGCACGGCGGAGGCGGAACCGGCCGCGACA
>CAYGZV010000166.1:0-4354 GCA_964354425.1 uncultured Rhodoplanes sp. | reverse complement strand
TGCAGCGCCCGCGCATCTCTATCGTCCCCTCAGGGCATATGCAGCGTCCGTCCACCCGAACCTTGCCGTCGGGGCACGGCGGGGTTGGCGGCGGCGGGGTCGGCCGCGTTATGCAGCGGCCGCGCATCTCTATCGTCCCCTCAGGGCATATGCAGCGTCCGTCCACCCGCACCTTTCCGCCGCCGCAGGGCGGAGAAGGAGGAAGACAGGCGCGCGGCGTATCGATCATCCCCGGCGGGCACGCGCACCGGCCGCCGGTCCAGATTCGGCCTTGGGGACAACGCGGCGTGCAGGTTCGGCCATCGGGCGCCGGCCTTTGGTCGGGCGGGCAGCAGATTTCACGGCTGTTTGTGATCTGGCTTGCGAGACAGCATTGCCCGCTGCGCATGGGCAGATAGCCGGACGCGCACGGGGTGGGAGGCGGAGGCGGCGTCAGGCAGCGACCGCGCAGGTCGATCGTCCCGGCCGGACAGGCGCAGAAGCTTCCCGTCCAGACGCGGCCTTCGGGGCAGCGCGGCAAGCAGGTCCGGCCATCGGGATCAGGCCTTTGCCCGGCAGGGCAGCACGTTCCGCTGCGCGTCATTTGGCTGGCGAGGCAGCACTGTCGGTCCGCCGTCGGGACATAACCTGCTGCGCAGCCGACAAGGGGGGTCGGCGTCGCCGGCGCTTGCGGCAGCAGCACGATGCTCCAACACGCTTCCTTGCTGGGCGTGCGGCCGGCTTGGCCGGGGGTGCCGCCGCCCGGCTGTTGCGGGGCTCCTGCGGATGGGGCGCCGGGCGGCCCGGTGACGGCGGGACCGGGACCCGCCGCCGCCTGCCACTGCAGCGTGCCGCAGGCGGTCTTCTCGACCGGGGCCGAGAGCGGCTCGGTCTGGTTCGGCGCGACCTTTCCCTCGATCCGAAGCACCACCTGATCGCCCGGCGCCAGCCCGCAAATGGGCGTGCTGCAGGTTATGACGTCGCCGGCCTTGGCGCACGACCACGCCGCTGCTGGGCAGTATTTCGAGCCGCGCGTGACGCGCGCCTGCGGGAAGTCCGATCCCGCCGGCAGCGTGATCCGTTGGGTCAGCAGCCCGCGGCCGAAGCGCTCCCGTCCCGTGATGGTGAATTCATAGAACGAGCACCAAGTGTACGGGAAAGGGCACGGATTCGATCCGGTCGCGAGGTAGTCCAAGTACCATGGCTGCGGCATGTATAGCCCCGGCGCGCATTGGCCGGTCACCGGGTCGGGCGCTGTGCCGTTCACGCAGCACAGGCGGACTGGCAACGCCCACGGGTTGACCACGCCTGGGCACATGCCGGCGCTAGGCGCGCAGGCACCGCTCATCCCGACGATTTCGCCCGCCGGGCAAAGGATAGGGGCGTTAACGGCGCTGCACGTCGCATCGCTCCATGGCCAACCGGCCTGCGGTGGGCCTGCCGGCTTCTGCAGGGTCCCCACGTACGTCGGACAATCGCCGTGCGGCGGCATCGGGCATTTCCAACATTGAGGACCAGGAGGGTTCCCGGGACAGATAACCGGATCGTTGACGGGAACGGGCGGCGCGTTGTTCCAGCACATGCCCCCCGGGCCTGCGACGCTCGTCGGCTGGTATCCGAACGTGCATCTCTGCAAAGCAGCAAGATCGGTCGCCCCGTTTGCGCATGGCGAGCGACACTGACCGTCCGGACCCGGCACGAAATATGCTTCGCAGCAACGCAACCCGTTTTGGAGCTGCGTGCCCGGTGGGCAAAGTGGAGGGGGAAGATCGGGCCATGGTCCGATCGGGAAAAGGTCTGGCCCCGGCCACGGTTCGGGCGGCAATGTATATCCTTCTGGCCCCGGCCCCAGCGGCAGAAGCGGCCCTCCCGGTTGCGGGGGAAATCCGAATGGTCCCGGCTGGGGCGGCGGCCCCGCGGGTCCTGGCGCCGGCGGCGCTCCGCCCGGCCCACCGATCGCACAACTGCGGTAGATCGCAATATCGCCGAGCCGGCCGCGCGCGTCGGGATCGTCAAAACTGTCGTCATAATCGACAAAATAGCTCTGCAATGGCGGCGCGTTGGCGGGACGGACCAAGTCGATCCCGTTGCCCTGGAGACCGTTCACGTTGGGGGAACCCCCCGCCGCGAGTTGCGCGGCCAGCGTCGCGTCCGAAGTTGCGCGGAGCTGTTCCCCGGTCGACCAGAGGAAGGAACCGCAGGCGTTGCGGTCGAGCACGCCGGCCGGATCGTAGCCGTAGCCGATCGCGACGCCGCCATTCCCGTTGCGCATCGGGTCGGGGAAGCCAATCGCATATTCCGCGGGCGCGGGCTGCCATGCCGGCCCGCCGGCTGACGACACCGGCTCATAACGCAAGACCCGGCCGCCGACCTGGGTCAGCGCCATGAGCCTGGAGTCGCCAGAGGGCGGGGCGCGCTCGGCGACAAGCATGCGGCCCTGATCGTCGAAGGCGATCTTGGAAATCTCGCTCCCGGTCGGGCCAGGCGTAACGGCGACCTCCATGCGCGGATCGCTTCCAAACGACCCGCCGGCGCCAATCGCCACCGACCAAACCTGCAGGCCTTCCGCAACGGCGTAATAAAGCCGCCCGTCGCGGGGGGCGAGACCGAAGATGCGCCGCAAAGCCGGCGCATAGCCCCATGTTCCTGGATCGGCCGGCTTGAACAGCGGGTTGGCGATCGCGACGCGTTTGCTTGGATCGAACGGCGTCGCCGGCAAGCCCGCCGCTGGCCGCCCCTGGACGCCGTGATCAAAACGTCCGGTCTCCTTGCCGTTCATATCGAAACCGTGAATCATCCCGGTTTCGCGGTCGGCGACGAAAAGCGTGTTCGTGGCGGCGTCGAACGCGAGGCCGCCAAGCGCGGGTCCGGAATTCGGAACGCCATCGAGGGCGACGTTGGCGAATAGGGTCACCGCCCCGGTTGCGCCGTCGATGCGCCAGATCGACCCGGGCCCGCCGCCCTGCGCGGCTGGGCCGAACAGACCGGCCATGAAGCTCGCATTTGCCGTTCCCTGTTTCACCGGCTCGAGCGTGTCGCCCTTGTCCTTATTGGGGGCGACGATCGGCAGCCCATAGGCCGATGTCGCGGCGACATAGATGTTCGGCGGACTCGCGTTGTCGAGGGCGACCCCGAATGCCTGTCCGACCTGAGAGGCCGGCGCCGTGAACGGTTTCGGCGCGGCGAGAACCTGAGCCTGAGGGGGCGCGCCCGGCTGTTGCAGATCAATGACCCGCACGGCGGGACCAGCGAGGTCGATCATTGCCTTGTCGCCCGGATCGACACCCGGTGCGATCATTGCAGGGAGCTGGGCGCCGGAGAAGCCGGTCACCGCGGCGTTGCCGTCGGGAATGATCCCGCTCTGAGCAATCGCAAGACTCAAAACGCCGCTGCCCATTAGCATAACGGCGGCCACAACGATCTTAATGAAAAATCTTACGTGACGAGAAATCCCCCATCTCGGCGCGTTTATCCGCTCACGTCTTGTCACAGCGGCCCCCACAAGTGGCGAGATTTGAAAATGTATCAGCCGGCGCAATGACCCTCTTGACGTGCGTCAAAATATAAACGGCGGCAGCGATTTCGCGCGCTAGGCATAGCGCGTAGCCGCGGCTAGGTAATCAATCGTGATGGGGCGAATATTTGCGAGGGCGCCTCGAATAATTGGCTGTGAGGCGGCGCTGTGCGAGTCTCGTTCGTGAGAGTCCGTCCCAAGACTTCGTCATGGATTACAAAGCTTTCGCACCATGAGGCGGATGGAGGCGAGTTTCAAGAACGCGAGGGCATTGCGGTTGAGATTTTCCCAGTCCTTTGCAAGGCGGCGACAGCGGTTGAGCCACGCAATCGTGCGTTCGACGATCCAACGCTTGGGTAACTGAACGAACCCTTTCGCTTGATCGGATCGTTTTACGATTTCGGTTTCGAGACCAGGCAGGATCTTCGCGAGCGCGTTGCCAAAAATCGGGCCTTGATAGGCGCTGTCGGCGAACAGCTTCGCGATGAATGGAAACTGACCGAACAGCGTCGCCAGCAACATGATGCCGCCATCGCGATCCTGAATGCCGGCGGAATGAACGATGGCGTGCAGCAACAGACCCAGCGTGTCGACGAGAATATGCCGCTTCTTGCCCTTGATCAGTTTGCCCGCATCGAACCCGTGCGGATCGATGCAGGCCCCCCTTGTATCGGGTCTTTTTTGTCAAGCGGTTTCCGAGCGGCGATCTTTCTTGACCGGTTTTCGATCTCAGCGAGATGAGGGCGCCTCTAACTTCGCCGCTTTGGCCTCAGCCTTCGCAGTTGCAGCCGCCAATTTGGCTGCGACTTTCTGCTCTGCGGCGATGGCGCGATCAAGCGCCTTCTGCGCCGTCGCAACTTT
>CAYGZV010000165.1:0-5728 GCA_964354425.1 uncultured Rhodoplanes sp. | reverse complement strand
CCTCCGCCATCGCCGGCATGCTGGAGCTGGGGCGTCAGGGCGCCCTGTCGACCGGGCTGATCCTCGTCATCATCGTGATGGCGATCGTTGTGATCGCCTTCATCGTTTTCATGGAGCGCGCCCAGCGCCGGCTGCTCATCCAATACCCGAAACGCCAGGTCGGCAACCGCATGTTCGAGGGCCAGAGCTCGCATTTGCCGCTCAAGCTCAACACCTCGGGCGTGATCCCGCCGATCTTCGCCTCCTCGCTGCTGCTGCTGCCGACGACGGTCGCGAACTTCAATGCCGGGCAGGGGCCCGAGTGGCTGACGACGATCACCACCCAGCTCGGCCATGGCCGTCCGCTGTTCCTCATCTTCTATGTCGCGCTCATCGTCTTCTTCGCCTTCTTCTATACCGCGATCGTATTCAACCCGACCGAGACGGCCGATAACCTGAAGAAGCATGGCGGCTTCATTCCGGGAATCCGCCCCGGCGAGCGGACGGCCGAGTACATCGACTACGTGCTCACGCGCATCACCGTGGTCGGAGCGGCCTATCTCGCGATCGTGTGCCTTATCCCCGAAATTCTTATTTCTTACGCCGCGGTCCCATTCTATTTCGGCGGCACCTCGCTTTTGATTGTGGTCAGCGTTACGATGGATACGGTCGCGCAGATCCAGGGCTACCTGCTCGCGCACCAGTATGAAGGTCTAATCAAGAAGTCGAAGCTGAGGGGACGCCGTCGGTGAGAATGATCCTGCTCGGGCCACCCGGGGCGGGGAAAGGCACGCAAGCGCGTCGCCTGGCCGAACTATATGGAATCGTCCAACTGTCGACCGGCGACATACTGCGCGAAGCGGCCAAGGCGGGAACGCCGGCCGGTCAGAAGGCGCACGAGGTCATGGCGCGCGGCGAGCTCGTCCCGGACGAGATGGTGGTGGCGATCGTCGCCGAGCGAATCGACCAGCCGGACTGCAAGAACGGCTTCATCCTCGACGGCTTTCCGCGGACGGTCGCCCAGGCCGAGGCGCTGAAGGACCTGCTGGCGGCGCGGGGCCTCACCCTCGACGGCGTGATCAAGTTCAAGGTCGACGAGCGCGTTTTGCTGGAACGGGTCGAAAGCCGGGTGAAGGAGATGGCGGCGCGCGGCGAGGCGCTGCGCGCCGACGACAATCCGGAAACCCTGGGCAAGCGGCTCGCCGCCTATCGCGCCCTGACCCGGCCGGTGGTCGATTATTATACCCGCGAAGGACTCCTCTTCACCGTGGATGGCATGCGTTCCATGGACGAGGTCTCTAATGCGATCACGGCCGTTCTCCCGGCGCCGGCTGTTCCCGGCGGCTCATCGGATCGGCCGCAAGTGGCGGGGTGATGAAACGGGCTTTTCCGGCCTCCGGCCGCATGCGCCGGTCGGAACGGGGAGGGCGGCGGCCCCAACCTGCCCGAATCCCCGGTGGACGGGCGGAAAGGGCCGGCTACGGGTTGACGAGTCACGGCGGAGTTCGTAGATAGCTGATACCCAGTCGGAGAAGGTTCATACGGCGCTACGCCCCGGAGAAGTCGGGGATGGCGTCGCTTTCGTGCTTATCCGCTGGCGAACACGTGCATTTTGGGTCATAAGCCTGGCTGTGACGGCCAGCGGAAGGAGCGGCGGCCTTGGCTCGTATTGCTGGTGTGAATATTCCCACCAATAAGCGCGTTCTTATTGGGCTTCAGTACATCCATGGGATCGGGGCCAGTAAAGCCCAGAAGATCATGGAGAAAGTCGGGATTCCCGACACCCGCCGGGTATCGCAGCTCACCGACCAGGAGGTGCTGCAGATCCGCGAGGTGATCGACCGCGACTACTTGGTCGAGGGCGATCTCCGGCGCGAGGTGGCGATGAACATCAAACGGCTGATGGATCTCGGGTGCTATCGCGGGCTTCGGCATCGGCGCGGACTGCCGGTGCGCGGCCAGCGAACCCACACCAATGCGCGCACCCGCAAAGGCCCGGCCAAGCCGATCGCCGGCAAGAAGAAGTAAGCGCGCCAATCTCAAGGCAAGCGCGGACAGGTGCGACCGCCGAGCCGCCGCATAAGGGACGACAATGGCCAAAGAAACCACCCGTGTACGCCGGCGCGAGCGCAAGAACATCGCCTCTGGCGTCGCGCATGTGAACGCCTCGTTCAACAATACGATGATCTCGATCACCGACGCCCAGGGCAACGCAATCGCCTGGTCGTCGGCAGGGACGATGGGCTTCAAGGGGTCGCGCAAGTCGACGCCCTATGCCGCCCAGATGGCGGCCGAGGACGCGGCGCGCAAGGCGCAGGAGCACGGCATGCGCACGCTCGAGGTCGAGGTCGCAGGACCCGGCTCGGGTCGCGAATCGGCTTTGCGGGCGCTGCAATCGGCTGGTTTCACGATCACGTCGATCCGCGACGTGACGCCGATTCCGCACAATGGCTGCCGGCCCCGCAAGCGCCGGCGGGTATGACCGAGCGTCGGTTGGGCGCGCCGGCCCAATGATCTCGCTTTTTATGTTCCCACGGGCGGAGTGGGAAAGCGCGGCGCGAACGGTCGCGCCGCTCGATCCGATGGTGATAACGTGACGATTCAGAAGAACTGGCAAGAACTGATCAGGCCGAACAAGCTGCAGGTCACCCCTGGCGGCGATCCCAAACGCATGGCGACCGTCGTGGCTGAGCCGCTCGAGCGCGGGTTCGGCCTCACGCTCGGCAACGCGCTGCGCCGGATTCTGCTCTCCTCCCTGCAGGGCGCGAGCGTGCAGTCCGTGCACATTGACGGCGTGCTGCACGAATTCTCCTCGATCGCCGGGGTGCGCGAGGACGTGACCGACATCGTGCTCAACATCAAGGACATCGCCATCAAGATGCAGGGCGACGGCCCCAAGCGCATGGTGATGAAGAAGCAGGGGCCCGCCGTGGTCACCGCAGGCGACATCCAGACCGTGGGGGACGTGGTCATCCTCAATCCCGAACTCATCCTGTGCCACCTCGACGAGGGCGCCGAGATCCGGATGGAGTTCACGGTCGCGACTGGAAAGGGTTATGTGCCGGCCGAGCGCAACCGCCCGGAAGACGCGCCGATCGGCCTGATCCCGGTCGACAGCCTCTATTCCCCGGTGAAGAAAGTCTCCTACAAGGTTGAGAACACCCGTGAAGGGCAGATTCTCGACTTCGACAAGCTCACCATGCAGGTCGAGACCAATGGCGCCGTGACCCCGGACGACGCGGTCGCTTATGCGGCGCGCATCCTTCAGGACCAGCTCAACGTTTTCGTCAATTTCGAGGAGCCGAAGCGGCCGGAGCAGCCGCTGTCGCTGGCCGACGATCTGGGCGGCATTCCGCCCGCCTTCCTCAAGAAGGTCGACGAGCTCGAACTCTCGGTGCGCTCGGCCAACTGCCTGAAGAACGACAACATCGTCTATATCGGCGACCTCGTGCAGAAGACCGAAGCGGAGATGCTGCGCACGCCGAATTTCGGCCGCAAGTCGCTCAACGAGATCAAGGAAGTGCTGGCGCAGATGGGCCTGCATCTCGGCATGGAAGTGCCGGGCTGGCCGCCCGAAAACATCGAAGAACTCGCCAAACGCTTCGAGGACCATTACTGAGATCTGTCATTCCGGGGCGCGCCAAGGGCGCGAACCCGGAATCCAGTCCTGTCACGTTGGCGGCTGGATTCCGGATCGCCGCTGCGCGGCGTCCGGAATGACGAAGAGCAAGGGGATAGGCGATGCGCCACGGAGTTGCCCACCGCAAGCTGAACCGCACCGCCGAGCATCGGCGCGCCATGTTCGCCAATATGGCCGCCGCCCTGATCAAGCACGAGCAGATCGTCACGACGCTACCCAAGGCGAAGGACCTGCGGCCGATCGTCGAGAAGCTCGTGACGCTCGGCAAGCGCGGCGGCCTGCATGCGCGCCGGCAGGCGATTTCCGAGATCCGCGACATCGCCATGGTGAAGAAGCTCTTCGACGTGCTCGGTCCGCGCTACAAGTCGCGCAATGGCGGCTATACGCGGGTGATGAAGGCGGGCTTCCGCTACGGCGATTCCGCCGCGATGGCGGTGATTGAGTTCGTCGACCGCGACGTCGACGCCAAGGGGCAGGACTCCGGGCCGACGGCGGACGTCGAGGGCGAGCGCTCGGCCGCGGCCTGAGGCCCAAGCCAGGCGATGCCGAATGGCGCCGGCGCCAACGGCCGTTCAGTCCTGGTTCGGGGGCGCGACCTCGGGCGGAACGATCTTCATGACGAACACGGGCGGCTTTTCGCTCGGGCCGAACGGGCCGGGCACCTTGTTCTTGAGCGGGGGCAGACTCTTCAGATAGCGGGCGATGGCGAAAGCGTCGTCTCGCGTGAGCTTGGCAAACGACCTCCAGGGCATGATCGGGACGAGGATGCGTCCGTCCGGCCGCACGCCTGTTTGCAGCGCGGTCACAATCTGCTCATCTGTCCAGTCGCCGAGACCCGTCTCCTTGTCCGGGGTGAGGTTCGGGCCGACAAAGACGCCCTGGCCGGGAATTCCGAACCCGACGTCCGAGCCGCCCAGATAGCGTTCGATGTCGGGTTTGCCGAAGAAGTAGCCGGGCGTGTGGCAATCGAAGCAGCCGCCGAAGCTCGTGAGGTACTGCCCGCGCTCGACCTCCGGGTCGGCGGCGTCCGCCGGCGGCGCCGCGAGCGCGATCACGAGGCCGGCCGCCGCCGCGCCCGCCCGGGCTGAAACGGTTCGCGTCATGGTTCCTCCTTGGGGTGTGTGGCCGTTTTCGCCAGGATTGTGCGGTTGCCCGCGTGAGCGGCGGAGAATGCGGGCGACCGGCGCTTGCAGCAAGAGACCCGCCGCGCCGCCGCGCCGCCGCCCTGTAATTGCCACGGCTGCGTCTTATATCCGGGTCCGCCGAGGGGAGACAAATCCCATGTCCTCGATCCTATACCGGCGCGTCGCGTTCGCCCTGGCGATGACTGTGTTGCCCTTTCTCAGCGCAACCGCCTCGGCGCAGGAGGTGCGGACCCCGGCCTCGCCGCAGGCGGTCAAGCTCTCGTTTGCCTCCGTCGCCAAGCGCGCGGGGCCTTCGGTCGTCAATGTGTATGCCGCGCGGGTGGTCGAAAACCGCAATCCCCTGCTCGACGATCCGATCTTCCGGCAGTTTTTCGGCGGTCCGGGCGGCTCGGGCGAACAGGTGCAGCGCTCCCTCGGGTCGGGCGTCATCGTCGACGGCGGCCTCGTGGTCACCAACAACCACGTCATCGAGCGCATGGATCAGGTCAAGGTCTCGCTCGCGGACAAGCGCGAGTTCGAGGCCGAAATCGTCTTGAAGGACCCGCGATCCGACCTCGCGGTGCTGCGCCTCAAAGACGTGAAGGAGCGGTTTCCGGCGATCGAGCTCGGCGATTCCGACGCGTTGCAGGTCGGCGACTTCGTGCTGGCGATCGGCAATCCATTCGGCGTCGGCCAAACCGTGACGCACGGCATCGTCTCCGCCGTCGCCCGGACGCAGGTCGGCATCACCGACTACCAGTTCTTCATCCAGACCGATGCCGCGATCAACCCGGGCAATTCGGGCGGCGCGCTGGTCGATCAGGCGGGAAAGCTCGTCGGCATCAATACCGCCATCTTCTCGCGCTCGGGCGGCTCGCAGGGCATCGGCTTTGCCGTCCCGGTGAACATGGTGCGCGTCGTCCTCGCCTCGGCGCAGGGCGGCAACAGCGTGGTGCGCCGGCCTTGGCTCGGGGCGAAGCTGCAG
>CAYGZV010000164.1:0-5748 GCA_964354425.1 uncultured Rhodoplanes sp. | reverse complement strand
CGAACGCGTGCTGCGGGTCGTGCGCTCCGCCGATGGCGATCCGGGCGCGGTCGCCACCTTGTTCGGCCGCACGGTGCGCGTCTTCGATGCCCATCCCGCGCCGGGCCTTGCCGGCAAGCCCGGCGAACCGCTGGCGCGGTGCGGTCCGGCCGCAGCTTTCGCCACGGCCGACGGCGCAGTCTGGATCGGTCATGTCAAGGAGGACGGTTCGCGGCGGTTGAAGCTCCCGGCCACTGTCCTGTTCGCGACGGAGACCGCGGCGCTGCCGCTCTGCGCCGGCTATCCCATGATCGATTACAGCGAGAAGCCCGGCGTCGGCTATCTCGCATTCCCTTTCTACAACGGGGCGATGGGGACGCAGGCCTGCCGCGATCTTGCGGCGGCCTACCGCACGGCGCTGGCGCGGCCGACGCGCGTGCTGGTGCTGATGGGCGGGGAGGATTTCTGGTCGAACGGGATGCATCTCGGGCTGATCGAAGCGGCGGACAGCCCCGCCGAAGAGTCGTGGGCGAATATCAACGCGGTCGACGACGTCGTGCGCGGCGTGATCGAGACGCAGGACCGTCTCACCGTGTCGGCGATGCGCGGCAATGCCGGCGCGGGCGGGTGCTTTCTCGCGCTCGCCGCCGACGAAGTCTGGATGGCCGAGCACGTCGTCGCCAACCCGCATTACAAGGACATGGGCAATCTCTACGGCTCGGAATACTGGACCTATCTATTGCCGCGCCGCGTGGGCGCGGCGAACGCCGACCGCCTCACAAAACTCCGCTGGCCGATCGGGATTGCGGAAGCGGAACGGCTCGGGCTCGTGCAGCGCCGCCTGCCTGCTGGGCGCGACGCCGCATGTTCGGAGATCAGGCGGCTTGCCGAAGCGCTCGCCGACGCGCCCGATTATGCCGCGAGGCTCGCGGCGAAACAGGCGCGCCGCCGCGCCGACGAAGCGGCGCAGCCGCTGCAGTCCTACCGCGACGCGGAGCTTGACCGCATGCGGCGCAATTTCTTCGGCTTCGATCCGAGCTACCACGTCGCCCGCTACAATTTCATTCGCAAGATCGGCAAGTCGCACACGCCATTGACCTTGGCGGTGCATCGCTCGCAGCGCGGCCGGCGCGCCGCGGATCCGTCCGACTGAGCCGCGAAACGCGGAAGTCACGGCGCGTCTCCGCTCCCGCACCGGCTGCAATGTTGCGCGCGTTCACGCAAGCCAATAGTATGAGCTTTAGCAGGAAACAGCAGACTGACGATCCGGGCTCGACGGGAGGGACGAACAATGAAACGCGCGTTTTCCATTTTGGCCGCCGCATGCATCCTCGCGCCGGCCACGGCGCTGGCGCATACGGGCGCAGGCGGCACGGACGGCATCGTGCATGGGCTCATGCACCCCGTCACCGGCCTCGATCATGTGCTGGCGATGGTGGCGGTCGGCGTGCTCGCCGCGTTTATCGGCGGGAGAGCGCTTTGGCTCGTTCCGGCGAGCTTTGTGGCAATGGCGGCGGTCGGCGGCGCTCTCGGGGCGCGCGGCGCGCCGGTCCCTTTCGTTGAATTCGGCATTTCCGCCTCGGTTATCCTGCTCGGCCTTGGGATCGCATTGCAGGCCAGACTGCCGCTCGGCTGGTCGGCGGGCCTGGTCGGCCTGTTCGGCCTCTATCACGGCTACGCGCATGGCGCGGAGATGCCGTCGCACGCGTCGGGTCTCGCCTATGCGCTCGGCTTCCTCGCGGCCACCGCTGCTCTGCATGTCGCCGGCATCGGGCTCGGCCTTGCGATCAATCATCTGGCGAGCCGCCCCGCGACACGCTTCGCGCAGGCGGGCGGCGCGGCCATGGCCGTGGCCGGCGTCGCGCTGCTGGTGCGCGGATTGTGATCCGCCGGCTGGGGGTGGCGCTTCTCGCCGCGAGCGCCATCGCCCTGTCCGCTCGCGCGGAGACGCCCGAGGAGTGGATCACGCTCGGCGCGCGCGTGCATGGCGCGTTCGGCGCATATATCCCGGTCGGCATCCGCATCGGCCTCGATGCGCTGCAGCGGCTCGACGCCAAGCCGCGCGAGGTGACGGTCCTCTATTATGACAGCGACAGGGCGCCGTGCGCGTGCTTCGCCGACGGGATAGCGCTTGCGACGGTCGCGACCCTTGGCGCCCGCACCATGCGGCTTGCGCCCGAGAAGGCGCCGGAGGGGGCGATGGCGGCCGTGGTCGTCCGCCACAAGAGGACGGGCGCGGCGGTGAAGTACATCGTGGCGGACACGTGGATGCCGAAACTCGCCGAATGGAACCGGACGCTCGACCCGCGCGCCCGCTACGACGAGGTGATGAAGGCCGAAGCTCTGTTCGAGGTCGCGGCCGAATAGCAAAGCCTAATTCGCTGTGGCGAACTGCAGAAGAAAACCGGATTTCCACTTTCGCGGGAATGAGCGGAACAGGGATCAGCCAGGAGAGGAGCCCCGCTGTCGGAGCAGCTGCTCGGCCGACTACGCCTCAGCGCTCATGCACATAGCTGCCGGGCGCGGGACACAGCGGCACGAGGCCGCGCTCGGGCGCTCCCATCGACGGCGGGGCGACGCGCTCGGGGCTGCTGCGCGCGTCAAGCCAGTCCGCCCAGGCCGGCCACCACGAACCCTCGACCGGCTGGGCGCGGGCGAGCCAGGTGTCCGCGTCCACGTAACGGTCATCGGGACGGCGGGTCGAGATATGATAGCGCCGTCCGTGGTGTCCGGGCTCCGAGACGATGCCGGCATTGTGCCCGCCATTGGTGAGCACGAAGGTCACTTCGGTGTCGGTGAACAGCTGCACCTTGTAGACCGAGCGCCACGGCGCGATGTGGTCGGTCTCGGTGCCGACCACGAACATCGGGATGCGGATATCCTTCAGCGCGACGACGCGGCCGCCGACCGCGTAACGGCCTGCGGTCAGGCGGTTCTCCAGGAACAGGCCGCGCAGATATTGCGAATGCATGCGATAGGGAAGCCGGGTCGGATCGGCGTTCCAGGTGGTGAGGTCCGTCACCTTGTCGCGGTCGCCGAGCAGATATTCGCGGATCAGCCGCGACCAGACGAGGTCGTTCGAGCGAAGCGCCCGGAACGCGCCGACCATCTGGCTCGAATCGAGCACGCCCTGGTCCCACATCATGTCTTCGATGAACGCGATCTGGCTCTCGTCGACGAACAGCATCAGTTCGCCCGCCTCGCTGTAATCGGTCTGCGCGGCGAGCAGCGTGACGGAGGCGAGCCGGTCATGCTCGTCGCGCGCGAGCGTGGCGGCCGTGATGGCGAGCATGGTGCCGCCGAGACAGTAGCCGCAGACATGCACGTCCTGACTAGGGACGATGGCGTTGACCGCATCGAGCGCCGCGAGCACGCCCGAGGTCCGGTAGGTGTCGAACGCGATGTCGCGGTCGGCCGGCGTCGGATTGCGCCACGAAATCATGAAGACCGTGAAGCCGCGCTCGGTGAGATAGCGCACCAGCGAGTTTTCCCGGCTGAGATCGAGCACGTAGTATTTCATGATCCAGGCGGGAACGATCAGGATCGGCTGGGCGACCACTTCGTTCGTCGCCGGCCTGTACTGGATGAGCTCCATCAGCTCGTTGCGGAACACGACCTCGCCCGGGGTCGCGGCGATTTCTTTCCCGACCCGGAACTGGCTGCTCGTGGTCATCGGCTCGGCCGCCAGAAGATGCAGCGAGTCCTCGACCAAATTGGCGAAGCCGCGGGTTAGATTGCCGCCTGCTTCCTTGAACGTGCGCTCGATGATCACCGGGTTGAGCCACGGCACGTTCGAGGGCGACATGACGTCCACCAGCTGGCGCGCCAGGAAGGAGACGCGCGCCGCGTTCTTCGGGGTCATGCCGCGAACTTCGCGCGTCGCGCGCCGCCACCATTCCTCCTGCGCGAGAAAGGCTTGCTGCCAGAAGACGAAGGGCGGAATTTTCCACGCCGGGTCGGAGAAGCGCTGGTCATAGCCCTGCGGGGCGAATGGCGGCTCGGGGCTCTGCCCGAGCGCGCTGCGCGCGGCGAAGGTGGCCATTCGCGCCATTCCCCGCCACGCCGCGGCGGCGAGTTCCAGTTGCCGGCCGGGAGCGCGGGTGAGATGGGAATACCAGTCGAACCAGGCGACGAATTGCGCGTGCGGCGATACGCCGTGGGTGAGGCGGGCGGTGATCGCCCGCGCAACCTGGTCGACCGTCTCGAACGAAACCGTGTCGGGGTTTTCGCGCACGCGCGGCGGAGCCGGCTGCGGCGAGGTCGCCGGAGGCGGCACCAGGGACAGGTAAGGCGGGGCGGAACGGTTCACGGGGGCGATCCTTCGCTTGCACTCGAACCACTAAACGTGCTTCGAGCGCATTTCGATCAAAGTCCGCGCCCGTGAAGTGCTCATGACAATGCGCGTCGCGGCATAGCTCCTATGCAGACGCGGCGCATCTGGTCCGGAGCGACGATACCCGCCTATGCGGCGGCCACGCCGTCGCCCGCTTCCGGATGATCATGCAGGAAGTGGCGCAGCACGGCAACCAGCTCCGAGGCGTGCTTGACGTCGTCGCGGTCGAGGGATGCGTGGATATCATCGATGATCATCGTGCGAATGCGCTCGGCGCCACGCTTCTGGTGAAGCAGGTAGCTGGCCAGGGCGGCGGCCGGAATTTCTCCGATATGCTCATGCTCGCAGATGGCGTTGATCTCGTCTTGATCCAAGCCACACAGTGCAATGCAGTCTTCTAGGCTGATCATCGCCGATTCCTCATGGTCCAAGTGATTTCGCGCGAAGCTTCCCCGAACGGGGCGATTGGCTACAACAAAAAATAATTATAGTCGCAAATTCGACCGGTCGGATTTGACGCAGAACAAGGATGCGTCGTTTGGGGTGCGCCGCCTCAGCGGCACTTCGCCGCGTATCGCTATCGAGGGCGGCGGCTCAGCCGGCCGCCCCGACCTGCCCCGCCTCCCAGCCGAGCATCGCGCGTTTGCGGGTGAGGCCCCAATGATAGCCGGTGAGGTCGCCGCGCTTGCCGATCACCCGATGACAGGGAATCACGAAACAGAGCGGGTTTCTGCCGACCGCGGCCCCGACCGCGCGGGCGGCCTTGGGCGTGCATACTTTTCCGGCGACGTCGGAGTAGGTGGTGAGGCGCCCGAGCGGAACGCGCAGCAAGGTTTCCCACACCCGCACCTCGAAGTCGGCGCCGATCAGCACGATGCGCAGCGGCTCGTCCGGCCGCCAGCGTGCGGGGTCGAAAACGCGGCGGGCGAGCGCCGCCGTGCCTTCCTGGTCATGGACATAGGCCGCATTCGGCCAGCGCCGCTGCATGTCCGCAAGCACGGCCTGCTCCTCGCCGGCATCGGCGAATGCGAGCCCCGCCAGCCCGCGCTCGGTCGCCATCACGAGCGCGGTTCCGAACGGGCAGGGGTGGAAGCCGAATCGCAATGCCAGTCCGGCGCCGCCGGCCTTCCACTCGCCGGGCGACATCGCCTCGTGGGTGACGAACAGGTCGTGCAGGCGGCCCGGCCCCGACAGACCGACCTCGTAGGCGGCGTCGAGCACGCTCGCCGAATCGCGCAGCAACCGGCGCGCATGATCGAGCGTGATCGCCTGGAGGAAGGCCTTGGGGGTAAGCCCCGCCCAGCGTCGAAACAGCACGCCGAGCCCATCGGCGGAGAGGCCGACGGCGCGGGCGACCGCCTCCACGTCGGGCTGGTCGCGCCAATGCTCGGACAGATAGGCGAGCGCGCGGCGCACGCAGGCGTAATCCTCGGCCG
>CAYGZV010000163.1:0-5751 GCA_964354425.1 uncultured Rhodoplanes sp. | reverse complement strand
GCGCTCGATTGTCCGCAGCGTGATGAGGGCCGAGATCGATTGACCGCCGCGCCGCTTCGCTCGCGTCCTCTCGCGCCCTCCCGAGCCCTCCCCAACGGGAGGAGTCGAGGGAAGCGGGAGGGGCATTCATACGAGCGGTGAGGACCGTACCCCTCACTTGGTTCGGAACTCGCTGCGCTCATTCCTCATCGCGCTCTCCCGCATGCGAGGGCATGATGGAAGCGCATGGCGGCTGGAGAACGATGGCCCGACGGATTCTTCCCGATCAGTGCTTCGGCGCGATCATCGACATGCAGGATTTCTTCTTGTCCCAGGTGGACAAGAGCCTGCGCCCGGCGCTCAAGGCCAATGGCCGGCATTTCGCGCGCCTGCTCGGTCATTTCCGGATTCCGATGGTCGTCACGCTCGAACGGCCGATCGCGCGCAAGGGCCGTCTGCCGAAGGAAATCAAGAAGCACCTGGGCGATCCCGTCCAAACCTTTGAGAAGGATTTCTTCGATCTCACCAAGGAACCCGAAATCAGGGAGCACATCGAGCGGCTGGGAAGAAAACAGGCGATCCTGGCGGGTTGCGAAACCGATGTCTGCGTGCTGCAGTCATGCCTCGGCCTGCTCGGTCTCGGCTACGAGGTCTTCGTGGTGGAGGAGCTGTTGTTCTCCTCCGCGCGCCATGTCGACAGCGCGCTCGCGCGCATGCAGGCGGAAGGCGCGGTGTTCCTCAGCTACAAGACCCTCTATTACGAGCTGATCGCGGCGGTGGACGATAGCCGCCACGGCGAAAAGCTCCTGCAGGCCTTCGGCCCGCTGCCCGACGACCTGCCCGACACGGCGGCGTGAGCGCGCGGTCTTACCGACCGTGCCGCGGCGCCGCCGTCACTGGGGCGAGCGCGCCGGCTCCTCGCTGCTTTGCTTCTGTTCCTCGGCTTCGTAAATGCGCCGGGTCGCGCGGTCGCGCACCTCAGTCGTTGCGCTGTCGCGGTGACGCCGCCGCGAGGCGCCGAAGGCCATCGCCACGCCGAGAACCACCACGCCCACTCCCATGACGACCCAAAGCCAGCCAAAATCGATCATTACACATGCTCCGCTTGCGCCTCGCGAACGGCGCTCGAAGGGCAACGCGCGAGCGGACGATGTGATCCTCCGCGTTTCACCCTAGATAGATGTCCGAACCGCATGCAGCGCCGCGGGACGAGGAATGCCGGTCACGCCGCCCACCTTTCGCCGTCCGGACCGCGCCGCGGGCGGGCCGCTCGACCATGAAATCGCCGAAGAAAAGGCCGCGGCGCTGGGGCGACTCGGACGCGGGCTGGAACGGGCGCTTGCGGCGCTCGCGGCGTTCGATGCCGAGCGCCCGGAGGGACGCCGCTCGGAGGAAAGCCGCAGCCTCCGCACGGCGCTGGTCGAAGCAGCGGGACACGCGCTGTGGCTGTTCATGGTTCAGCGCGACGCCTGCGGCCTGCGCGACGCCAGAACGGTGACGCGCGATTACCGGGTTCCGGCCGAGGTGCAGGCGCGGGCCGGCGCCTTCCCCCCTCGCCTGCCCACGCGCGGTTGATCGCCACGGCTTGCGGACGTCACACGCCGGCTGCACGCGGCGCGGACGTCAGGATGGCCACGTGTTGTCGCAGGCGTGTGTCGGGCTGTCATTCACGTGCTTGGCGACGAGCGATCCGAGAAGCCGATAACCGGCTTCGTTCGGATGGTTCCAATCGCGCGGACCGTGGATCGGGTGACGCGCCGCCGCCCGGCGGAAAGCCGGCCGCGCGTCGATGAACGAAACGCCCGATTTCAGCGTGGCCACGCGGACTTTGTCGCATACAAGCTGGCTGTGCTCGTACACTTTGGACGCCGGGAAGGACGGTCCGTCGACGATCACCTCCCGTCCGGACGCCTTGCTCTGTTCGGGGAGATAGACGTCCTTGGCGACGACGTCGGGGCCGGCGTGACGGTAGGTCGCCGCCGGAGCGGGGATGTACACGACCGTGGTCGGAACGTCAGGAAAATTCCGGCGCAGCCAAGCCAGGGCACGCTCGTATACGAGGACCCCCTCATCGATCTCCCTCTCGGTCAGGTTCACCGGGGGGGTCTGCAGTTCGGGAGTTCCGGTCGCCTTATTTCCGATCAGCACCTTGTTGCTGGTCGGGGGCAGATCGATGGTGCGATGTTGCGCAAAATAATCCCGGACGAGAAATCTCGCCATGCGATAGATCATGTCTCCCAAGTGGCCGTGACATCGCCACGGCGACACCGAGCCATATTCCTCCTCGAGGAAGCGATCGACGCTCGCTTGCGGATCGGAATTCCCGTCCTTGAGCGCGCGCTGCATGAGCCGGTGGTTGTCGTAGATGTCGTTGCCGCCGTAGAAATAGATGATGAATCGTTTCGGCCGCTCGATGGGGGGAAACAGGTAGCAGTAAGAGTCGCCCAGAATACGGGTGACCCGCAGCACCATCGCTTCGGCGCTGCCGGCAGCCGCGCGACCGAAGGAGACGACATCATTGCCGGTAAGCTCGCGCACGACGTTCGCCGAATGATACGGCCGATCGTTCTTGCCGCCGACCGACAACAGCCAGTCGCCCATGCCCTGCGCATAGGAATCGCCGATCAACGCGATGTAATTGCGCGGAACATGATCGGCCTTGGAGTTCTGCAGATAGAAATCGGCGCGGTCCGGCAGATGCGGCCGCAGGTTCATCGACGCGTACGGCAGGCCGTGGCGAAAGAACGCATATTCGGCGGCGAGATAAGTGATTCCCAGCGAGAGGGTGATCAGCGCCGCGTTCGCCAATCCGTTCCTGATGCGCTTGCCGCGGGCGGTCCGTCGCCCGTGACCGAACCAGCGGCTGCGCATGCCGCCGGGTGCGCCTAAAACGCCGCCGCGTTCCGATGAGCCGCCGCCCGGGGTGCGGGAGGGAGGAGCGGGGCTGTCGAGCCGCGCCATCACCTCAGCCAATGACCCGCCGGCCAACGCGGCGGGCGGGAGACCTTCAAGCACGACGCCGCCGACATGCTCCATCGCGCGCACGAAAGCGCGGCAGCGCGCGCACTCGCGGAGATGCGTGGCGACCGCCGCGCGCTGGGCGTCGTCGAGCGTGCCGGCCGCGAAGGCCGAGAGCTCGATGTCGGAGGGATGATCCTGGGCGGTCATGATATGTCGCCCAATAAGGCGCGCAGCCGGCCTATCGCCAGCCGCAGACGCGATTTCACGGTGCCGAGCGGGATCTGGAGAAGCTCCGCAATCTCGCCATGGGGCTTATCCTCGAAGAAGGACAGCTCGATGACGCGCAGCTGCTCGTTCGACAGCTGCGCCATGGCCTGGCGCACGCAGTCTTCCAACTGGCCGGCCGCGACCTGCGATTCCGGCGTCAGCCGCTCGTCAACCCGCTGCTCGGCAATGTCCTTGTCGTTGTCGACCTCGACAGCGCCGCCGCGCCGCTCGCGCCGGAACGCGTCGATCCGCTGATTGCGCGCGATCGTGAAGATCCAGGCCGCCGCACCCGCGGTGTCGGGCTTGAACGAGTCGGCCTTGCGCCACACGGACAGCATGGTTTCCTGGGCGATTTCCTCGGCCGCCGCCTCGCTCGCCCCGGAGCGCAGCATGAACGTCTTCACGCGCGGCGCGAAATGCTGGAACAACCTGACAAAGGCCGCACGGTCCCGCCGGGTCGCCACCGCCTCGATCAGCCGACCCCACGCAGTTTCTGCAGTTCGGTCGTCTTCAGCCGGCATAAGCGCCGAAAGCCTTGGTCGGAGCCACGCAAAACTCATCCCAGCTATTCCGGGACATATCAGGAGGGCGAACGGCCCTCGCGGTTGGGGCAAGACCAATTGCATCCACCCCGGAACGCTGGAAAACCCCGTTTGGATCAATGCTCAGCGACCGGGAAGAAGCACGGACTTGTTCCGCAACGCTAATTTTTCGTAAACGACAGCCGGAATGGTCTGCGTATCGGGTCCCCCCAATAGGTTCTCCGTATCGGGTCTCCCCAATAGGTTCTCCGGATTGGGTCTCCCCAATAGAGGTGTGGCGCATGCGGGCCCTTAGATTGTCGGATGGAGCACGTCCGGGGGCGCCCGGACCGGCCAGCGCCAAATGTTGACCAGGGTGCGTCGATTGGACGGGAACGCACTACCGCACCACCAAGTCAATCTCGGGCTACTCGCATTTCGTCAATATTGCTTCGTGCTCGACCGTGACAATTGGCGTACGCGGATTTGCGGCGCGGTTCAACCTCCTCGGCGTAAACCGCATCCGCTTGGTTATCTCGTTGCCGCCTTGTGCAGCCGTGAGCCCCCAAATCCCCACCCAAACAGTCGCCTGAGAACCGCACGCACGGTGCAAAGTCCTCGGCAAATCGCCTGAAGGATCATCCGATCGAACTAAACTGCCAATAAGACGAACAAAGTCGACACGCGTTGCGCCTTGCATTGTGCCGAGCGAGTTCTCCGGCGCGGCACGGCGACAGCGGGCAGCAGTGGACCTGCGCTGCACAGGATGCGCTTCGGAATGCTCCGGCGGCGCGGTCGAGGGGGAAGCGGTATTCGATGTCTGGCTGCATCGCTTCAATCTGCGATCCAAATGGACGCGGGGACGCCGCCTCAGCAGTTGTGAACGCCGCAATTCGAAATTGGTATTTCCCGCTGTACACGCGCAAGGTAACTAAACCTCTGCGCGTCGGGAACCGATTCAACTGCCGCGATGCGGCGTACGACTTTAGAAGAAAGATTAGCCGGATGATGATCCGCGCGCCGAACTGCACCGTTCTAGTGGCGAGCGTTACGGTTCCGACACCGCCCATCCGCTGAGCTACGAACCGTGATCGTTCGTTTGGTCTTATGCCGGGCAGGCATGGTCATTTTGTGCATTTAGAGCAAACGAAAGGCGACGTGAATGCCACGAATTTTGGTGTTTGACGAACATAGCGTTTACCGCACGGGACTGCGGAGCCTCATTCGTGCACAAATGCCGCAGGCCGAAGTGACCGAGGCGAGCAGCCTGATCCAGGCGTTGTCCCTGATCCGAAACGACGTGTTCGATCTGGTCCTCGTGGGCGTGGATATGTCCAGCTTCGGGTCGCTCGATCCGCTCAAGGCGGCGCGTGACGCCTCCCCGGCGACCCGCTTCGTGATCATTTCTTCGTCGGACACGCGCGCGGACATTCTCGCCAGTCTAGCCGCGGGCTTTCACGGCTTCATCTCAAAGCATCAGTCCGACAGCGGCATTCTCGGCGCCCTCGCCGACGTTCTGTCCGGGCGGATTTATGTCCCGTGGTCGCTCGCCGACGCCGGCGACCCGGTCGGCGGCCGTTACGGCGGAGAGGCGGTGCCGACGCTCTCGACCGAGGCCGATCTCCTCAAGCTCACCGCCCGGCAGCGTGAAGTGCTGTGCCTTCTGGCGCATGGCAGGTCCAACAAGGAGATCGCGCGCGCGCTGGACATTGCCGAGGCGACGACCAAAATCCACATGGCGGCCCTTCTGCGCGCGCTCGGCGTGCGCAATCGCACCGAGGCCGCGTTCAAGGCCGGCAAGCTCGTCAACTCGCCGGGCCTGCCCTCTCCGCTCGACTCGATCGCCGCGCCGCAAAAAGATCGCCGCAGCGACGAACGCCCCCTCCGCATCCGGTCGACCGGCCGGGAGTGACACTTTCCTCATCGCCTCGTCAGCCCGGCCACGCGTCATCGCAGCGGTCGGCGGGCCTATCGTCCAAATGCTCCGCGACAATGGCTCCCAGAAGCCGATAACCCGCCTCGT
>CAYGZV010000162.1:0-5764 GCA_964354425.1 uncultured Rhodoplanes sp. | reverse complement strand
AGATTGCCCCGCAGCAGTTTCAGCCCGCCATCGGGCGCGAACGGCCGGGAGATCGGGCGCAGGACGCTTTCGTCGCGGCTTTCCAGCGGCGCCGGCCGCCATGCGAGCCGACCGTCCTCCAGGAAAGGCTCCTGGCGATAGGGCGCAAGGCTTTCGCCCGCAATGGTCAGCGTGTCGGAGTGCAGGAGGCCGGCGTCGATCAGTTCGGCGATCAGGAAGCCCATGCCGCCGGCGCGCTGAAAGTCGTTCACGTCGGCGGCGCCGTTCGGATAGATCTTCGCAAGCAGCGGCACGACGGCCGAGAGCTCGCTGAAGTCGTCCCAGTCGATGCGGATGCCGGCGGCCTGCGCGATCGCCACCAGATGGATGGTGTGGTTGGTCGATCCGCCGGTGGCGAGCAGTCCGACGATGCCGTTGGCGATAGCGCGTTCGTCCACCACCCGGCCGACCGGCGTATAGTTTTCGCCGAGCGCCGTGAGCTGCAGCACCCGCCGCGCGGCGGCGGCGGTCAGCGCGTCGCGCAAGGGCGTGTTCGGGTTGACGAAGGCGGCCCCCGGCATGTGCAGGCCCATCACCTCCATCAGCATCTGGTTGCTGTTCGCGGTGCCGTAGAACGTGCAGGTGCCGGGCGCGTGGTAGGCTTGCGACTCCGTCTCGAGCAGCGCGTCGCGGCCGACCTTTCCCTCAGCGTAGAGCTGGCGGACCTTCGCCTTGTCCTGGTTGGGCAGCCCCGACGGCATCGGCCCGCCGGGCACCAGGATCGTCGGCAGGTGGCCGAATTTCAGCGCCCCGATCAGAAGGCCCGGCACGATCTTGTCGCAGATCCCGATACAGAGCGCGGCGTCGAAGGCGTTGTGCGACAGCGACACGGCGGTCGCGAGCGCGATCACGTCGCGGCTGAACAGCGAAAGCTCCATGCCCGGCTGACCCTGGGTCACGCCGTCGCACATGGCCGGCACGCCGCCCGCGAACTGAGCCACGCCGCCGCTTTCGCGCGCCGCCTGTTTGATGATCGCGGGAAAACGTTCGAGCGGCTGATGCGCCGACAGCATGTCGTTGTACGCCGAGACGATGCCGATATTCGGCCATCGGCTCGCGCGCAACACGTCCTTGTCCGGCGGCGCGAACGCCGCGAAGGCATGCGCCAGGTTCGTGCAGGAGAGGCGGCTGCGCGCCGGCCATCGCATCTTCGCCTGATCGAGCCGGGCGAGATAGGCCGTGCGCGTCGCGCGGCTGCGTTCGCGAATGCGCGCGGTGACCTCGGCCAAAGTGGGATGAAGGTTCATGGGTGAGTCCTCGGGGGATCGCAGGCCGCGCGCGTCGGGGCGTTCGGCGCCGCCTCGAAACGCCCCGCTCTCGCGCTCTGCTGGAAAGCGGCAAGCTGCGCGTATTCGGCGGCGAGCTTCTGCGGCACCGCCTTATATATGGGGGCGAGCTCTCGGTAGACAGCGGCGTGTTCCGGGATCGGCCGGTGCCGATGAACGGCGCCGACCATGCCCGCAACCACCTCGATCGCATTCACATCGCCGAGCGCATACAGCGCGAGGATGGCGGCGCCCAGGCAGGAGCTTTCGAAGCTTTCGGGAATCACCACTTCGCGATCGAAGACGTCGGCCATCATCTGCCGCCACAGACCGGAGCGGGCGAAACCGCCGCTCGCTTTGATCGTCCGGGCCGGGCCGATCAACTCCTCCACGGCCGGCAGAATGCTGTGCAGGCTGAAAATGACGCCCTCGAGCACCGCGCGAATCATGTGCTCCTTGTGATGATGCGCGGCGAGACCGAAGAACGAAGCGCGCATTCGCGGGTTCCACCACGGCGCCCGCTCTCCGGTCAGGAAGGGATGGAAAAGGAGCCCCTCGCAGCCCGGCGGCACGCGTTCGGCGATGCGGGTCAGCACGTCATAGGCGTCGATGCCGAGCCGCTTCGCCGTTTCGGTTTCGGCCGCCGCGAGCTCGTCGCGCACCCATTGGAAAACAATGCCGCCATTGTTGACCGGCCCGCCGACCACCCAATGGCGATCGGTCAGGAAATAGCAGAAGGTGCGGCCCTCCGGATCGGTCAGGGGACGATCGACGACCGCGCGCATCGCCCCGCTGGTGCCGATGGACACCGCCACATCGCCCGGATGAATGGCGTCAAGCCCGAGCGTCGACAGCACGCCGTCATTGGCGCCGATTACGAACGGCGTGCCGCGCGGCAACTCGAGTTCGGCGGCGGCCGACGGGGCGAGCCCCTCGATGTGGTGCGTGGGCGGCGCCAGCCGGGAAAGCCGGCCGGCGTCGATTCCGGCGACCGCGAGCGCGCCCGCGTCCCAGTCGAGCGCGGCGAGATTGAACAGGCCGGTGGCCGACGCGATGGAAAAATCGACCAGCCATTCGCCGAACAGGCGGAAAAAGACATATTCCTTCATGCCGACGAACCGGTGCGCGGCGGCGAAAACATCCGGCCGCTCGTTGCGCAGCCATACGAGCTTGCACAAAGGCGACATCGGATGGATCGGCGTGCCGGTGCGGCGATAGATCTCCCGCCCATGCATCTCCGCGAGGATCGTGTCAGCCCAGCCGCTGCTGCGCGTATCCGCCCAGGTGATGCTCGGCGTGAGCGGCCGCCCGGCGCCATCCACGGCGATCAGGCTGTGCATGGCGGCGCTGAAACCGACGCAGCGGATGCGCTCGGGGCGCACGCGCGCGGCGCGGATGGCCCCGCGGATCGACTTCGTCACCGCGCAATAGACCTCGTCCGGATCCTGTTCGGCGACGCCCGGCGCGGACGTCTTCAGCGCATAGCCGACGGCATGGTGGCCTTCGACCTTGCCGTGGGCGTCGAACACCACCGACTTCGTGCTGGTGGTGCCGATGTCGACGCCGACGACGCAGAAGTTGCTCGCGATCATGCGTGCTCCGCTGTATCCGCCTGGACAATACCTCAAGGATCACGATGACGATTGATGGCGACGGACGCGACCGCCTCCATCCCCTTGGTGTTGAACGTGTGCATGGCGTGCATGTTCAGTTATACTGCTTGCGCGTACAGAACGCCGTCATTGACGTGACTGGGATGGGCAAGCGGCGGTGCAAACACCGGCGGCTCGCGGCTGTTGCGCGCCGCGATTACGTTGAATGCGGCTCGTCCGAAGGAAACCTGAATGCCTGTTCGCTTGCCCGCAGCCGTTCTTCTGGCGTCTGCTCTCATGGCCGCCGCTGTGCCCGTGCCGGGACCGGCGGGGCCATTCTCGGGTGGGAGCCTGCTCGTTCCCGCGGCCCGGGCCCAATCGTCGGCGGAAAGCCCTGCCGCGCGGGTCCAATCGAAGGTGCAAACGCTGATCGGCCGCCTGCGCGGCCGCACGATGCCCGACGGGATCGTCAAATCGAACGGGCGCATCGAAGCCACGCAGGTCGACGTCGCGGCAAAATACCCCGGCCGGCTCGCCACGATGACCGTGAACGAAGGCGACGAGGTCACGGCCGGACAGGTCGTCGCCACCATTTCCGCGCCGGAATACGAAGCCCAGCTGCGGGGCGCGCAGGCGCAGGTGCTGCGCGCCAAACAGGCGCTGGCGGAAGCGGTCGCGCTCATCGCCCAGCGCAACAGCGATTTAAGCTTCGCCAGAACCGACCTTGAGCGCGGGCAGAGCCTCCTGGAGCGGGGGTAACATCGCCCAGCAGGTCGTCGACCAGCGCCGCAACCGGTTCGAAGCGGCCGAGGCCGCCCACCGGGCCGCGACCGCCCAGCGCGATCAGGCGCAGTCCGCGATCAAGGCGGCCGAGGCCGATGTCGAACGGCTCGAGTCCATCCTGGTCGATCTCGTGCTCGTGTCGCCGAGGAGCGGACGCGTGCAGTACAGGCTCGCCCGCGCCGGCGAGGTGGTCGCCGCCGGCCAACGCGTTCTGACGATTCTCGATCTGAACGATGTCTATATGACGATGTACCTGCCGGCGGACGACGCGGGCAGGCTCGCCCTCGGCGACGAGGCTCGCATCATCGTCGATCCGGTTCCCGAATATGTCATCCCCGCGACAATCAGCTTCGTCGCGACCGAGGCGCAGTTCACGCCGAAGACCGTCGAAACTGCCGAGGAGCGCGAGAAGCTGATGTTCCGCGTCAAGCTCCAGGTGGACCCCAAGGTTCTGGAGCGATACCACCGGCAGGTGAAGACGGGCGTCCGCGGCATCGGCTTCGTGCGCACGAGCCCCTCGATCGCATGGCCGGACAACCTCGCGGTGAAGCTTCCCCAATGACGGCGCCGATCGTCGCCCGGCTGGAGCGCGTCACCCACCGATACGGGACAACCAACGCGCTCGACGACGTGAGCATCGATATTCCCGCGCATTGCATGGTGGGCATGATCGGGCCGGACGGCGTCGGCAAGTCTACGCTGCTCGCGCTCGTGTCAGGGGTGCGTCAGATCCAGGCCGGGCAGGTGGCCGTCTTCGACGGAGACATGGCGGACGCCGGCCATCGCCGCTCGAATTGCGCCCGCATCGCCTATATGCCGCAGGGGCTCGGCCGCAATCTCTATCCGACGCTCAGCGTTTTCGAGAACATCGATTTTTTCGGACGCCTGTTCGGCCAGTCGGCGGCCGAGCGCCGCGCGCGCATCGACGAACTGTTGAAGGCGACGCAGCTCGATCCCTTCGAAGACCGCCCCGCCGGCAAGCTGTCCGGCGGCATGAAGCAGAAACTCAGCCTCTGCTGCGCGCTGATGCATGACCCGGACCTGCTCATTCTCGACGAGCCGACGACCGGCGTCGATCCGCTGTCGCGCCGCCAGTTCTGGGAGCTCATCGATTCGATCCGGGCGCGGCGTCCGCAGATGAGCGTGATCGTGGCCACCGCCTATATGGACGAGGCGGAGCGGTTCGACTGGCTCGCAGCCATGGACGATGGGAAGGTCATCGCGCACGGCGCGCCGAAAGAAATCCTGAATCAGGCGAACGAGACCACACTCGAAGCCGCCTTCATTGCCCTTCTCCCGCAAGACAAGCGCGCCCAGCATCAGAAGGTGATCGTGCGCCCGCGCTCCGCGAGCGCCGACGAAACGCCGGCGATCGAGGCCGAGGGGCTGACCCGCCGCTTCGGCGATTTCGTCGCCGTGGACCATGTGAGTTTCCGCATCGGGCGCGGCGAAGTTTTCGGCTTCCTCGGCTCGAACGGCTGCGGCAAGACCACCACCATGAAAATGCTGACCGGGCTGCTGCCGGCGACCGAGGGCTGGGCGAAGCTGTTCGGCAAACCGATCGGCGCCGACAACATGCAGATGCGCCGCAATGTCGGCTACATGTCCCAGGCGTTTTCTCTCTATGCCGAACTCACGGTGCGGCAGAATCTCGATCTGCACGCGCGCCTTTATCATCTGCCCGCCAAGGAGATCGCCGGCCGCATCGACGAACTGCTGCAGCGCTACGATCTCCAGCATGTCGCGGATGCGCGGCCGGACAGCCTGCCGCTCGGCATCAAGCAGAGGCTGCAGCTCGCAGTGGCGGTGCTGCACCGCCCGGCCATCCTGATCCTCGACGAGCCGACATCGGGCGTCGATCCGATCGCCCGCGACGCCTTCTGGCGCACTCTGATCGACCTGTCGCGGGACGAGGGCGTCACGATCTTCCTCTCGACGCATTTCATGAACGAAGCCGAGCGCTGCGATCGCATCTCGCTGATGCATGCCGGCAAAGTTCTTGCGGTCGGAACGCCGGGGGACCTCGTGCGGGAGCGCGGCGGCGCTTCGCTGGAGGACGCCTTCATCGCCTATCTCATCGATGCG
>CAYGZV010000161.1:0-5773 GCA_964354425.1 uncultured Rhodoplanes sp. | reverse complement strand
TCTGCCCGACCAGGAGCTTCGGCATGTTCTTATAGTTCGGCAGATCCGTGTTGAAATTGGTCGTAACGGCCATGTGCTTGTCTCTCCTCGGTTCTCAACTGTATCGGGATCATTCGTTCGGCGCGAGCCTTCACGCGAAATACCCGTCCCTGCAGACTGGGCTAAAGACTCCAAGTTCTTTGCTTCATCATGTCATGCTCCGCGCAATCGGAGCATCCCGGACGACGCTCTACGCCTTCGGCGGATTCAGTTCGTCGATCAGATTCGCGACGAGGCCGGTCCACCCGGTCTGGTGGGAAGCGCCGACGCCGCGCCCATTGTCGCCGTCGAAATACTCGTGGAACCAGACGTAATCCTTGAACTGGGGATCGGTCTGCATTTTTTCATAGCCATTGTAAACCGGGCGCCGGCCTTGCGCATCGCGCAGGAAGATGCGGGTCAGGCGCGTCCGCAGTTCGTTGGCCACCTCGTTCAGGCTCATCATCCGGCCGGACCCTTTCGGGCACTCGACCCGGAAGTCGTCGCCGTAGAAGGAGCCGAACTTGCACAGGCTCTCGACGATCAGGAAGTTGACCGGCATCCAGATCGGCCCGCGCCAGTTGGAGTTGCCGCCGAACAGGTCGGAGTCGGACTCCGCCGACCTGTACTTCACTTCGGAATGGAAACCGTCGATCTCGAACTCGTAGGGCTGGTCCCGGTACTCCCGCGAGAGCGCGCGGACGCCATAGGGCGAGAGGAATTCGGTTTCGTCCAGCATGCGCTCCAGAACGCTTTTCATCCGGAAGGCGCGGGCGATGGAGAACAGCCGCCGCTTGTCCGCTCCGGCCGCCTGCGGCCGCGACACCAGTTTGGCGAGTTCCGGGCGATGCGCGAGATACCATTCCATGCGATCGACGAAATTCGGCGCCGTGGCGAGCAGCTCTTCCTCGAGCACCTCGACCGCGAATAGCGGGATCAGGCCGACCATCGAACGCAGCCGCAGCGGGATCTTTTCGCCCGAAGGAAGGATCAGCCAGTCGTAGTAGAACTTGTCCTCGTCGTCCCACAGGCCGATTCCCTTGCCGCCGAGATTGGTCATGGCGCCGCCGATCAGCAGGAAATGCTCGAAGAACTTCGAAGCGATGTCCTCATAGGCGGCGTCTTCGCGCGCGAGTTCGAGCGCGATGCGCATCATGTTGAGACAGAACATCGCCATCCATGACGTTCCGTCCGACTGGGTGAGCACGGCCTTGATCGGCAGCGGCTTCGAGCGATCGAACGCCCCGATATTGTCCATGCCGAGAAAGCCGCCCTGAAAGACGTTGCGGCCGAAAACGTCCTTGCGGTTGACCCACCAGGTGAAATTGAGCAGGAGCTTGAGGAAGATGCGTTCGAGGAAGCCGCGGTCCTTCTTGCCGGTCAGCCGCCCGTCGGTCTCGTAGACGCGCAGCGCCGCCCAGGCATGCACCGGCGGATTGACGTCGCCGAAGCTCCACTCATAGGCGGGAAGCTGCCCGCTTGGATGCATGTACCAGGGCCGGCACAAGAGGACGAGCTGCTCCTTGGCGAAAGTCGGATCGACCAGCGCGAGCGTCGCGACGTGGAAGCCCCAGTCCCAGGCGGCGAACCAGGGGTACTCCCATTTGTCCGGCATCGCGACGACGGTCGCGGTGTCGAAATGGGTCCAGTCGGCATTGCGGCCCGAAAGCCGCGCGTGCGGCGGCGTCGGCTCGGTCGCATCGCCTTTGAGCCATTCCGCCACGTCGTAGCCGTAGAACTGCTTGGACCACAACATGCCGGCCAAGGCCTGCCGCTGCACCCGGCGCGCATCGATGTCCGAGATGTTCTTCTGCAGATCGTCGTAATAGGAATCGGCCTCGGTGATGCGCGACTGCAGAATCTGATCGAAGTCGGCGAAGGCGTTGGGATTGACGCCGTCCGGAGACAGCCGGACCCGGATGACGATCTTGCCGCCCGCCGGAATCGTCGGCGCGTAGAGGCCAGCCGCCTTGGTGCCCGTCGCCGCGGGGTTCACCGCGCCGCGGTCGCCTTGCACGACATAATTGTGAAAGGCGTCCTTGAAGAAGCCGCGCCCGCCGGAATGATACAGCCGCGCCGTGTTGGTTTCGTTGTCGCAGAACAGCAGTTTTTGCGGCTTCTCCAGATGCAAGGTGAAGTCGCCGAGCGAAGCGTGCGCGACCGCCACCGCCGCGTCGCCCGCCGCCGTCAGCGACGGTTTTTTGGCGCCCACGAACCAGGTCCAGGTGTTGCGGAACCAGACCTGCGGGAGCACGGTGAGCGGCGCCTCCCGCCGCCCGCGATTGGTCGCGGTGATCTGCAGCAGGATGTCGTCGACATCGGCCTTGGCGTACTGGATGTCGATGTCGAAATACGCGTCGTCGTTGAAAATCCCGGTGTCGATCAGCTCGAATTCCGTTTTCAGCCTGCCGCGCCGGGCGTTCTCGTCGATCAGCCGCTGGTAGGGAAAGGCCGCCTGCGGATATTTGTAGAGCATGCGCGCATAGGAATGGGTCGGCGTCGCATCGAGATAATAGTAGATCTCCTTGACGTCCTCGCCGTGATTGCCCTGGCCGTTGGTCAATCCAAACAGGCGTTCTTTCAGGATCGGATCGGCGCCGTTCCACAGCGCGATGCCGAGACACAGCGTTTGGCGCTCGTCGCAGAAACCGCCGATGCCGTCCTCGCCCCAGCGATAGGCGCGGCTGCGCGCATGGTCATGCGGGAAGTAGTTCCAGGCGTCGCCGTTCGCGCTGTAGTCTTCGCGCACGGTGCCCCATTGCCGCTCGCTGACATAGGTTCCCCAGCGCCGCCAAGACTTCTTGCCGGCATTCGCCTCGCGCAGGCGTTTGGCTTCCGCGTCGCGTCCCGGCTTCCTGAATGCGCGCATGCTGCTGCAGCCCCTCGGTTGCGTCCCTATTTTCAATATTACCCGGATTCGCGCGCGCTAGCGGACGGGAAAATCATGGCTGTGGAGCGGCCCCGGCGCGGCGGTGAAATCAAAGTGCCACCATTCGAGCGAATAGTTGCGGAAGCCTACGGCGGCGAGCGCGCGCTTGAGCCGGTCGCGATTGACGCGCGCTTCTGCGCCCACCCCCGGCGAGGCCGTCGCCGACAACGGCGAGGAGCAGTCATAGGCGGTGCCGAAATCGAGGCTCGATTCGCGCGCGCGAGCGGCGAACGGACCGTCGCACGGGCCGGAATCGGTGGGCGTGGGGCCGGCCGGTTCGTCGGCGCGCACGAGGCCGACATCGACCGCGATGCCGAGCGAGTGGCGGGAACGCTTGGCGAGATAGCCGCGCGCGAACTGCTCCGCCTTGGGAATGCGCGGGGAGAAGATGCGCGCCATCCAGTCGGGCTCCGGGCTCTGCGCCCAGGCGATGAAGGAGCGCACCGCGCGCTCGGGGCGGTAGCAATCATAGACCTTCAGACTGTAGCCCTGCACGAGGAGTTGCGCCTGCGCGCGCGCGAGCGCCTCGGCCGCCGGCCGCAGCAGAATGCATTCCGCCACGTCATAGCCCGGCACGCGCCGGCCGGTGAAGTTGAACGGCGTCGCATAGCGCATGTCCTGGCGGATCGTCGGCGCGACCTCGCGCAGGCGCACGAAGCCCGCCGGGAGGGCGGCGCCCGCGCGCGGCGGCGCCGGCTGGCTTGCGCGCGGCGGCGGCGCGACCTGGGCCGCGGCTGGCGCTGCGAGCAGCAGCGCTGCGCCGAGGACCCAACCGACATGCCGGCGAAGCCAACTAGGAAAGCGTTCGTCGCGCAGAGCGCCCGGGCAGCTTCCGTCCATCCTCCCCCGCGTCGCGGGGGAGGGGGACCGCCAATCGCAGGCAAGCTTGCGCAGCCTGCGCAGGCTTGGCTGCGTGGGCGGGGGAGGGGGTGCGTGTCGCTGGCGCAGGTGCCCTCCACCATGCTGCGCATGGTCCCCCTCCCCCGTTTTACGGGGGAGGACGGGATCAGAGGCGAATAACGAAGTTGCAGTCATAGGGCGTGCCAGCACGACCCGTTCGGTATGCCGCCGCGCCCACATGGCGCTCACCCCACCAGCACGTTCTTGAACTGCCAAGGGTCGCTCGCGTCGATGTCCTCGGGGAAAAGGCCGGGGCGATGCGCGAGCGGCGTCCAGTCCGTGTACACCCCGACCACCGGGCCGAGATAGGGCCGCTGCAGTTCGAGGCAGCGGGCGAAATCCATGTCGTCGGCTTCGACGATGCCGGCCTGCGGATTCTCCAGCGCCCACACCATGCCGGCCATCACCGCCGAGGAGACCTGCAGTCCCGTCGCATTCTGGTAAGGCGCGAGATCGCGCGTCTCGTCGATCGAGAGCTGCGAGCCGTACCAATAGGCGTTCTTGGCGTGGCCGTAGATCAGCACGCCCAGTTCGTCGATGCCGTCGACGATCTCGTGCTCGTCGAGAATGTGCGAGCGCTCCTGCCGCCGGCCGGCCTGGCCGAATAGTTCGTGCAGCGAGAGCACCGCGTCGTTGCAGGGGTGATAAGCGTAATGGCAGGTCGGCCGATACACCACATGATCGTCCTCGCGCAGCGTGAAGAAGTCGGCGATCGAGATCGACTCGTTGTGGGTGACGAGGAAGCCGTATTGCGCCTGCGCGGTCGGCGTCCACGAGCGCACGCGCGTGTTAGCGCCTGGCTGCAGCAGATAGATCGCCGCGCCACAGCCGGTTCCGTGCCGGCGTGCATTGGGCGGCAGCCATTTCTCATGCGTTCCCCAGCCGAGCTCGGCCGGCTGCATGCCCTCCGAATAGAAGCCTTCCACCGACCAGGTATTGACGAACACGTTCTGCGGCTTCGGCAGCCTGGCGCGCTGGGTGTCGCGCTCGGCGATATGGATGCCCCTCACGCCGAGGCGTACGGCGAGCCTCGCCCAGTCCGCGCGCGTCGCCAGGGCGTCGGCCTCGATCCCGGCGTCGCGCGCAATGTCGAGCAGCGCCTGCTTGACGAACCACGACACCATGCCGGGATTGGCGCCGCAGCAGGAGACCGCGGTGATGCCGGTGGGCTTGCGCCGGCGCGCCGCCAGCACGGTCTCCCGCAGCATGTAGTTTGAGCGCGCCTCGGGGGTCGCCTTGGGGTCGAAATAGAGGCCGGGCCAGGGCTCGATCACCGTGTCGATGTAGAAGACGTCGAGCTCGCGGCAAAGCTCCATCAGGTCGACCGAGGAGGTGTCGACCGAGAGATTGACGCAGAAGCCGCGCCCCGGACCGTCGGTGAGGAGCGGCGTGAGCAGATGCCGGTAGCGCTCCTTGGTGACCGGTTGGTGGATAAAGCGGATGCCCCGCTCGTCCAGGATGCGGCGGTCCTTGTCGTCGGGATCGATGACGACCAGCCGCTGTTTGTCGAACGCGAAGTGCCGCTCGATTAGCGGCAGCGTTCCTTTGCCGATCGAGCCGAACCCGATCATCACGATCGGTCCGTCGATCCGGGCATGCACGGGCCAGGTGGTCATTGTTCAGGTGCTCCGGGAGAATTGAGCTGAACGATGGTCGGGGCGACCTCGCCTCTTTCAGAAGTAGGGGCGTCGCAAAACCGCGAAGCGGCCGCCTTTCGTGAACGACAAACCTCGCGTGAAATCAAGCCGCATCGGAGACGCGCCGTATCTGCCGAAAAGGCCGGCAGATACGCCCAGCTCAAAACGTCCGCGCGAAATCCTTCGAAACGAAGGGTCATCAACGATTCCGCCCTTGCGCGGGCCCGTTGACGCTACATCACCAGCACGGCACGCATCGACAGCAGCGCGGCAGGCAAGCGCTGACCCA
>CAYGZV010000160.1:4304-5807 GCA_964354425.1 uncultured Rhodoplanes sp. | reverse complement strand
AGACTATGGCCGGGATCGAACAGCAATTTCAGGTCGACATTCCGGTCCATGCGCACATCGACCCGCCGCACCGAGCGAACCTCGTCGTGGTCGGCGACCGCGCCGACCGGCCGCTTGTCCGGCTCGAGCACGTTGATCGTGACGACGGCGGTGTCGGGCAGGAGCGCGCCGCGCCAGCGGCGTGGCCGGAACGGACTGATCGGCGTGAGCGCGAGCAGGGGCGCGCCGATCGGAATGATCGGCCCCATGGCCGAAAGATTATAGGCGGTCGAGCCGGCGGGCGTCGCCACCATGATGCCGTCCGCCTGCAGCTCCTTCAGCCGCTCCCGGTGATCGACCAGAACATTGAGCCGCGCCGCCTGATAGGTCTGCCGATACACCGAGACCTCGTTGATGGCGTGATACTCGTAATGCTTGCCGTTGACATCGACGGCGTTCATGAGCAGCGGATGGATCACCGTCGTCTCCGCGGCGCGCAGGCGCTCCTTCAGCGCGTCCTCGCGATAGTCGTTCATCAGGAAGCCGACGGTGCCGCGGTGCATCCCGTAGATCGGCTTGCCGGATCCCATGAAGTTGTGCAGGGTCTGCAGCATCAGGCCGTCGCCGCCGAGCGCGACGATCATCTGCGCCTGCTCCGGAGCCACTTGGCCGTAGCGTTCGGCGAGTGCGGCAAGCGCGGTCTGGGCGTCACGCGTATTGCTGGCGACGAACGCGATCCGGTTGATCTCGGGCGGCAAGGACATGACGGCTCGGCAGCCCCCGCGCGGTCCCGGCATCGGCTTGACGCTCGGAAAGGATGGAAGGATGGAGCGCGCGGTTTTCGTCTATACGACCTACCCCAGTGTTGTCGAGGCGGAGGCGGCGGGAAAAGCTCTCGTCGAGCGCCGTCTCGCCGCCTGCGTCAACATCCTGCCCGGAATGATCTCGCATTACGCCTGGCAGGGCGCGGTCGAGCGCGCGGAGGAGGTCGTCATGATCGTCAAGACCCGCGCCTCGCTCGCCGAGCCGGTGCGCGCGGCGGTGAAGGAGATGCACTCCTACACGACGCCCGCCATTCTCGTCATTCCGCTCGAGGGTGTCGATTCATCCTATCTCGGCTGGCTGTTCGAGGCGACGGAGGGGGCGGAGAGCGCGTGACGCTGCAAAGATCGCAATTGCGGCGACTGCACATCCTCTCTTTCTCCTGGGGGCACTGAAATCTTCTTCTTAGGGGCATCGAAATCGCGACGGCTTCACCCTCCCCGGAAAGGGGAGGGTCGGGCCGCTGCAAGCGGTCCGGGGAGGGGTCGCAAGCCGCCTTCGACCCCCTCCCGGCGCGCTGCCGCTCGCCGACCTCCCCCTTTCAGGGGGAGGTGATTTTCAAGCGATCCTCCAAATGCATTTGCCCTCCCTTGAGAGGAGGTCGGGGGAGGGGATTATTTCGTCCTGCCGCCCTTTCACGATCCGACCTCCGCCTCAAGGGTTCGAACGCTCCACGCTCAAGCCGCGCCTTCGAGCTTGAAG
>CAYGZV010000160.1:0-4204 GCA_964354425.1 uncultured Rhodoplanes sp. | reverse complement strand
ACGGCGAGGTTGTCGACCTTGCCGGAGCCAAGCAGCGGCAATTTTTCCAGCACGATGAACTCGGCCGGGATCATCATTTCAGAGGCGCCCTTGCCGCGCGCAAAGGCGATGAAGTCGGAGCGGCTCGGCGTCTTGTGCGTCGTGACGAGAATGAGCCGCTCGCCCTTGCGCAGGTCGGGAATCGTCGTCGCGCCGGACAGCGCGTCCGGCCATAGCTCGCCCGCGAGCGTCTCGACCGCCGCGAGCGAGATCATCTCGCCGCCGACCTTGGCGAACCGCTTCACCCGGCCCTTGATGGTGACGAAGCCCTGCGCATCGATCGTGACGATGTCGCCGGTGTCGTGCCAGCCGTCGACCGGCGGCTCGATCACGCCCGGATTCTCCGCCCGCAGGTAGCCGATCATCACATTGGGCCCGCGCACATAGAGGCGGCCGCCCTCCTCGACGCCGGGCACGGGCTCGAGCCGCGCCTCCATCCCGGGCAGCAGCCGGCCGACCGTGCCGAACTTGTTGAACATCGGCGTATTGAGCGAGATCACCGGCGCCGCCTCGGTGACGCCGTAGCCTTCGAGAATGCGGATGCCGAATTTCTCCATATAGATGCGGCGCGTCGATTCCCGCACCGGCTCGGCGCCGGCGAGAATGTAGCGCAGCGAGCGGAAATCGTAGTCGTTGGCCGCGCGCGCATAGCCCGCGAGGAACGTGTCGGTGCCGAACAGGATGGTGGCGTTGGTGCCGTAGATCATCTCCGGCACGATCCGGTAATGCAGCGGCGACGGATACATGAAGACCCGCACGCCATGCACCAGCGGCAGAATGAGCCCGACCGTCAGCCCGAAAGAGTGGAACACAGGGAGCACGTTGAACACCGTGTCGCGCCGCCCGAAATCGATGCGCGCCTCGGCCTGCGCGGCATTGGCGAGGATGTTGCGATGCGACAGCACGACACCTTTGGGAACGCCTTCCGAGCCCGAGGTGAACAGGATCGCGGCGGCGTCGTCCGGCTTGCGCGCGACGAGCGGGAGCTTGGCTTCGCGCATGCCGCGCAGCTTGTCGCCGAGCGTCACGGTCGCCCGCAGGTCTTCGAGATAGACGATGCGGTAGTCGGGCGCGAGCGAATCGACGAGCTTCTCCAGCCGGCCCTTCTCGACAAAGGCGCGCGAGGTGACGATCGTATTGATCGCGGCGGCGCGGCAGGCGGATGCGACATTCGCCGGACCGGAGCTGAAATTGAGCATGGCGGGAACGCGGCCCGCCGACATCAGCCCGAGAATGGTGACGACCGTCCCGTTCGCGTTCGGCAGCAGCAGGCCGATCGCCTGGCCTTCGGCGGCGAACGGCAACAGCTTGCGGCCGAGCACGGCGGCGCCGAGCAGCAGGCGACGGTAGGTGAGGGGGCCCGCCACCGGGTCTTCGACCGCGATCCAGCGCATGCCGTGCGCTTGCGCGGCGTCGATCATCGCTTCCGGGATCGTGCGATCGGTCGAGGTGGTGCGAAACACGAGGTCGGACATGACCTCGTAGAGCGCGGCGCCCGCTGCAATGCGCCGCTTCTTGCCCTTCAGCTCGGGGTCGACATAGAGCTTGACCGGCTCGAGGATCGTCACCGCGACCTTCGGGAAGAGCTTGCGCCGCACCTGGCCGCGGTCGAGGCGCGTGAAAGGCGTCTGCTCGAGGCCCTTGATCCGGACCGGCACGACCATCGCGTCGGATTTGTCGGCGATGAGCCCGGCCCCGTCATAGACCTTCATCAGGCTGCCGGTCACGGTGAGACGCCCCTCCGGGAAAATGATGAGCGTCTCGCCGGCTTGCACCGCGCGGATGAGGGTGCGCGTGCCCCACGGCTTGGTGGGGTCGAGCGGCATCGCGCGGGTGAAATGCAGGAACGGCTTCACCCACCAGCGTTGGGCAATCGTGCTGTCGATGGCGAATACGGGGTCCTGTTCGAGGATCGAAAGCGCCAGCGGCGCGTCGAGGAAGCTCACATGGTTCAGGGCGATGATCGCATTGGGGCCGGCCTTGGCGATGTTCTCGAGGCCGTGCACTTCGAGCCGGAAAAAGGCGCGAAATACGATCGAGAGGAAATCGCGCACGGGATTGGTCGGCAGCGTTCGGAACACGGCGATCGCGACGGCGAAATTGGCGAGGCCGAGCAGCATGAACAGCACCGCGGGCGTTACCCCGGCGAGCTGCACGAGCGCGACCGCGACCCCGCCCACCACCATGAAGGCGGCGTTGAGCACGTTGTTGGCGGCGATGACGCGGGCGCGATGCTCGGACCCAGCCCAGGCCTGGAGCGCGGTGAACGACGGCACGATGAACAGCCCGCCCGCGATCGCCATGCCGGCGAGATCGATCCCGACATGGTAGCCGCGGAAGGTCGAGAACACGTCGGCTATGCCGCGGCCGGTTTCCTGGCTCGATACGCCAAAGAGCCACCAGCCGAGATCGAGGCAGAACACGCCGAGGAACAGCGCCCCGACGACGGTCGGCAGCAGCACGATGCGCCCGCTTGCCAGCCAGGCGGCGAGCGCGGAGCCGAGCCCGATCGAGATGGAGAACACCGCGAGATAGACGGTGATCACCTCTTCCGCGGCGCCGAGCGCGTTCTTGATGAGCGGCGGCATCAGGGAGAGCGCGACCGCGCCCGCGAGCCAGAACCAGCTCACCACCAGCGCCGCCCACCACAGCCGCCGCTCGGCCTTCAGGTAGCGGAGCAGGGCTGCGGTCGAACGCGCGATGTTCTTGTCGATCGCGAGATCCGGCGCGCCCTCGCCGGTGCGCGGAATGAACAGCGCCGCCGCCCAGCACAACACCGCGAAGCCGATCATCAGTCCGGCAAACGATGCCGGATCGCCGCCCCCGCGCGCGGCAAGCCCGCCCACAATGGTGCCGAGCAGGATGGCGATGAAGGTCGCGCCCTCGACCAGGGCGTTGCCGGCCGGAAGCTCGGCCTGGGCGAGATGGTCGGGCAGGATGCCGTATTTGATCGGCCCGAACAGCGCGGCGATAACCCCGAACAAGAACAGCGCCACGAAGAGCAAAGGGACGGAATGCAGCCAAAACCCGAGAACGGCGACGAACGCGACGCCGATCTCGGCGAGTTTGAGCCGCTGCGCGACAAGCGACTTGTCGAACCGGTCCGCGGCTTCGCCGCCAAGCGCCGAGAGGACGAAATAGGGAAAGATGAAGACCGCGCCGGCCAGCGTAATCAGCGACTCCGAGCCTGAATCCGGGCCGGACATTTTGAACAGGATAAGGAAGATGAGCGACGTCTTCAGAAAGTTATCGTTGAACGCGCTGAAGAACTGGCACCAAAAGAGCGGCGCGAATCGCCTCGTCAGCATCAAGTGTGAAAACATGCAGGGCCTCGCTGCGATTGCGACCGCCGCTCTTGGGCGTTGTTTTGAGGGTCTTCGGGGCGGGACTTACAGCATTTTCCGGGCTGACGCACAGGAGTTCGTCGCCGCAGCCGCGGCGCACGCGGCAGGGCGCTGGAGCGCCGCGCCGCGAGGGGGGCAGGCCTTTCCAAAACGAATAGCGTCCGTAGTGCGAAGTTTCCGTGACAGGGAGGCCGCGGCGTCGACGGGTAGACTGGACCGGAGGTGGGGCGATCCCGAACCGGCCCGAACGGAATACGGCGCCGCGAGGGGCGACGCCGTATTCGGAGAACTAGCGATGGCGAACCCGAAAGCGCGGGTGTGCGCACGCTGCCTTGCCGGGTTCTTATTCGGACGCGCTAAGCCGCAGCGGCGGACCGGCCCTGCTCCCGCCGGCGAAGTTTGACCAGCGTGGCGAACTCGGTTCCGCACGCCTCGCAGAACCAGAGATGCTTGATCGTGTGCTCGCTGATATGCTGCGACGCGTCCGGGGCCACCAGCGTGTAAGCACACTGCGGACAACTCTGGTGGCCAAAAAAGTTATGCCCGGGGGCGCTCGCTCGCCCTGCGGCACGACCCTCCATCGGAATTCCTCCCTGCTTCCTCCCACCACTTGGGTTTGATCGGCCTTATCGCGACGTCGACAGACCCAGCCGAATGCTCGAACTCAAGCATTCTTTCCAGGTGCTTGGCGGGGGACACAACGCCTGGCCCGCCCGACTTGCACGGCCTTTTTTGAATAGGCTACCGACCAAGGGTTAAGTTCAGCGGCAGCCAAATTCTTATACACCGAAAGTAGCAGAAGACGCCAGTAGATTATTACC
>CAYGZV010000159.1:1747-5835 GCA_964354425.1 uncultured Rhodoplanes sp. | reverse complement strand
GGCGCGTCCGCCGCGGTGTTCCGCGCCGCACTGGCGAAACTGATGGACGGCAGGCGCGATACGGGCGACATGGCGGCCTGAGCGCGCGCCGTCCGCCGCTGCGGGGACTTCCATGTTCGGCATTCCTCTCCCCGACTTTATCGCCTTCGTCCTCGCGCTCGCGGTGGCGGGCGTCATGACCGGACTGCTCGCCGGCCTGTTCGGGGTCGGGGGCGGCGCGGTGATCGTGCCCGTGCTCTACCAGGTGTTTGCTTCGCTCGGCGTGCCGGAGGCGGTGCGGATGCATCTGTGCGTCGGCACCTCGCTCGCCATCATTATTCCCACGTCGATACAGTCGTTCCGCACCCATCGCGCCAAGGGCGCGACGCGCATGGACGTGCTGAAGCTGTGGGCCGTGCCGACCGTGCTCGGCACCGCGATCGGCAGCGCGCTCGCGGCGTTTGCGCCCGGCCTCCTGCTCAAAGCCGTGTTCGTGGTGGTCGCCGGCTCGAACGCGATCAAGAACCTGGCGGGCCGCGACGACTGGCGCATCGGCTCGGACTTTCCCGGGACCCTCGCCATGCGCGCCTACGGCTTCGGCATCGGGTTCGCCTCCGCGCTGATGGGCATCGGCGGCGGCGCGATCTCCAATATGATCTTTTCCCTGTACGGCCGCTCGATCCACCAGGCGGTCGCGACCTCGGCCGGGCTCGGCGTGCTGATCTCCGTGCCCGGCACGCTCGGCTATGTGCTCGGGGGCTGGCCGGAAACGCAGCTCCTGCCGCCGCTGTCGCTCGGCTATGTCTCGCTGATCGCGCTCGTGCTGGTCGCGCCCATCACGACGCTGGCGGCGCCGTTCGGCGCGCGGCTTGCGCACCGGATGCCCAAGCGCAAGCTCGAGGTCGCGTTCGGAATTTTTCTTGCGATCGTCTGCGCGCGTTTTCTCTACGACATCGTGCGGACGGTTCTCCTGGTGGCGTGACTCGCTGCGGGATTCGAGCGCTCCACGCACACCACGCACTCGCGGTTAGGTCGCGGGCCGCGCGCGCAGCACGAGATTGCCGCCGCGCACCTCCCAGCCGTCCAGCCGGTTGAGGAAGCTCATCCCGAGGAGGCTCGTCTTGAGCTGACCGGGTTGCGCGATCAGGGCGGGCACCGCGCGCTCGACGATCCCGCCCACCGTGATGCGGTCGAGCGTCACGGACGCCGCCTGCGCCCGCCCGTTCGCGGTGTCGACATTGACATTGTAGCGGATGAAGTCGAGCGGCAGCCCCGCCGCCTTGGCCGCCTCGTAGGTGAGCACGACGGCGCTCGCGCCGGTGTCCAGCACCATCGGGACGGCGGCGCCGTTCACCTGCGTCGCGACGTGAAACTCGCCGGTCCGGCTGCGCGCGATCTGCACGGCGCGGCCGTTGGTCGTCGCCCGTCCGGGAGAAAGCTCCGCCAGCACCCGGTCGCCGACATCGCGCAGTTCGAAGCGGAACGCATAGGCGACGACCAGAAGCAGCCCGATCGCCACCCACAGCAGCGTCCATTGCACCGCCTGGGCGAAGCGGTCGCGGAACAGGGTCAAGGCCGCGCCGCCGATCAGGACGAGAAAGCCGATCTTGCCGATCAGCGCCGCAATGTCGCCCTCGGTGAAATTGGCCCCCGGGCCGTCCGGCCGGCGCGTCGCCAGCACGACGAGAGCGCCGATCGCGCAGAGCAGGAGAAACCAGGTCAGCGATCGGCGCATGCGACGGCGTTCCTCGAGCGAATTCAATCTTGCCCGAACAAGAGTTTCGCTCGTTGTTTTTGGGCCGTCGCACGGTCTGCGGCGAACGGGCGGGAATTCGCCGAACTCGCCGAACGACGCCGCAGGCCTTTCCGATTCGTCCCACTTCCGGCGGAGCAAAAATAAGACCCCCGGCGCAGAAGGCAATCGCCGTCGCCCGGATCGCAGCGGGATCAGGCCCGCAGCTTCAGGCGGCCCAGCCGTTCGCGCAGCCAGGGTCCGGCATGCGTGGAGGGCCGCGCAGGGGAGGGGAGGCGCTGCGCTTTATTCGCGGCGGCGCCGGGAATCGGCTCGAGCGCCGACGTGACGCGCTCCGGCGGGAAGGTGACGATCACTTCGGTGCCTTCGCGCAGCTTGGACTTGAGCGTGAAGGTGCCGCCGTGCAGATCGACGATGCTTTTCACGATCGGGAGGCCCAGGCCCGCTCCTTGCTCGGCCGACTTGATCGCGTTCGAGCCCTGCCCGAACGAATCGAGCACGATCGGGATCTCCTCCTCCGGAATTCCGGGCCCGGTGTCTTTCACGCTCAGATATTGGCCGCCCGCATTGGTCCAGCCGACCTTCAGCCAGATTTCGCCGCCGCGCGGCGTGAACTTGATGCTGTTGGAGAGAAGGTTCAGGCACACTTGCCGCACCGCGCGCTCGTCCGCCCACAGTTTCGGCAGGTCGGGCTCGAAGCACTCGCGGACGGCGATGCCGCGGTTGCGCGCCCGCAGCGTCAGAAGGCGATGGCACTCCTGCACGGTCTGCGCGAGCCCGAGCATCCCCTCGTTCAGTTCGTAGCGCCCGGCCTCGATGCGCGACAGGTCGAGGATTTCGTTGATGAGCCCGAGCAGATGCACGCCCGAATTGTGGATGTCGGTGGAGTAGTCCTTGTAAACCGGGACTTTGTGGCCCCCGAACACCTCATTCTTCATCACTTCGGAAAAGCCGAGAATGGCGTTGAGCGGGGTGCGCAGCTCGTGGCTCATCTGCGCGAGGAACCGCGATTTGGCGATGTTCGCCGCCTCGGCGCGCCGGCGCGCCTCGTCCGACTTCACCTTCGCCTGTTCGAGCTCGCCGAACAGCGCGTCCTTCTCCGCCCGCGCCTCGAGCGCGGCGAGATTGGCGGTGTAGATGCGATAGGAGAGCAGGACGAAATAGCACTGCGCGGCGATCGCCATGCCGGCGAGGATCAGATGATCGACGCTGCCGCCGAGGATGAGATTGAGCGCGACCGCGACGGTGACCGGCGTCGTCGCCGCCAGCACGGCGAGCGGCAGGCTCGAGGCCAGCATGCTCGCGACCGCGACGACCAGGAGCATGACGAACAGGTTGAATGTGGGCGAGCCTTCGTACGGGTCGACCGGCTGGACGAGCTGGAAGATCCACGCAAGCCCGAAGAACAGGTCGAGCAGGACGAAACGCAACCGCCAAGCGCGGAGATTGGCGCCGCTTGCGGGCTGCGCGAGGAATTTGCGGCACGTGATCACGGTCACGCCGTGAATGAGGAGAGCGGCGGCGGTCCAGCCGGCGGCCGCGAGCGGGCTCGCCCACAGGCTCGACAGGCAGCCGATCGATCCGACCAGCAGCAGGATCAGCAGAGACCCCGACAGGCGGTTCTGCGCGTACTGACCCAACAATTCCGCATCGAAGGCCGGCCGCGTCGCGGCCTGGGCGATCCGGTCGCGCGCTTTCCGCGCCCCTCGGGCAGACAGCCGCCCGCGGCCCGCCTGCGCGTAGTCCGCGCGCGAGCAATAATCGGTCGGCTCTGCCGTCGCGAGGGTCATCCGGACCTGTCGGTTGCAGGGGCGTCCGGAGAGTGTCGCAAATTCCTTAAATCAGGCTTAGGCGTCGCCGCGGAACCGATTAAGCTGGTTTTTGCCGGATGGCGGCTCGCTACGCTCTGCTCAGGCGCTGACATCATGAAGCTTTACGACAACCGGGTGGCCCCCAACCCGCGGCGGGTGCGCATCTTTCTCGCCGAAAAGGGGATGAGCGTGCCGACCGAGGAGGTCGATCTCGGGGCGCGCGCGCACCAGACGGAGGCGTATACCGCCATCAATCCGTTCCAGCGCGTGCCGGCGCTGGCGCTCGACGACGGCACGGTGCTTACCGAATCGATCGCGATCTGCCGCTACATCGAATGGCTCCGGCCGGACCCCGTCCTGTTCGGCCGCGGCGGCATCGAGGCGGCGTTGATCGAGATGTGGGAGCGCCGCGTCGAGCATTACCTTTTTGGCCCGGTGGCCCAGGTGTTTCGCCATTTCCATCCCGCGATGAAGGGACTGGAGCAGCCGCAGATCCCGGCCTGGGGCGAGGCGAACAAGGCGCGCGTTTTTGGCGCGCTGAAGCT
>CAYGZV010000159.1:0-1647 GCA_964354425.1 uncultured Rhodoplanes sp. | reverse complement strand
TGCCCCTATTGCGACCCAGTATGTCGGGCTTGCGACGGTCGTCGGTTTCCGGCCGTCACGGCTGGAAGCGTGGGGACTTTGCATGATCAGGCGGCTGGTGGCGTTCGCGGCGGCGCTCGCTTTTTCCGTGTGGATGCAGGCCGCGCCGGCCGGCGCGCAACAGCCGGCGCGGATCGGCTTCGTCGTCGGCAATGCCGAATACGCGCAATCGCCGCTTCCAACCGCCCTCAACGACGCGGGGCTCGTGGCCGAGGCGCTGCGCTCGGTCGGGTTCGAGGTCATCGAGGGGGCGAACCTCAACCAGGTCGACTTCGTCCTGTCCTTCCGCAAGTTCCTGGAGAGGGCCGAGGCGGGCGGCCCGGATGCGGTGCTGTTCATTTATGTGTCGGGTTACGCATTCGCCTTCGACGCCGACAACTACCTTGTCGCGGTCGACGCCAAGCTCGATCGCGAGAGCGACATTCCGCTCGAGACGATGCGCCTTTCCGACCTGATCCGCACGCTTGAAGGCGTGCCTGCCCGCACCAAGGTGGTCGCCATCGATGCAGCGCGGCGCCTGCCGTTCCCGCTCGCCACGGCCGGGCTGGCGCCGGGACTAATCGCCGTCGAGCCGCCGCAGAACATGCTGATCGGCTTTTCCGCCGCGCCCGGGCAGTTGCTCGCGAACGGGGCGGGACCCTACGGCGCCTACGCCACCGCCACCGCCGAAATGGTGCGCGCCGCCGGCCTCGATATCGCCGGCGCTTTCACCCGGATTCGTGCGCGCACCCACCAGTTGACCGAGGGCCAGCAGACGCCGTGGCATGTCGCCGCCTTGAGCGGGCCCGCGGCAATACTCGTGCCCGCCGAGGCGGCCGCCGTCGCGCCCGCGCCGGCCATGCCGGCGACGACCCGCGCGCGCCGGCCGTTCCGCGAGGTCGGTCCGGAGGAGGCCTATGCGGTCGCCATCGAACGCGACGACTTGCCGGGCTATGTCGAGTTCGTCGAGGCCTATCCGCGCCATCCCTATGCCGCGCGCATCTGGGCGATCATCCGCGCCCGGCGCGAAGCGCTTGCCTGGCGACGGGCGGCGAGCATCGACAGCCCGCAATCCTACTGGACCTATCTGCAGCGCTATCCGAACGGGATTTATGCGCTGGACGCCGAGCGCCGGCTGCGCCGCCTGTCGGCGGCGTTCCAGCCGCCGCCCGATTTCGCGCCGATGGAGTTCGTCGACGTGCCGCCGCCGCTGGCGGACGAGCCTCTGGGACTCATCGACTACGCTCCGCCCGCCCCGCCGCCGCCCGTCGTGCTGATCGAGCCGGGCCCGGCCTATTTCGTCGATCTGCCGCCGCCGCCGCCGCTGACGCGCGGCGGTTTGCCGGCGGTGACGGTGCTTCCGGTGATCCCGCGCGTCGCCCCGGGGGTCCGCGTTCCCGTCGCTGTCGGCCGGCCGGGCGAGCGCCAATGGCGCGGGCCGCCGCAGGGCGGGCCGCCGCCTTCAGGATCGCAAAGCGAGGGAGCTTACGCGCCGCCGGCGGGCGGTCCGCCCGCGCCGGGCAGCGCGCCGACGGCGAGCCGGCCGCGCGCGCCCGGCATGGTCACCGCGCCGCCTCCGGGACCGCGGCCCGGCCCATCCGCTCCGCAACGGGGCGCGATGCCGGCCGG
>CAYGZV010000158.1:3437-5951 GCA_964354425.1 uncultured Rhodoplanes sp. | reverse complement strand
GAACGGATCGAGCGGCGGGACGGCCCGCGGCGGCTCCGCCCGCACCGGCTCGGCCTGCGCCGGCGCGGCGGCTGCGGCCGGCGCGGCGGGCGTCTTGGGCGGCGGCGGCGCGATGGTCGCGGAGCTATGCCCGGCCGGAGCGGAGTGCAGCGGCGCGCCCGCTTCGGCAAGCACCGCCACCACGGCGCCGACCGGCGCGACCGCGCCCGCCGGCACGCGGATTTCCGTCAGCACGCCGATGGAGGTGGCTGGCACCTCCATCGACGTCTTGTCGGTCTCGATCTCGAACAGATTGTCGCCCGGCCGGACGGCGTCGCCCACCGACTTGAACCAGGTCGTGATCTTGCCTTCGGCCACCGTCTCGCCGAGCTGCGGCATCAGGATGTTCATTCCATACCCCTGTGTCGTGTCCCGGACGCGGTGCAGCGCGAACGCACCGCTGATCCGGGACCCATCGGCGACGCCGGCTTGGGTCCCGGGTCTGGAGCGCACCGCACGAAACTTTGCCGAGCGCCGACGCCGCGACCAGGCTGCGTGTGCTGCGCTGCGTCGGGGACACGTCCGATAAACCCGAAACGCATCAACTGCCGAGCGAGCGGCGCACCGTGTCGGCGATGCGCGCGACGCTGGGCAGGATCATGTCTTCGAGCGTGTCGGCGGCCGGCAGCGGCACATGCGGCGTGGTGATCCGCACCGGCGGGCCGTCGAGATCGTAGAAGGCCTCCTCGACGGCGATCGATACGATCTCCGCGCCCCAGCCGCATAGCCGCGGATTCTCCTCGACGGTGAACAGGCGGTGCGTGCGCCCGAGCGAGCCGAGAATGGTCTGCATGTCGAGCGGAACGAGCGACCGCACATCGACCACCTCGCAGTCGATGCCGTGCTCGGCCTTCAGCCGGTCCGCCGCCTCGATCGCGCGCGGCACCATCATCGCGAGCGCAAGAATGGTCGCGTCCGCCCCCGGCCGCACGATGCTCGCGACGCCGAGCGTATCGACGATCTCGCCGTCCGGCACCTCGCCTTTCACGGCATAGAGCGTCTTGTGCTCGAAGAAGATCACCGGATCGGGATCGCGCACCGCGGCGGCGAGCAGCCCGATCACGTCGCGCGGGTTCGACGGCGCGACCACTTTGAGGCCGGGAATCATCATGCACCAGTTCTCGACGCTCTGCGAATGCTGGGCGCCGAAGCGCGAGCCCGCGCCATTGCCGGTGCGCACCACCAGCGGGATATGCACCTGCCCGTTGGTCATGTAGCGGGTCTTGGGAAACTCGTTGGCGATGTAGTCGAAGCAGACCGCGATGAAGTCGGAGAACATGATTTCGGCGATCGGCTTGAGGCCGGTCATGGCCGCGCCCATCGCCGCGCCGAGGATCGCCTGTTCGGAGATCGGGCAGTCGCGCACGCGCTTGGGACCGAACTGTTCGAGCAACCCGACCGTCGCCTTGAACACGCCGCCGGGCTTCGCCACGTCCTCGCCAAAGAAGATCACGTCGGGATCGCGCGCCATTTCCTGGGCGATGCCGCGGGCGACCGCCTCGCGATAGGTCAGTTCCGCCATGCCCAGCCTCCATCGGCGTAGACGTCGGTGAACAGGATGTCGGGATCGGGCGGCGGCGCCGCCTTGCAGGTCTCGACCGCCGTGTCGACCATGCGCTTGACCTCGTCGTCGATCCGCAGGACCGCCTCCTCGCCAATGCCGAACTGCTTCAGTCGCGCGCGGTAGAGCGGCAACGGATCGTGCTCCTTCCATCTCTCGAGCTCGCCTTCGGGCCGGTATTTGGCGGGATCGGCGCGCGAATGGCCGCTGTGACGGTAGGTCAGGCACTCGATCAGCGACGGGCCGTCGCCGGCGCGGGCGCGCGCGAACGCCGCCTGCGCGGTGCGATAGACGATGTCGGCGTCGTTGCCGTCGATGACGATGCGCTCGAGATTATAGGCCGCGGCGCGGTCGGCCGCCGGATGCTTGACCGCGGTCACCTCGGCGATCGGCGTGTATTCCATGTAGAGATTGTTTTCGCACACGAAGACGACGGGCAACTTCCACACGACGGCGAAGTTCAGCGCCTCGTGGAACGCGCCGATATTGGTCGTGCCGTCGCCGAAGAAGCAGACCGACACGTCGTCCTGCCCCTTGTATTGCGCGCGCAGCGCCGCCCCGCAGGCGATCGGCAGATGCGCGCCGATGATGGCGTAGGAGCCCATCACGCCATGCTCGACCGAGGTCAGGTGCATCGACCCGCCCTTGCCGCGCATCAGCCCGTTGTCGCGCTGCATCAGTTCGCCGAGCACCTTCTCGACGGCGACGCCGCGTGCGAGCGTGTGCGCGTGCCCGCGATAGGTGCAGAAGCTCAGGTCGCCCGGGCGCATCGCGGTGGCGAAGCCCGCCGCGATCGCCTCCTGGCCGAGCGAGAGATGGCTCGTGCCCTTGACCAGGTTCTGCAGAAACAGCTCGTAGGCCTTCTGCTCCGCCTCGCGGATGACGCGCTGCGTGCGATACATCTGCAGCCGCGT
>CAYGZV010000158.1:0-3337 GCA_964354425.1 uncultured Rhodoplanes sp. | reverse complement strand
GCGAAGATCGCGACGCCGGCCACGGACAACAGGATCAGCGCGGCGAACATGCGGGGAATGTCGAGCCGATATCCCGATTCGGCGATGCGGTAGGCGAGCCCGGAGCCGGCGCCAGCCGAGCCGGCGGCGATCTCGGCGACCACCGCGCCGATCAGCGACAGGCCGCCGGCGATCTTCAGGCCGCCGAGCATGTAGGGCAGCGCCGCCGGCAATTTCAGGCGCAGCAGCATCTGCGTGCGCGAAGCGCCGTAGAGATCGAACAGGTCGACCAGATTGCGATCGACCGAGCTCAAGCCGAGCGTCGTATTGGCGAGCACCGGGAAGAAGGCGACGATCCAGGCGCAGGCCAGCACCGCCAAGGGCTGCGGCAGATAGACGAGGAGCAGCGGCGCGATCGCGACCACCGGCGTGACCTGCAGGATCACTGCATAGGGATAGAACGAGTACTCGACGAAACGCGACTGATTGAACAGGATCGCGAGCGCCGTGCCGCCGAGAAAGGCGAGCAGAAGGCCCTGCAGCGTCGTGCCGAGCGTGACGAGAAGCGATCCCCACAGCAGCGGCCAGTCGGCGACGAGCGCCTTGGCGATGAGCGTCGGCGCCGGCAGGACATAGGGCGGGACGGCATTCAGCTTGACCACGAGCTCCCAGATCGCCACGCCGATCACGAGGGTCGCGGCCGGAAGCACGAGGCGCAGCACGCGTTCGCGCGCCGCCCCGCCGCTCGCCGCGCGCGGACGTCCCGGCGATGTCTGCGGCGAAGCTGTCATGCCGCGCCTGCGGCGCTCATGGCCGCGGATAAGGCCGCGGCGACCTCACGGCACGCCTCGGCGTAATCAGGGGAGGTGCGGAAACTCTCGCCGCGCGGATAGGCCGCCGCGATCGCGAGCTCCGCGAACACTCGGCCGGGCCGCTGCGTCAGCACGACGACGCGTTCGGACAGATAAACCGATTCGAACACCGAATGCGTGACGAACACGATCGTCTTTCCGAGCGCCTGCCAGAGTTCGAGGAGATCGTTGTTGAGCTTGAAACGGGTGATCTCGTCGAGCGCGGCGAACGGCTCGTCCATCAGCAATATTTCCGGGCCGGTCGCGAGCGCGCGGGCGATCGACACGCGCATCTTCATGCCGCCCGACAGTTCGCGCGGATAGGCGTCGGCGAAGGCCGCCAGTCCGACACGGTCGAGCAAACCGGCGACGCGCCCCGCGACCTTGTCGCCGCGGATACCTTTCAGCCGCAGCGGCAGCCCGACATTGGCCGCGACCGTCGCCCACGGCATCAGCGTCGGCTCCTGAAACACGAAACCGATGTCCTGAACGGCCGCGCCGGTGGTCGGTTCGCCGCCCTTGGTCCAGGCGATCGTGCCGTCGCTCGGCTGAGCGAGCCCGGCGATCAGCCGCAAGACCGTCGATTTGCCGCACCCGGACGGGCCGAGCAGCGAGAGAAACTCGCCGCGCCGGACATCAAGGTCGAAACCCGCGAGCGCGTGCGTCCCGTTCGGAAACGTCTTCTCGATGCCGCGCAGGCGGATGATCGTCGACGGTCGGCTCACCTTCGTCTCGAACAATGCGAGCCTCGACGCCCCACCGGCCGCCCTCAATTGCTGTGCATGCGAAAACGCAGCTCGGCCGGCGCGCCGGTGAGTATCAGCACATCCTCTTCAACCCGCCAGTTCGTCACTTGCGCCAAGCCGGCGAGGATCTCCTCGTCGGCGCTCGCCTGCTCGGGCGGACAGGGCCGCTCGGTTTTCGGTCCGATCAGCACGGTGATGGTGTCGGCGACAACCACGAGGCGCGCCTTCATGGTCGCACACCACAGGTCGAGATCGGCGAGCCCGTTATCGTCGACATCGAGCCGCGGCAGGCGCTTGGTGCCCTTCATCGGCTCGATGTCCATGGTCATCTCGCGGCCGAAGGGAAAAGCCGTCTGGCCGTAAGCGCCGGCGAGCGCACAGGCGAAGACGGAGGCCGCGGCAAACAGCGCGGATGGGACCAAGCCGAGCCGGCGCCGGGGGCGCAACGGCGGAAGAGCGATGCAGCGCCGCGTCATGGGGCCTCTCTCAAGCATAATCGTTGTCTCGCCATGTTCTTGCCGGGAGGGCGTGCTTCTGGTCAAGCGTATGTCGTTGCGGATGCGCCGCCTACGCGCATAGCGCTCCGGACCAGGTCGTTCCCGCCCGCCCTCGCCGCCTTCGACATGGAGGACATCCATGCGTATACCCGCTTCGGTCGCTGTTGCGTTCCTTGCGTTCCTTCTTCCGAGTTCCGAGGCCTGGCCGCAGGCGAACAAAGGCGCCCCCAAGCCGGGCGCGGCCGCGGGGGAAAACGCTCGTTATGCGATCCTCGAGGGCGGATTGATAAGCGACCTGCCGAGCGACGCGATCTGGCGTGAAACGCGTCAGGGCGGGAAGACGACCTCCGCCGTGCTCGACGTTTGCTACTCCGTCTCGCCGCTCTCGAAACGCAAGGATCGCTTCGTGATCGCGCTGCGGCCGGAGGGCGGCAAGCTCGTCGGGACCGGACAGAGCGAGCCTGACCGCACCCCGATCGCCGTCAGCCTCCTGCGCAAGCAAAGTGGAACGACATTCGCGCTCGAGGGCACGATCACCCGCGGCTCCAAGGTCGACGAGGTGACCGCCGACGATCTGAGCGACATGAGCGAGATCGAGTTTCGCGACCAGCAGGTGCGCGAGGAGGAAATCGTCGCCGCGCCGGCGAGTTTCAGCGAGGTCGCGCCGATCTCGATCGGCGTCCGGGTCGATTCCGATCAACTGCCCGCCCTGGTGAAGGCGTTGCGCGGGCTCAATGTCCGGGTCGACTATGCAAGCCTGGTGCAGAGCTGCGCCGATCTGCGCGCGGGCAATCAGCTCGTGCGCCTGCAAGCCGATCCGGAACGCGCCCCCGCTCTGCTCGCGCAGCTCAAGGCGATGCCGGGCGTGCTCGCGGCGGGCTGGACGCCGGGCCTGTACGGCATCGAACGCGCAGTGCGGATTCCCGTCCAACCCTGGGGAGAGGGAAAAGCGATCAAGACGGATCAGCTCGGCGCGCGCATTTCCGCCGCGCTGGCGTCAACGCTCGGAGCGGCCGCTGCGCCGCCGCAATGGGACCCGGTGACCCGCGAGCTCACGTTGCGATTCAAGCGCCCTGATGCGGCCGCGCGCGGCCTCGACCTCACGGAGACGCTGGAGTTCACTGTCCTGATCGGCCCGGACAAGCCGAACGACGGCGATCATCTGGTGGTCTGGATCGGCGATCCGCAGGTCGAAACGGTCGACGAAGGCGGCGGACCGCGGCTCGCCATCACCGGCGGAGACCACGCAAGCGACGAGGACGGC
>CAYGZV010000157.1:0-5968 GCA_964354425.1 uncultured Rhodoplanes sp. | reverse complement strand
CTACCGCGGTCCCGCGGCGGCGGCTGATAACATGTCCATGGGCATGCAGATGCATACGATCCTGACGTGCGTCCGGCGGCGATCCGGCCGTCCGTTGCGTCGCCCGGCGAGTAAGGCGAGACAGAAGGCGCTTCTCACATGAGCACTTACCGACTGAAATCGCTGTTTGCTCCGCGCGCGATCGCCGTCGTGGGCGCAAGCCCGCGCGAGCTCTCGCTCGGCCGGATCGTGCTGAACAATCTGCGCGGCGCCGGCTTCAAGGGTCCGATTCACCTGGTCAATCCCCGCTACCCGGAGATCGATGGGCAGGCCACCGTCCCGACCATGGAAGCGCTCGACCCGGCGCCGGATCTGATGATCGTCACCGCCCCGGCGGCGAAGGTCCCCGGCATCATCGCGAGCGCTGGCGCGCGCGGGGTCGGCGCGGCCATCGTGATCACCGCCGGCCTCGGCCACGGCCCGGGCTCGCTCGCCGAACAGGCGCGGCAGGCGGCGCGCGCGCACGGCCTGCGGCTGCTCGGACCCAACTGTCTCGGCCTGTTCGTGCCGAGCGCCCGGCTCAATGCGAGCTTCGCGGTCCATCAGCCCAAGATCGGCGACCTTGCGCTGATTTCGCAGTCGGGCGGTGTGGCGGCAGGGCTCGTGGAATGGGCGGCGGGCCGGTCGATCGGCTTTTCCGGAATCGTCTCGATCGGCGACGCGCTCGACATCGATTTCGGCGATCTGCTCGATTACTTCGCCCTGGACCGCAAGACCCGGGCGATCCTGATGTATATCGAGTCGATCACCGACGTGCGCAAGTTCATGTCGGCGGCGCGGGCGGCGGCGCGCGTGAAGCCGGTGATCGTGGTGAAGGCAGGACGCCACCAGCAGGCCGCCCGGGCCGCTGCGACCCACACCGGAGCGCTCGCCGGCGTCGATGCGGTCTACGCCGCGGCCTTCCGGCGCGCCGGCCTGTTGCGGGTGTTCGACCTCGACGAATTGTTCGCCGCCGCTGAGACGCTCGGACGCCTCAGCCCCTTCTCGGGCAACCGGCTCGCCATCATGACCAATGGCGGCGGCATCGGCGTGCTCGCGGTCGACCGCGTCATCGATCTCGGGGGAACGCTCGCGAGCCTGTCGCCGCAGACCCTCGCGCGACTCGACGCCGAGCTTCCGCCCACCTGGTCCAGGTCGAATCCGGTCGACATTATTGGGGATGCCGATGCGGCGCGCTACGGGATGGCGCTCCAGGCGCTTCTCGACGACCCGGAGAACGACGCGGTGCTGGCGCTGAACGTGCCGACGGCGCTCGCCTCGGCGGCCGACTGCGCCGACGCGGTCGTCCGCGTCGTGCAGCAGGAGCGCGCCAAGCACGCCCCCCACAAGCCGGTGCTGGCGGTCTGGGTCGGCGATGACGGCTGCGCGGCCAAGGCGTTCGATGCCGCCGCCATTCCCTATTACAACGGCGAGACCGATGCGATCCGCGGATTCATGCATCTCGTGCGCTATGTCGAGGCGAATCGCGACCTGATGGAGACGCCGCCGAGCTTGCCCACCCAGTTCGCCTCCGACACCGAGGCGGCGCGCAAGGTCATCGCCGAGGCGCTCGCCGCGGGAAAAACCTGGCTCGATCCGCTTGACGTCAACCGGCTCTTCGATGCCTACGGCATTTCGGTTTCGCCCGCGATCCTCGCCCGCAACGGCAAGGAGGCCGTCGCGGCGGCGCGGCCTTTCCTGGAGGAGGGGCACGGCGTGGTCGTGAAGATCCTGTCCCCCGACATCGTGCATAAATCGGACGTGGACGGCGTGCGGCTCAATCTGACCAGCGAGAAGGCGGTCGAGGCGGCGACCGAGGACATTCTGCGGCGGGCGCGCGGGGCGCGGCCGTCCGCTCGGCTGAGCGGGGTGACCGTTCATCCGATGGTCTTGCGGCCGAAAGCCCGCGAACTGATCATCGGCCTGGCCGATGACCCGACCTTCGGCCCGGTCGTGGTGTTCGGCAGCGGCGGAACCGCGGTCGAGGTCGTCGACGACAAGGCGCTGGCGCTGCCGCCGCTCGACCTGAAGCTCGCCGGCGACCTGATCGATCGTACGCGGGTGTCGCGCCTGCTCCGCGGCTACCGCAACGTGCCGCCGGCCAACCGGGAGGCGCTCGAACTGATGCTCGTCAAAGTGGCGCAGCTCGCGGCCGACCTGCCGGAGGTGCGGGAGCTCGATCTCAATCCCGTTCTCGCCGACGAGAAAGGGGCGATCGCCGTCGACGCCCGCGTGGCGATCGCGCCGGTAGAGAAAGGAACGCGTGCGCAGTCGCGTTTCGCCATCCGGCCTTATCCAAAGGAATGGGAACGCCACTACGACGATTGGCACGGGCTGCGCCTCACGGTGCGTCCGGTCCGGCCGGAGGATGAGGGGCTCTATCAGGAGTTCTTCCGCGCCGTCACGGAGACCGACCTGCGGCTGCGCTTCTTTGCGCCGGTCAAGGAGTTCAGCCACACCTTCATCGCCCGCCTGACGCAGATCGACTATGCGCGCGCGATGGCCTTCCTCGCCCTCGACGAAGGCTCGGGGCAAATGCTGGGCGCCGCGCAAATCCACGCCGACGCGAATCACGAGAACGCCGAATATGCTATTCTGCTGCGCTCGGATCTAAAGGGGCGCGGGCTCGGTTGGCTGTTGATGCGGACGCTGATCGAGTATGCCTCCGCCGAGGGTCTGCGTATGATCGAAGGACAGGTGCTGCGCGACAATACGACGATGCTGCGGATGTGCGGCGAACTCGGCTTCAAGGTCGAGTCGGACCTGGAGGACCCCGGCCTGTGCCACGTCGTGCTCGATCTGAGCGCGCCGAGGCCGCTCATGCGTGCTTCCGCACTGGTGGAGTGACGACCGGCCGCCATGCGCGGCGTCTCGTCGCTGACCGACTGTTCCGAAAGGAGACCGCATGTATCGATTGCATCCGGGCGCGGTCCGCTCGCGCGGGCTGCGCCGGAGCGGGCCTTCGCTTTTGCCGGCCTAAATGCGGCATAAGGCGGCTTGCGGCGATTTGTGCGCTGCGCTAAGCCTCCCAAGCCTTGCTCTGGAATAAATCTAAAGGTCAAGGCCGGAACGATGGGCGCTCGCCCCTGCCGTTCGGCGCGCCCCGGCCGTCCGCGACCGACCAGAGGTCTCGAATGAGCGTCATTCTACAAGACTATCTCCCGATCGTGGTGTTCATCGCCATCGCCGTCGTCATCGTGTCCGGACTGATGGTCGCGCCGTTTCTCGTCGCCTACAAGAATCCGGACGCGGAGAAGCTCTCCGCCTACGAATGCGGGTTCAACGCCTTCGACGACGCGCGCATGAAGTTCGACGTGCGCTTCTATTTGATCTCGATCCTGTTCATCATCTTCGATCTCGAGGTCGCGTTTCTCTTCCCGTGGGCGGCGGCCTTCCGCGAGATCGGCGTGTTCGGCTTCTGGTCGATGATGGTCTTTCTCGGCATCCTGACCGTCGGCTTCCTCTACGAATGGAAGAAAGGAGCGCTCGAATGGGATTGAACGAGCGCGCGCTGAGGGCGCCGGCGGCGACCGGCGTGCTCGATCCGCGCACCGGCAAGCCGGTCGGCGACGACGATTCGTTTTTCCGGGGCGTCACCGACGAACTCGCCGACAAGGGCTTTCTCGTCACGGCGACCGACGAACTGATCACCTGGGCGCGCACCGGCTCGCTGATGTGGATGCAGTTCGGCCTCGCCTGCTGCGCCATCGAGATGATCCACACCGCGATGCCGCGCTACGATCTCGAGCGGTTCGGCGCCGCGCCGCGCGCTTCGCCGCGCCAGTCCGACGTCATCATCGTGGCCGGAACCCTGACCAACAAGATGGCGCCCGCCTTCCGCAAGGTCTACGACCAGATGCCGGAGCCGCGCTACGTCATCTCGATGGGCTCGTGCGCCAATGGCGGCGGCTATTATCACTACTCCTACTCGGTGGTGCGGGGCTGCGATCGGATCGTGCCGGTCGACATCTACGTCCCCGGCTGCCCTCCGACCGCGGAGGCGCTGCTCTACGGCGTCCTGCTCCTGCAAAAGAAAATCCGCCGCACCGGCACGATCGAACGGTAAGCGGCGCAAAAGGACCGTCTTCGGAGCATCGGAATGAACGACAGGCTGGACGATCTCGGACAGGCGATTGCGCGCGCGCTTCCGGAATCCGTCACCGGTTTCGGCGTGGCCAAGGGCGAGCTCACCATCGCCGCGCGCGCGGCCGATATCGTCAAGCTCGTCACCTTCCTGCGCGACGATCCGGGCTGCCAGTTCGTCGCCTTCGTCGACGTGACCGCGGTCGACTGGCCGCAGCGGGAAAGGCGTTTCGACGTGGTCTATCATCTGCTCTCGCCAACCAAGAACTGGCGGGTGCGGATCAAGGTCGAGACCGACGAGAACACGCCGGTTCCCTCGATCATCGACGTGTTCCCCGGGGCCAACTGGTTCGAGCGGGAAGTGTTCGATCTGTACGGCGTGCTGTTCAGCGGCCATCCCGACATGCGGCGCATCCTCACGGATTACGGATTCTCCGGCCACCCGCTGCGCAAGGATTTCCCGCTGACGGGATTCGTCGAGGTGCGCTGGGATGATGAACAGAAGCGGGTCGTGTACGACAAGGTCCGGCTCGCGCAGGAATACCGGAATTTCGATTTCCTCTCGCCTTGGGAAGGGCCCGACTATCCGCTTCCGGGCGACGAGAAGGCGAAGCAATAGCGAATGGCTAATGGCGAATAGCGGTTTCGGCGCGTAGCGAATAGCGAACAGCGAGTGGCGAATAGGAATGGCTGAGGCTTCAGTCCGCACTTTCACCATCAATTTCGGGCCGCAGCACCCGGCGGCGCACGGCGTGCTGCGCCTATTGCTCGACCTCGACGGCGAGATCATCGAGCGCGCCGATCCGCATATCGGGCTCCTGCATCGCGGCACCGAGAAGCTGATCGAGCACAAGACCTATCTGCAGGCCATTCCCTATTTCGACCGGCTCGACTATTCGGCGCCGATGGCGCAGGAGCACGTGTTCTGCCTCGCCGTCGAGAAGCTGCTCGGGCTGACGGTGCCCAAGCGCGGCCAGCTGATGCGGGTGCTCTTTCTCGAGCTGACCCGCCTCATGAACCACATTCTCAACGTGACCACGGCGGCGCTCGACATCGGCGCGCTCACGCCTCCGCTCTGGGGGTTCGAAGAGCGCGAGAAAATGCTGTGTTTCTACGAGCGCGCATCGGGCGCGCGCATGCACGCGAACTATTTCCGTCCGGGCGGCGTGCACCAGGACGTGCCGCCCAAGCTGCTCGACGACATGTGGGACTTCTGCGATCCGTTCCTCAAGACGCTCGGCGATATCGACGATCTTCTGACCGAGAACCGGATTTTCAAGCAGCGCATGGTCGATATCGCTGTCATGACGCTCAAGGACGCCTGGGGCTGGGGCTTTTCGGGGCCCTTGGTGCGCGCCGCGGGCGCGGCGTGGGACCTGCGCCGGGCGCAGCCCTATGAGTGCTATTCCGAGCTCGAATTCGACATTCCGGTCGGCAAGCACGGCGACTGCTACGACCGCTACCTCGTGCGCATGGAGGAGATGCGCCAGTCCGTGCGCATCATGCGGCAGTGCCTCGAAAAGCTGCGCTCGCCGGAAGGGCAGGGGCCGGTCAGCGTCGAGGACAACAAGTTCGTGCCGCCGCGGCGCGGCGAGATGAAGCGCTCGATGGAAGCGCTCATCCACCATTTCAAGCTCTACACCGAAGGCTTCCACGTGCCCCCCGGCGAGGTCTATGCGGCGGCCGAGGCGCCGAAGGGCGAGTTCGGCGTCTATCTCATCGCCGACGGCACCAACAAGCCCTACAAATGCAAGATCCGCGCGCCCGGCTTCGTCCATCTGAGCGCGCTCGATTTCATCAGCAAGGGCCACATGCTGGCGGACATGACCGCCATTATCGGCGCGCTCGACATCGTGTTCGGCGAGGT
>CAYGZV010000156.1:0-5991 GCA_964354425.1 uncultured Rhodoplanes sp. | reverse complement strand
CGTGACCAAAAGAGGGCCTTTCGCGCCCGCAAAAACCCGCATGCGCCTTGCCGAGATGCAGGGGCTGCCGGGGACGCCTCCCGATCCGCCCCCGTTGCGGCGCCAAGTCTCGTCGAGCAGGGCATGTCCGCGGCGACCCTGTGCCAGCCGCCACGAACACGCCGCGCTCGCGCCCATTACGGGCCGGGCGGGGTTAACGCGGGGTTAATCGGTGCAAGCGGTGGCGCGCGGAAAGCCGGCTGCGGAATCAGCCCGGCGTGGATAAGCCAAGCACGAGATAGGCGCTGTAGCCGGTGACGACCAGCACCAATGCCGCCGACAAGATCAGCTCGGCGCGCACGCTGCTCGCGGAGTGCATCTCAGGGTCATCGAGCAGGCGTTCAGTGCGGACGAAGCGCGCCGTTGCGACCACCAGGAGCGCGAGACCGCCGAAGATGAGAGCAAGGCCGACATAACGCCCGAGCCAGCCCGACAGGTTTTCGAACTGCAATCGCTGCGCCGCATCTGCGGAGGCGGAGCTTGCGATCGCATAAAAGAAGAGGTTGAACTTCTCGATGACGAACCCGAAGGCGATGATGGCGATGCCGGTGCGCACCCAGGCAAGAAACGTCCGCTCATTCGCCGCATGGTCGCTATAGCCACGAATCACCAGGCTCCTCCTTTCAACATTGAACGGGCGCCGCGAGAACGGGCGCTAAATCAAAGCCCGCGCATGAACTCCGGCCGCAGCACGGGAGCGCCGCGGCGCGCTTGCGCGATGAGCGCGAGCAGCCGCGCGCGGTCGTGCGGCAGCGTGCCCGCGAGCGGCAGGCAGTTCGAGGCGTGGTTGGAGCGGAAGGTGACCGGCCGCGGCGGATCGAGCTGTTGCAGGAGCCGTTCCTGCTCGGCGAGGATGCCGGCGTCGTCCTGCTCCTCGAACGGCGTGCCGTCGCGCTCGAACCGTTCCACGAATTCGGCGACCTCGTCATCGTCGAGCCGCAGCTGCAACGTGGACAGAAAATCCGGCGGCGCGCGGGTGACCACCGCGGCGACGCCGTCGATGTGCTCGCGCCAGAGGCGCTGTCCGCCGAGCCCGAGCACGACGGTCGCCGAGACCGCGATGCCGGCCGCGTGCGCCCGGTCGAGCGCGTCGGCGATGCTCGCGGGCGTCGCTCCCTTGCGGATGCGGTTGAGCATCGTGGCGGCGCCGGACTCGATGCCGACATAGACGAGCGAGAGCTTCTTCGCGCGCAGGCGGCGCAGCTCGGCGACCGGTTTGTGCGTCAAGTTGATCGGCGTGGCGTAGCAGGAGACGCGATCGAGCCGGGGGAAGGTCGCCGCGAGCTTGTCGAGAATGGCGGCAAGATCGTCGGTGGGCAGCACCAGCGCGTCGCCGTCGGCGAGGAAAATGCGGGACGCGTTCGGCCACACGCGGGCGGCCGCTTCGATGTCGGCGAAAATGTCCGGCAGCGAGCGCGCCCGGAAGCTCTTCGTCTTGTACATCGAGCAGAAGGTGCAGCGGTTGAACGAGCAGCCGATCGTCGCCTGAATGATCAGGTTGCGGCCTTCGCTGGGCGGCCGATAGAGCGGCTGGTCGTAATGCAGGATCGGATCGGTCAACATTGCTGTATGTCCTCGCAGGACTTTGTCGCAACGCACTTTGCTGCGCTATTCTGCACCGGCGCGCGGGGCATGCAAGACATGCTTCAGGCCGCAATATGCGCCTGCGCCGTTGCGCCCTATCAGGAATTGTTGATCTGGCTCAAACGCGCCGGCGGCGTTTTTTGGTTGCCTCGTGCATCCGGTTTCCAGTCCCTGTCCCAACGCGAAGGTTCGGTTGGGCGGCAGGAGATTGCAGCCCCGGCGTTGCGGCCGGGGACGGGCCGACAGTGTCGGCCCTTTGTCGATAACCGAGAAGGAGCGCCGCATGTACAGGATCTACAGCGCGCCGGCCGGCGCGCAGAACATCTCGCCGATGGAGAAGGAGCGTCTTCTGTACAAGGAAGTCGGCACGATGGACGAAGCGATCAGCTGGGCCTCGCATATGAGCAAGACCGGCCATTCGATCGTGTTGATCGAGGGCGATGACGGCACGCGGCTGGCCGCAAGCGAGATCGCGAGCGCCCTGCGCCGGCACACCGGCTGACGAGGCGCCGCGCGCGCCCGCGCGCTCATTCAATGCGGCTGCGTTGCGCAGCCGCATGCGGCCGCGTCCGTGCGCAGCGTCCGAATCCTATTAGCCGGGGATGGGAGGCTCGCATTCCGATGGAACGCGGGGGAGGGATTCGCGCGCGCTGTTGACGGCGCTCGCGCACGGTGATGTCCCTTGCGCCGGCAACGCGCCGAGCGGCCAGTCGTCCCAAATCCGAGAAGCGGCCTTAACGCGCCCCAAGGCAGAAGCCCGGAAGTTCTTCCGAAGCGCGTTGCTGCGCGTCGAAGCCGGCACGCGCGTAGATGTGATCGTCTGCGCCCCCCGTGTTCCCGTTCCATTCAGGTTCCGACGCCATGCGCCGCGGGTTGGCCCGCTTGCGGTGAACCCGTTTAAGTTGTCTTATAACTAATTGCTCGTACTGGTAGCGATCGATCACATCGCGCGGGAGGCGGCGGCCCATGGCTCAGCTCGGGGTGCGGCTCGAATGGCTTACCGGTCTGAAGCGTCCGATATTCCGCAATGTACGCCTGGTCGGCAGCTGGGACGAAGGCGGCCGCTACTCCGATCAGTGGCGCATGACCGCCATGGAGGCGTTCACCGCTCCCGACGGGTGCCCCGCCTGGCGCGCCGACATTCTGTTCGACGACGCCCAGCGCGGCTGGACCTTCCACTGGGGCGTGGTCGTCGACGCCCCGCAACAGAACAATGTATGGGGCGTCCCGACCGAGACGGGCGACGCGAACGCGCGGGCGCAGCACCGCAGTTTCGCCCTTCGCGGCGACGGGCAGGTCGAGCGCTACTGGCTCACGCATTGCCGCCGGTTCGGCGCCAACAAGCTGTGGCGCGAGGGCGCGGACAAGCCGGCGCTGACGTTTTCCGTCTGGGCCCCCAATGCGCGCGAGGTCGACGCCGTCATCGGCGAGCCCGTGTCCGGCTATATCTGGAGCGACGGGCGGGGCGTGAAGTACGCGTTCAAGCTGGCCCAAGCCGGTGACGGCATCTGGCGCAGCGACCCCACCGATTCTGCGCTCGCAGATTTTTCCGGCTGGGACCACCAGCTCTACATGTTCCGCGTCAGGAAGGATGACGACTCCGTCGCGTATCGCACCGACCTCTACTCGCGTTGCCAAATCGGGAGCGGGCGCAAGAAGCCCGAGAATCCGAGCGAGGGCGAACCGCCTTGGAACGGCACGCGCCAGGACCTCGACGGGACCAAAGGCTGCTCGGTCATCATCGATCCGGAAACCGTGACTGCACGCGTCGACGACGAGAATTTCCCGCCGACGCAATGGGCGAGCGAAGAGGAATTCTGGGCGAACGAATACGATCCGCTGCGGCCGACGCCGGACCGGTTGGACGATCTCGTCATCTACGAGATGCATGTCGGCGGCCTCGGCGTCGGAGAGCGCGATGCGAGCGGCGCCCCGCTGCCGGGATCGTTCAAGGACGCGATCGCTTTGCTCGATCATCTGGTCGAGCTCGGCGTCAATGCGATCGAGCTCATGCCGATGTCCGAAGCCGAGGGCTGGACCTGGGGCTACGGCACGTCGCACTATTTCGCCACCGAGTATTCCGGCGGCGGCCGCGACCAGTTCAAGCATTTCGTCCGCGAGTGCCACCGGCGCGGCATCGCCGTGCTGCTCGACGTCGTCTACAACCATTTCGTCCACGACGCCGAACGCGCCGAGTGGATGTACGACACCAACACGCACCACAAGAACGTCTACTACTGGTACCAGGGACGCGAGAGCGACTGGCCGAATCCGGACGGCGGCTATCTCGACAATGGCTCGACCGGCTGGTTGCCGAACTTCCGCAGCGAGTTCGTGCGCAAGCTGTTCATCAGCAGCGCGGCCATGCTGCTCGCGGAGTTCCACCTCGACGGGTTCCGCGTCGACCTCACCCAGGCGTTCCATCGTGACAACGTGATTCACGCCAATGGCGCGCCATGCGCGGAAGCCAACCTGCTCGGCGCCAGGTTCCTGCGCGAATGGGTGCGCACGCTGCGGCTGATCAAGCCTTCGGTGATGCTGAGCGCCGAGGATCACACCGGCTGGTCCGCCATCACGCAGCCGCAGGAAACGGGCGGCGTCGGCTTCGACGCGATCTGGTGGGCGGACTGGTACCACCACCTGATCGGCGACTCGCAGAACGACGCGCACAATGCGCGCCTGCTCCATGTCGCCGGCTTCGGCGGCAACGACCCGCTCGCAATGTCGTATGTCGCGGGCGCGCTGCAGGCGACGCCCGGCCGCGTGATCTACCACGAATCGCACGACCAGGCCGGCAACGCCTCCTACCGGATCGGCGATTACGAGGTCCATTCCGCGCGCACCATCCAGACCGCGGTCAACGGCGCGCTCAACGGCAATCGGTACTGGGCGGAGGCGCGCTGCCGCGTCGCCTGCGGGCTCTCTTTGCTCGCGGCCGGCATCCCGATGTTCTTCATGGGCGAGGAGGTCGGGGCGAAGGAGCCGTATCGCTTCAATGACTGGATCGAGCACCGCGAGGACCTGCCCGCGCTGCGCGCGACGAGCGGGGCGAAGCTGTTCGGCTTCTATCGCGACATCCTCCGGCTCCGCCGCCGCTATGCCGCGCTGAAATCGCCGCATCTCGAGGTCCTGCATGTGCACGATGCGAACCGCGTGCTGGCGTTCCGGCGCTGGCTGGGCGATGCGGAGTTCCTCGTGCTCGCGAGCCTGAACAACGCGCCCTTCGCCGATGGCTACTGGATTGCGCATCCCGCGCTGCGCGACGCGGCCTGGATCGAGGCGCTCAACAGCGACGACGCGGCCTATGGCGGGCTCGGCGTGACGAATGGCGGAGGGCGGAGCTCCTCCGGCGGCGCGTTCAACGCCCGCCTGCCCGCCGTCGGAATCGCCGTTTTCCAGCGCGTGTGAGCACGGGGCCGACCATGATTCACCAGTTCATCTTTGCCGGTCCGAAACCGGGTCTCGCCGACGACGCCTTCACGAGCTACTGGATCAATTTCCACGCCGTCGACTACGCGGCAAAAATCCCGCAAATCAAACAATACCTCGTCGCCGCGCGCCTGCCGGTGAAGACCGCGCGCGACGTCCCGTGGTTCTATCAGGGCGTCGCCGAGATTTGGCTTGCGGACGAGGCCGCGCAACTCGCCTCACTGCAGTCGCCGGAATTCCTGCAGGGCGCGCGCGCGGACGAGCCGCGCTGGGCGGCGTTCTGGCGCACGCTCGTGCTCGACACCGAGGCGCAGCTGCTGAAGGACGACGGCGCAGCGCGAGCGCCGCCGGAATACGCGAAGATCTACGTGCTGCTGAAACGGCGCCCGGAGCTCGCGCTCGCGGCGTTCCGGCGGACGCTGATCGACGATCGGGCCGGACTGGCGAAGCGGTTCGGGTTCGACCGCCATCTGGTCGGGTTTTCCCGCGATCCGCTCTACGCATTCGGCGAACCCGCTTTCGACGCGGTCGAGTCCCTGTCGCTGCGCGATCCGGCCGCGATCGAGGCGCTGCTCGGCGACGGCGGCTTCACCGCGGCGCTCACCGCGCGCCCCTATGTCCACGAGACCTACGCCTTCAATTTTGTTGCGCGCGAGCGGTGGATCATTCCGCCGGGCGTGCGGTGACGCGAGGATAACGGAGGAAATTCGCGATGCTGTTCTATGTGCAGATGCGCTGGAATTACCAGGGACGGATTTCACAGGACCAGCTCTGGGATCTCGAAGCGCTCGAAGGGGCGCACGGGGTTGAAGGCATTCGCGCGGGCTTCGTGCAGCTCTACAAGGTGGTCTCGCAGCACCGCATCATCGCGATCGTCAATGCGGACTCGCTCGACAATCTCGACCGCAACTCGATGGGCTGGCTGCCCATGCGGGAATT
>CAYGZV010000155.1:2703-5993 GCA_964354425.1 uncultured Rhodoplanes sp. | reverse complement strand
ATATATTCCGCCACCGGCGTCGACCCGACAAAGCCGATCGCTTTCACGTCGGCGTCGTCCAAGAGCGCGTCGACCGCTTCCTTGTCGCCGTTGACGACATTGAAGATGCCCGCCGGCAGGCCGGCCTCCAGGAACAGCTCGGCAAGCCTGAGCGGGACGCCGGGATCGCGCTCGGAGGGTTTCAAGACGAAGGCGTTGCCGGCGGCGATCGCGGGCCCGGCCTTCCACAGCGGAATCATGGCCGGGAAATTGAACGGCGTAATCCCCGCGACGACCCCGAGCGGCTGGCGCATGGAGTAGACGTCCGTGCCTGGTCCGGCGGCGGTCGTGTACTCGCCCTTGAGCAGATGCGGCGCGCCGAGGCAGAACTCGATGACTTCGAGCCCGCGTTGAATGTCGCCTTGCGCGTCGGCGATGGTTTTTCCATGTTCGCGCGCGAGCAGCTCGGCCAGCGCGTCCATGTCCCGGTTCGCCAGATCGAGGAACCGCATCAGGACGCGCGCGCGCCGCTGTGGGTTGGTGTCGGCCCAGGCCGGCTGGGCGGCGGCCGCGTCTTGCACCGCAGCACGCACCTCCTCGCGCGAGGCGAGGGCAACCTTGGAGCGCACTTCGCCGGTCATCGGCTCGTAGCCGTCGACGAAGCGCGAAGAGGCGCCGGCGACCCGCCTGCCTCCGATGAAATGGCCATAGGTGATCACGCCAACGACCTCCCTGCGATTATTGTTTTGCTACAGAAGGGTAGCGACGCGCTCGAGGCAGGTCGATAAGATATGTTGCGCGTCCGTTGTGCGGAAATGCGCATGCTGAAGGTTCGGCGATGAATCGCTTCGATTGGGGCGACCTGCGGTTTTTCCTCGCGATCGCGCGGACCGGCCGGCTCACCGCCGCCGCCCGCCAGCTGCGCGTCGACCACGCCACGGTGAGCCGGCGAATCCAGGCCTTGGAGAGCGCGCTGAAGGCCAAGCTGTTCGAGCATCACCCGCAGGGCTATCGGCTGACCGGGCCGGGCGAGCAGCTGATGGTCGCGGCGGAAGCGATGGAGACGACGGCGATCGGGGTCGAGAGCGCGATTTCAGGCACCGATTCCGCCTTGTCCGGCCCGGTGCGGATCGGCGCTCCGGACGGTTTCGGCACCTATTTCCTGGCGCGGCGTCTGGGACGACTGCTTGAGCGGCAACCGCATGTGACGGTGCAGCTCGTGCCGCTGCCGCGCGTCTTTTCGCTCGCCAAGCGCGAGGCCGACATCGTGATTACGATCGATCGGCCGGACACTGCGCGGCTCAGCGTCGAGCTTCTCAGCGAGTATACGCTCGGCCTCTATGCGAGCAGAGACTATGTCGCCAAACATCCGCCGATCGCCGATGTCGGCGATCTGCGCAATCACCGCATCATCGCCTATGTGCCCGATCTGCTCTTCTCCGACGCGCTGGACTATTTGGGCGAGTTCAACGTTCCGGACACCCTGCGCTTCGAATGCGCCAGCGTGATCGGTCAGATGGAAGCGGTGAAAGCGGGCATCGGCGTCGGCGCGCTGCATGACTTCGCGGCGCATGAAGATCCGGACCTGGAGCAGGTTCTGCCGAACAAGGTCAAACGCACCTATTGGATCGTGACGCACAACGACGTTCGCAACATCGCCCGCGTGAACTATCTGCGCGAATTCATCATCGCCGCCGTCGCCGCGGAGCAGTTCGTTTTCACTTGAAAGGAAAGCTCCGGCCGTTGTGCGTGGCGATGGCGTCAATGGCGGCGTTTGCTTCGCCTTCGCCCTGCACGGCTTGCGCCGCCGCGTCATTCTTCAGGCGCCCGCACATCACGACCGCCTATTCGGCATTTGACCTTCGGAGAATCGCTCATGCACAAGAACTTCGTCGCCGGTGAATGGGTCGACGGCGTCGCCGTCAATCGCGACGTCAATCCCTCCAATCTCGACGACGTTGTCGGCGAATACGCGGCCGCCGACGCCGCGCAAGCCGAGGCCGCGATCGACGCCGCACACGCCGCGCTTCCGGCCTGGGCCATGACGAGCCTGGAAGCGCGCTCCGACGCGCTCGATCGGGTCGGCGCCGAGCTGCTCGCCCGCAAGGACGAACTCGGCCGCCTGCTCGCCCGCGAGGAGGGCAAGACCCTGCCCGAGGGGGTCGGCGAAGTCGTTCGCGCCGGCCGCGTCTTCAAGTTCTTCGCCGGCGAAGCCCTGCGGGTGACGGGCGATCGCCTCGCCTCGGTGCGGCCGGGCGTCGACGTGGAGGTCACCCGCGAGCCGGAGGGCGTGGTCGGGCTCATCACGCCGTGGAATTTTCCGATCGCCATTCCGGCCTGGAAAATCGCCCCCGCGCTCGCCTTCGGCAACTGCGTGGTCTTCAAGCCGGCCGATCTCGTGCCCGGTTCCGCCTGGGCGCTCGCCGAGATCATATCGCGCGCCGGCCTGCCGGCGGGCGTCTTCAACCTCGTCATGGGGCCGGGATCGGTGGTCGGCAACGCGATCGTGCGGGCGCCGAAGGTGCGCGCGGTGAGCTTTACCGGCTCGGTCGATGTGGGGCGTCGCCTCGCCTGCGACCTGGTGGCGCGCGGCGCGAAGGTGCAGCTCGAAATGGGCGGCAAGAATCCGCTGGTCGTGCTCGACGACGCCGATCTCGGCATCGCCGTGAGCTGTTCGGTCAACGGCGCGTTCTTTTCCACCGGCCAGCGCTGCACGGCCTCGTCGCGGCTGATCGTCCAGGACGGCATTCACGACCGTTTCGTCGCCGCGCTGACCGAGCGCGTCGCGGCGCTGAAGGTGGGCGATGCGCTCGAACCCGGCATCGACCTCGGCCCGGTGGTGAGCGCCGCGCAGCTGGAGCAGGACCTCGCCTATGTGGAGATCGGCCGCAAGGAGGGAGGGCGGCTCGTTTGCGGCGGGGAGCGGCTGAACCGCGCCACGCCCGGCTACTTCATGTCGCCGGCGCTCCTGACCGAGACCAGCAACGCCATGCGGATCAACCGCGAAGAGGTCTTCGGCCCGGTCGCCAGCGTCGTTCGGGTGAAGGACTACGAGGAGGCGGTGGCGGTCGCCAACGACACCGAGTTCGGCCTGTCCTCCGGCATTTGCACGACATCGCTGAAATACGCCGCCGACTTCAAGCGCCGCTCGGGCGCCGGCATGGTGATGGTCAATCTGCCGACCGCCGGCGTCGACTATCACACGCCGTTCGGTGGGCGCAGAGGCTCCTCCTACGGACCGCGCGAGCAGGGCGCCTATGCCCGCGAGTTCTACTCGGCGGTCAAGACCGCCTACACCCAGGCGTGAGCCG
>CAYGZV010000155.1:0-2603 GCA_964354425.1 uncultured Rhodoplanes sp. | reverse complement strand
CGGCCGGCGTCTTCGTCTTCGCCTCATGACAGGTTGATCTGCGGTTAGTCGGACACACGCGCCGGGCGGTGCGTCGTGCGGCATGTTGTGGCCCCGCTGTTCGCGACGACGATCTGCACCTTCGACCGGACCTTCATTGGATCGAACGGCTCATTCGCGCGAACGCGACCCGTGCGATGCTCGCCCTTGCGAGTCTCCGCGCGGTGCGCGATCACCAGAGGGATTTCGGGATGGGCAGGATCGCCGCGCCGCGCATGCCCCAACCGTCGACAGGCCCGACCGATGGCTGCGCATTCGCCCCGATGGGCGTTCCTTCTCCGAGCCGCGCTGCTGAAGCTCTCGTCATCATCAAGCCGTTCGAGCAGCCATTGACGCGCATGTGCCGCTCGTAGAAATTGTGTGATGGGGGGCAACGATGCACCAGACCGTATTGTCCGTCGTCCTGGAGGTCGAGCCGGCGAGCGCGCGCCGCCTTGCTCGTCTGATCAATGATCTCAAGATCGAAGAGGAGAACGTCCCGGACTCCCAGGAAAAATACGGCCGACTGAAGAGCGGCGTGCCCGTTTTGCACTTCATTTCGATGTCGGTGTTCCAGGACCCTCACTACGATCCGATTTTCGTGATCGAGGCGAATTTCGACGGGCCGCCCGGTCCGTTCTGGGCTCAACTGGAAGCGGCGCTAGGCTCCTATCTCCGGCCCATGCTGCGCTGCTGCAAGCGCCCGTCCGACCACGACGGGCCGATGTACGACGCCGTCACGAAAGAGAATTCGCGCTATCCGCTCGCGCCCTATTTCGAGGCGAGAGCATTGCGCCCGAGCGCGTTCCACCAGGGAAACAGAGGACTCGACCGGGCCCGCATCTTGGGCGAGGGCGAGCTCTTCCTCGCGATCCGGGACGAGCTGAAGCAATCGGATCTGGCCGGTCCCAATGGATACCGCAGCATGACGGCGGAGCAGATCCACCAGGCTTTGCGCAAGAAGCTGCTCGGTCGATTCCCGTGGCTCAACGAACCGGCGCCGGACCGAATCGCGGCGACGGAGCGGGCGCTCGACGTGGCGCGGCTTTCCGGGTTCCTGTTTCTGGCGCTGTTCTGCCTCTCGATTCCCGGCCTCGTCCTTGCGCCCGTCACTCCGACCGGCCGGTTCCTTGTCGTCGTCGTCGTCGCGACCGCCGTCGTGGGGGCGCTTCTTTGGCGGATACGCGCCCCGCTGACCGGCAAGGGCGTCCCAAGCCGTTCGGGGGCGCCGGTGCTCGGACGGCTGTCCGGTATCGCCGACGTCGCATCGGCGGCGCCCGTGGCGGCGCTCCTCCTGCGCATAGTGGTTGTCCTCGCGATCTATGCCGCCGTCGCCTCGCTCGCGCTCACGATCGCGGCGACGCTGATCACCGGGGCACATTTCGGCCAGGCCTTCTGGCCGGTCGCCCGCGCCGTTTTGCTTGGCCTCGTGAGCATGCTCTTCACGGTCCCGGCGCTCGTGCTGTGGCTGCGCTGGCTGGAACGGCGCGATTCGTCGCAAGACGCCCCGCCCGTCGACGAGGACATGCTGCGCGAAATGGCCCGTCGCGAGGACCGCATCCCGCAGAACCACATGGGCAGCGTCGTTCTCGTCAAGCCCGGCGTCTTGCGCATGGCGCTGTTCCGCGCCGGGCATCTCGGCCTGCATCTGCTGCTGCGGGTGGTGGCGACCGACGGCTATCTCGGCAGCATGCGCACCATCCACTTCGCCCATTGGGCCTTCGTGAACAATGGCGGCCGGTTGATGTTCTTCAGCAATTTCGACCACAGCTGGGAAAGCTATCTCGACGATTTCATCGAAAAGGCGCATGGCGGCCTCACCCTCGCATGGGGCAGCTGCGTCGGGTTTCCGGCGACCCGGTTTCTCGTGCTCGACGGCGCGCAGCACGGCCGGCAGTTCAAGGCCTGGGCGCGCCACTCCATGGCCGTGAGCCGGTTCTGGTTCAGCGCCTACCGCGACTTCACGGTCGACCAGATCGAGCGTCACGCCCGCATCGCCGCCGGCCTGCGCAGGGCCGTGCTGCCGCCGAAGGAGGCCGCCGAATGGGCGCTGGATCTGTGACCGGTCCGCCGCGGACCAAACCTGCGAACTGGAAGCTGGCGCATCCGATCGATGCGTCCGCGCAGGGCATCGTGGTCAGCGGCTTCGGCAAGCTGCCGGATGCGGTGGCGCTGTTTCTCTTTTGTGACTGGCCGGACGGCCGTCCGCCGGGCGACGAAGGGCGCAGCCGGGGAGGGTGGCTGCAGGCGCTCGACACCGTCGCGCCGATCACCGACGCCGACGAGAAGGACCCGCGCGTCGCGATCCTCGGCTTCACCTGGACGGGCCTGCAAATCCTGGGACTGCCGCCGGACGCGCTACAGAGCTTCTCGGCGCCGTTCCGCGAAGGCATGCACCAGGAAGACCGGCTCCGCCGGCTCGGCGACAGGATCGACGGCGTATGGCAGCCGACCGTGATCGAGGGTGGCCCGCGCTGGAGCGGAAACACCCCGGTGTGCAAGGCCGAGCCCGGGAACGCCGACGACGCACGCACCGCCCCGATCGGCGACCTCAGCGAGCGCGACGAACGCCAGGTCCCGACGCC
>CAYGZV010000154.1:3695-6001 GCA_964354425.1 uncultured Rhodoplanes sp. | reverse complement strand
TCCGCCTCGATCTCACGATCCCGCGCAGGCGCGTTCGTATGCAGCGTGGCGAGCAGGCGGCGAGCCGCAGCGGACACCTCCTCGACGGCGAGGTCGAAGGCGGCGGCGTTTGCTTGCGACGGTCTGTTGAAACCGGAGAGCTTGCGCACGAATTGCAGCGCGGAGGCGCGGATTTCCTCCTCCGTCGCCGGCGGCGCGAAATTGAACAGCGTGCGGATGTTGCGGCACATGTCTTTGCCTCCCTTCTGGACGGACCGCGGCGGCGCCTCAAAGCAAGCGGTGGCCCGCGCGCGACCCTTCGCCCGACCCGCGCTCCGCGCTACAATCCTGCGCGTTCCATTTCGCCCGCCCTTGGAGACAAGCATGCGCTGGGTTCATCTTGCCGTGATCATCGTGTTTGCGGTCGTCACTTTGGTGTTCGCGCTGCAGAACCTGCAAACCGTCACCATCGCCTTTCTCGGCTTCAGCGTGAGCCTGCCGCTCGCGCTGCAGGCGATCGTGATCTATCTGCTCGGCATGGCGACGGGAGGCAGTCTCTGGGCGCTGCTGCGCCGCGCGTTCGAAGGGTCGCGGCGCACGGCAATCCCGTAGCGCGGATAACCGGGATTGGCTTCGCTCGTCCAGGCTACGCGGAACGCCGCTCCGCTCAGCTGCGGCGGCCGCTTTGCTGCTGCGCCTTCAGCCAGTCCGACAGGGTGCCGCTTGCTGCGCCCTTTTTCTTTGCCGAGGTTTTCTTCGCGCCGGCTGGCTTCGCGGGGCGCGGCGAGGGCGCGGCTTCCTGCTCCGCGTCTCTGGCCAGGCGAAGCGCCCGCAGCCGCTCGGTCTTGGCGCGGATGGCGGCGGCTTGAGCCTCGTATTCGGACATCGCCTTCTTGCCGTCTTCCGCTTTCTGCAGCTTGCTGAACTGCAGTTGCGCCTCGTCTTTCTTGGAACGGTCCGCCAATGTCTTCTCCTCTATGCCGATCGCGTATCGCCTGCGTCGCTCGGGCGGAGTGGCGCGGAATGCCGCGCCCGCGCCGCCGGGACGCCGCCGCGCCATGCGGGAATGGCGAGCTTCGCCGCGTTTGGGCCATATCCTACACGGTTCTGCAAGGATTGGCAGCCCTGCGCGCATTTGGTCGATGAACGGCCGCAAGCGCTGCCGTGAATCCACGCGAAGCGAAACTTCTCGGCTCGGTGCGCGTATACCGGGAATGGGTTTTGCGGTTGCATCCGCCGATCATGTCCGCCCGCATGCTGGCGTGCGGCGGATCATGCGCGCCGTCCTGGCCGCCTTCTATGCGGTCGCCGGCTTGTTCCATCTGGCGCGGCCGGAGCCCTTTCTCGCCATCACGCCGGACTGGGCGCCGTTTCCGCACCTTCTCATTCTCCTCACCGGCTTGTGCGAGATCGTCGGAAGCCTCGCATTGCTCACTGCGCGCTGGCGACGCTTTGCCGGACTCCTGCTGGCGGCGTATGCGGTCTGCGTCTTCCCGGCCAATGTCAAACATGCGCTCGAGGGGATATCGCTCCCGCCCATGCCCGACAGCTGGTGGTATCATGCGCCGCGCCTCGCCTTTCAGCCCGTGCTCGTGTGGTGGGCGCTGTTCTGCGCCGAGGTGATCGAATGGCCCTTCCGCGCAAGCGCGCGCCCGCCCGCGCGGCCGAAAGCAGGCGCGTAGAACCTCGCCGGCGGAGCCGTCGCGGATGGCGTCGCTGCGCCGGCGTCAAGGACCAGACCCGGTTCCGCAGGGACCGGCCTCGTTCACCGGCCCCTTGCGGTCTCTTCCCGGCGAGGTGAGACTGACGTCCGCGCAACGACTGGTCGCGCTCGCACGATGTGCGGCCGGGCGCGCTGAAGCCGCATCGCAGGGAGAGAATCGATGAAAGGTCTTGTCGCCGCGCTGGCGCTCATGTCCGCCGCAGCCACGGTCGCGCATGCGCAGGATGCTGTTCCCGATCTGAAGGGCGCCTGGACCGGAAAGGGCAAGGCGGCCGTGCTCGGCAACAATCCGCATCATCCCGGGACGCAAACGCCCGGCGACGCGCCGCGCCTGCGCGACATCGAGGCGACCCACATCGTGGAGGGCCAGGACGGCCGGCTCGCCTGGGGCCGCTCGTCATCCACGGCCGCGGACACCAAGGAACCCTTTGTCTGGGCCATCGCGAGCGACAACAAATCGATCATCGGCGCCGATGCCGACGGTTATTTCCGGATCACCCTCATCGACGCCGACCGCATGGAAAAATGCTACGCGCACAATGGCGCGGGTCCCACCCGCTCGATCGTCGCCGCCTGTTACACGATGGAGCGGGTGAAGCGCTAG
>CAYGZV010000154.1:1812-3595 GCA_964354425.1 uncultured Rhodoplanes sp. | reverse complement strand
TCCCACCCGCTCGATCGTCGCCGCCTGTTACACGATGGAGCGGGTGAAGCGCTAGAGAGCGTAATGATTCCGCCTTGGATCATCCCACCCTCAGTGGTCATGCCCCGCGGAATCGCCGCGGAAGCGGGGCATCCAGTCATCACCGAAAAGCATTGTGTATACTGGATCGCCCGCTTGCGCGGGCGATGACGTTTGCTGCACGCGGCTTCGCGCCGCCGCTATGGCTTGCCCGATTTCAGCCGGATGGTCGGGCCGTCCACGACGAACGCGCCATAGCCGCGATGATGGATCGTTTTCGGATTCTTCTGCGCCGGATCGGTCCAGGCCTTCACCACTTCCAAAATAAAGAGATTGTAGGCGTTGACGAGGCGGGTATCGCGCACCTTGCATTCGAGATTGGCGAAGCACTCGGCGATCAAAGGCGGCGCGACACGCTCGGCCGGCAGCGGGGTCAGGCCGAACGCCGCGAATTTGTCGATGTCGCCGCCCGAGGAATTGCCGACCTTGACGACCTTGGCGGCCAGTTTGCGCGCCGGAACGGCGATCACGCATTCGCCGCTCGCGCGCAACGCCGCAAAGCTGTGATTGGCGCTGCTGACCACGCAGGCGACGAGCGGCGGCGTGAACTCGACCATCATGTGCCAGGACATGGTCATCACATTGGCGCGGCCCTTGCGGGCCGTCGTCACCAGCACCACAGGGCCCGGTTCGAGCAGCTGGTACACGCTCGACAGCGGCAATGGCTGCAGAGTGCGCGTGGAGCGTTTGGCTGCGTTCATCGCGGGCCACCTGCCGTACCGGGACGGGTCATGGCGCATCATACGCCATGCAGCGCGAAGTCGCAGCTTGACGGCGTCTCGAGCCGTTGAGCGTGGCGAGACGCAACCTACATGCGGTGCAGGGCCCGCAGTGCGCGGCGGAACAAGGGAGCGCGCGTTCATGTGGCAGACCTTCACCTATTACGCCGCGCTCGCGCTCGAGTCCGCGGTCGGCGTGTTCGGCATCCGGCTCTACGAGGAGCCGCGCTATGCCGTGATCGATCGCGTCGGGGATCGCGTCGAAATCCGCCGCTACGCGCCGCGGCTCGCGGCCCAGGTCGAAGCGCCGGCGGCAGGCGAGGCGGGCCGCGGCGAGGCGTTCCGGCTCTTGTTCGCCTATATTGCGGGCGCCAATCGCGGCGCGCCGGACGACAACAAGATCGCGATGACCGCCCCCGTCGAGCTGCGCGAGGCCGAACGCATCGCCATGACCGTTCCGGTGCAGACCGGGGAGGCGGACGGCGTCGTGCGCATGCGGTTCTTCCTGCCGACGAGCTTCACGCGCGAGACCGCGCCGGAGCCGACCGATACGCGGGTGACGCTCGTCACCGCGCCGGAAGAGACGGTCGCGGCCTTGCGGTTTTCCGGAACGGGCGGCGAACTCAAAGCGCGCCAGAACGAACTCATCGCGGCGCTCGCGAACTCGCGATGGCAGGCCGCAGGCGCGCCCTATGCCCTGTTCTACGATGCGCCGTTCACGCTGCCGTTCCTGCGACGGAACGAAGCCGCGGTGGCGGTCGGCGCGCGTCGCTGAGCGGGCCGCCCTGCGCGGAGCTATCCCAGCTCGAACGTCGTCACCCCGAACACGCGCGCGAGCGCGACTGGCCGGATCGGGCCGGAATACATCCGCGCGGTCTCAAACACCGGCGCGAGCCCGTGCGCGACCGCGAGCGCCACGGCGGCGTCATTCGGCTGCGGCACGTCGAGAAACACCTCGCCGCCCGCCTCGCCCACGAGCGCGGCGA
>CAYGZV010000154.1:0-1712 GCA_964354425.1 uncultured Rhodoplanes sp. | reverse complement strand
GGCTGCGGCACGTCGAGAAACACCTCGCCGCCCGCCTCGCCCACGAGCGCGGCGAACACCGCCTCGGCGGCTGAGCGATCATCGGCGAACAGCGGACCGATTTTGCGTCCGCTGCGGCAGGGGCGGATGACGCCCCAGGCGACGAGCCTGCCGCCGCGCAGCAGCGCGCGGCCGACATGTCCCGGCGCAGCGATCCAGTCGTGCAGGAACGAACGCCGCGAGGCCGGAAACACGGTCGCGTCGTCCCGCTCGATCAGGTCGAACGGCGTTTCCGCCAGCGGCACGGTGTCCGCCGATCGGCGCAGGGGCGCCGGCGCGCCGCCGTAACGGACATTGTTGTAGGCGAGTTCGAACCCGGACTTGCGGTAGTTCTCCTGCTGGGCGACGACCCCGTCGAGGCCGATCGTGCGGACGCCCGCATGCGCGATCGCCGCCTGCCAGGTGCGCCGGCCGAAGCCGCGGCCGCGCAGATCGGGCCGCACGATATAGAGGCCGAGAAACGCGAAGCGGTCGTCGTAGTTCACGACCGAGATGGTGGAGGCCGGCTCGCCCGCCCGCACGCCGAAGAGGAACCCCGCAGGATCGACGCTCGCGAAACAGGAGGCGTCCGCGCGGCCGGGGTTCCAGCCCTCCGCCGCCGCCCAATCGAGCGCAAGCGCGATCTCTTCGGCGCGCATCGCGCGAATGCGAAAGCCGTCGTCCGTCATCGCCGTGCTCATGCTCATTCGAGCGAATAGAATCCGGAAGCCCGAATCGATGTGTTACGCGCTACAAGCACAATCATCCGGCCGCAGCACAAGGACAACCGCGATGCGCCGTCGCCTGCTCGCTCTCGGTCTGGTTTTCATCGCCGCTCACGCATTCGCGGACGAACGCGCGGGCGGTCTCGTCGCCGAGCCGCAGGCTTATCCGGCGGTTCCGCTATTGTCGACCGGGACCAGCATCATCGGCGAGACCATCCATTATCCGACCACGGGTCCCGCGCAGGTCATGGTTGCGATCGTCACGCTTGCGCCGGGCGCGAAGACGAGCGTGCACAAACACGGCGTGCCGTTGTTCGCCTATATTCTGGAGGGCGAGTTGACCGTGGATTACGCGGGTTACGACAAGCGCACCTATCGCGCGGGCGACGCGTTCATGGAGGCGATGGGCGTCGCCCATTTGGGGATCAACACCGGCGCGCAGACGATGCGGCTGCTCGCGGTCTATATGGGCGCGCAGGGCGCCGAGAATGTCATCCCGGTCAAGTAGCCGACCGATCGAGCAGGCGGCGATCGACGGGGCGGAAGGCGAGGCGGGGCGCGCGCCCGTTTCAGCGGTCGCGCCGTCGACTTTTGTCAGTCGCGCGATTGGCTTTCATCGCCGAGCGGCGGGCTTGCCACGCTCAACGCGGGGGCGCCGCGCGTTGCCGCGACGAGCCGGCGCGCCGCGCGCGGGTCGGGCATGCGCAGCCGCCGCACGGTCAATTCGTCGATCTCGAGCGATTGGAAGCGCGCCTTGCGGACCGAGAGGCGGCCGACCGCGAACGCGCCGATGGCCAGCGCGCCGATGGCGAAGGCGCCGAGCGCGAGCGCGCCGACCGCCGCCGCTCCGACGCCCGCATTGCGCAGCGCCGCGGCGCCCGGCCGCGCCGCCTGGCGCGATCGCAGGCGTTCGATCTCCTGCGACAGCGAACGGGCGAGGGGGCGCAGGCGGTCGATCTCGTGGGGAAT
>CAYGZV010000153.1:2176-6015 GCA_964354425.1 uncultured Rhodoplanes sp. | reverse complement strand
GTCATCCTGCAGGGCGACCGCAAGTCCTTCGGCGTGCTGGAGGTCGACAGCCAGTCGGACGACGAATTCGTGGCGCAGGACATCGCCTTTCTCCAGGGCGCCGCCAACATTCTCGGCATGGCGATCGAACGCGAGCGCTACGAGCGCAGCCTCAAGGCGGCGCTCCTGCGCCAACAGGTTCTGCTGAAGGAGATGAACCACCGGGTCAAGAACAGCCTGACGATCGTCACCAGCATGCTGCGCCTGCAGGCGGCCGAGGACGACGACCCGGAGCTTGCGCACCATCTCGAGGAGGCGTCGGTCCGGATCGCCGCGATCGCGCGCGCGCATGAACGGCTGTATCAGGGAAGCGACATCGAAAGCATGGATGTCGGGGTCTACATCGAACAGGTCTGTCGGGACTCCGACGAAATCGTGTCCTGCTGCGATGTTCAGATCGAAGCGCAGCCTGGCATGACGATGCCGGTGGATCGGGCGATCTCGATGGCGCTCATCGTGGTCGAGCTGATTACGAACGCCGCGAAATACGCCTATCAGGACAAGCCGGGCGGAAAAATCTCGGTGCGGGTCGAACGGGCCGGGGACAACGAAATCGCACTGTCGGTGCGCGACGAAGGCGTAGGCCTGCCGGACGGGTTCGATCCGTTCAAGGCCAAAGGCCTCGGCATGCGGATCGTCTCCAGTTTCTCGAAACAGCTGGGCGGGCGGTTGACGGTCGTATCGCATGCGCCGGGCACGGAATTCCGCCTCAGGGCGCCCCTCCTGGCCCCGTAGGCGATCGCGCCGCCGCTTCGTCCCAGTTCGGAGAACGCGCCAGAGCGCGTGCGCGCAGCCGCCAGGGCAGGAGCGCGAGCAGAAATGCAATCCCGACCAGCGCGGCGACGATGGCGACGCGCTCCGGCCACGGGCCGAGCGCCGCCACAAAGGGCGGCAAGGCGTTCGGCGAGGCGGGATTACCGATATAGGCGTAATTCGCCCCGAGCCAGATATTGATCGGCAAGACCGTCGCAACATAGCCGAGGGTGACGAGCGAGGCGCGGCGGAAATCGCTCCAGTCGGGCCGGAACCGCAACACCGCGAGATCGTAGATGGCGTAGCCGAAAATGATCGTATGGGCGATCCAGAAGCACCAGAACAAAAGCGAGGTCGGCCCGTAGGTGAGCGTCGGCTGAATGAAGGCCTGGCTCGTCAGCGCCATCGCCCAGAAATACAGGGTGGCGCGGAGCCAGCGGTTGAGCGTGAGCAGGGCGAATGGCGCGAGCAGCCCGCCGATGTCGCAGACATGCAGCGGAAGTCCGCCCGCAAGGTCGATCCCGTTCCAGTTCCAGGCGACATTATAGGTCGTCCACACGGCGATGGCGAAGCCCGCCATCGCCTCGCGGAGGCGTCGCTCCGCCGGCTTGCCCAGACGCCGGCCCAGCAGCGCCAGCCCGGCGATCAGCGCGAGACAGACGGCGACGGAGAGGAGATGCAGCCCGGTATAAGGGATGAAAGCGTCCCAAGGACCGGATTGGGTGGCGGTCGATATCGGCACGCTGGCTCGCCTTGCGGTTGGAGCGTGCGCCGCCGTCTGAGCCGGCGGGACGCCGCGCGACACGAACACACAAACCAGCCGGGCCGGAAACGCCCCAGCCGGTCATGGCGACCTCGGTGCACCCGAGTCGCGAATGACTATTAGCACAACGCAGCCGATGCGCCGACCCCGGCGGACCGGGCGGGGTCGATCCCGTGGAAGGCGGCGACCCTGAAAAACACGGTTCGGCCCGAAGGCTGAGGCCGCGGCAAGCATGCACTTGCCCGGGGATCGGCTCGGTCACATCTTGGCGCAATGCGTCCGGATGGGCGCGCCTCGGGGCGGCGGTTTTCCGCAGACCCCTCCAGCCTTTCTGTGACCAAGGGATCCGCAATGGCGAGCCTTGCCGGCAAGAATGTGGTCATCACCGGAGGAACCGGGGGGCTCGGCTTGCAGACGGCGCTTGCGCTCGCGCCCATGGGGGCGCGGCTCGTCCTGATCGGACGCGACCCCGGGAGGGGCAAGGCCGCGCTCGAGCTTCTTCGGCGCCGGTCGCCCGGCGCAGCCGCGGAAGCGCATCTGGCCGACCTGTCCCGCCTCGACGAGGTCCGCAGGATCGCCCGGACGCTTGGCGAGACGCTCGAACGCATCGACGTGCTGGTCAACAATGCCGGGGCGATCTTCAACCAAAGGGAGCTCACCGAAGACGGCCTCGAGCGGACATTCGCGCTCAACCACATGGGCTATTTCCTGCTGACCGAACTCCTATGGGAGAAGCTCCTGCGCTCGGCGCCGGCGCGGATCGTCAATGTCGCCTCCGAGGCGCACCGCGGCGCGCGGCTCGACTTCTCGGATCTGCAGAGCGCCAAGTCCTACGGCGCGTGGAAAGCCTATCGCCGCTCCAAACTGTGCAACATCCTGTTCACGCGCGAGCTCTCAAGGCGTCTCGCCGGAACCGGCGTCACCGCGAATTGCGTTCATCCGGGGTTCTGCGCGACGGGCTTCGGCAACAACACCTCCGGATGGTTCCGGCGCGGGGTGGGGCTCGCCAAGAGCCTGTTCGCTATTCCGCCGGAACAGGGGGCGCGTACCCTGATCTATGCCGCGGCCGCGCCGGAACTCGAGGATGTCAGCGGCGCCTATTTCATCGACTGCCGGGGCGCGACGCCCGCGCGGGAGGCGCAGGACGCCGCGTCCGCCCGCAAGCTTTGGGACGCGAGCGCGGGCATCGCCAATCCGCGCAGCTGACGCGTTTGTTCGGCTTCCCGCCGGGTCGAAAATTGCCGGGCTTCCCGGAACTTTTCCGCCACATTCCCGTTATGTCGGCTGACCACGCGAGTGAGGGGGGTCAGCGACTTTGCCAGTAGTTTCGCGCGTTTCGCGCCACGGTCGCGCATTCCCGCCGCTGTGACAGGGAGACGTCAATGATTCGGACGAGTGTGTCTTTGCCGCGCGCGTGTGGGGCGCTCGCGGTTTTCTCGATCGTCGCTGCAATCGGGATGGCGGGACCGACCAATGCCCGGACCGATTACGACGGCGAGTGGAGCGTGGTGATCGTGACGCAGAAAGGTGATTGCGAGCGCGCCTACCGGGCCCCGATCACCATCAACAACGGCAGCTTCGTCAATGTGGGCGTGAGCATGGTGGATGTCTCCGGGAAAGTCGGCCCGGACGGCAAGCTGACCGTGCGTGTGAGCCGCGGCGAAAAGAGCGCGGTCGGGCTCGGACGGCTGACGGCGACCTCCGGAGCAGGCTCCTGGAAGGGCGGCGCGTGCGCCGGTTCGTGGACCGCCGAGCGGCGCTGAGCCGAGCGGCGGGTCGCGGGAACCGCGGCGAATGAGACGGCTCGGAAATCCGGTCGGACTTCCGAGCGGCTCGCGCTGGTCGAATAACAAAACAAAGGCCGGACGGGCAGGCGGCTCGACCGACGCGCGGACAACGCGCGCCGGCATTCCCGCCGACCAGCCTTGCTCGGCGCGTCGTCCCGTCGGGGCGGCCAGCTTCTTGCGGAAACGCGTTTCGCGCTAAGCCGAGCGGCCGCCGTCGATCACGCGGAACAGGCGCAGGCGGCGCGGCGGGGGCGCGTTCGCCGCGCGGGAAGGCCGTCGGGCGCGCCGCGGATGGGCGATGCCGCCCGCCAGCAGAGCCGATACGGCCTTCAGCCGCACCGGCAGCCGCTCGCCGGCGCGAGCGAGCTGCGCGCAGTCGTCAAGGGCGTGATCGAGCAGGGCGCGCATGCGCAGATCGGCAGGGTCGAGCGCGGCGCGTTCCGCCTTGATGGCCTCGAACAGCCGCGATGCGAGCAAGGCGGCATGCGTCGCGGACA
>CAYGZV010000153.1:0-2076 GCA_964354425.1 uncultured Rhodoplanes sp. | reverse complement strand
AGCTCAACGACAGGTGCCGCAAGGATCTGTGCGCCTCCGTCTCCTGGTCGGAGCGCGGGAGGCGGGGCGAGCGCCGGGACTTCAAGATTCCGGGAATCTCCGCGAAAACGCTGTCGAAGATGATCGACACCTATGCTCCGGGAAGCTCGTCCGAGCCGGACGACGAGGACGCTGGCGATGCGAACACGGGCGAGGTCGAGCGCCAATCGCCGCCGCCCGCCATTGGATCCAAGCGCCGGCCTGCGCCGTCGGGCGCGCCGACCTCCTCTCCGCCGGGCGAAACGCGGCTTTCCGGCCAGCCATCGTCCGCGCCTGACGCAACGCCTGCCGCGCCGTCGGGCGCGCCCGCCGCCCCCGCCGCCGCGCCGGCGAAGGAGCCGCAAGCAGCGCCTGCGCCGCGCGCAACGCCCGCGCCGGAGCCGGCTGCGCCAGCCGATGCGAAGGTCGCGGCCGTCGCGCCCGCCCCGGCGCAAGACGCCAAAGCGGTGCGGCGCAGCCCGCTCGGCGAATGGCTGGTCGAAGACGGCGAAGGCCAGATACGGATCGAGGAATGCGGCGCCAATCTGTGCGGCTATGTGTCGTCGGCGAAAAACCCCGGCGAGAAGGACCGCAAGAATCCCGATCCGGGGCTGCGCAACCGGTCCGTGATGGGCATGCCGGTTCTCATCGACATGAAGCCGAGCGGCAATCGCTGGAATGGGCGCATCTACAATGTGAAGGACGGCAAGACCTACACCGCGAATATCTCGCTCAAGGGCGGCGATACGCTGCGGGTCGAAGGCTGCGCGTTCGGCGGACTGATCTGCGGCGGCCAGAACTGGTCGCGCGTGAACTGATCATTGCGTGCCGTGGTCGACTTGGGCGGTCGGGTCACCCCGGCCGCCTCTTTTTGTGTGCCGAGCGCTCGATCGCGGCGGTTTGTTGGGCTTCATTTCCGGTCCGTCACCGGGTCTGCCAGACCGGCCGAAGGGTGCGCCCTCAGCTATGTGCGGGCCGGGTTGGGTGCTCTACCTGCGCGCCCTTTGACTTACGGCTTTCGCCCAAGCGCATGCGTCGAATTGGCTCTAAGCGGATACCCGCGACGTGGTTGTACCGCTCCATCTCATTGATATGTCTACTATTAGACAGACAGCCTTGCTGCGGCATGGTACTTACCTTTTGGCGCCAGGCTACCTGCGTAGCAGTTGTCGCAGTTCCGGCCTGCACGGATTTGGGGAAATGAACTCTGCCAACAATGGCTTGTTGCGTAAATTGAAGCCCGCAGATCACGGTTTGCTTACGCCCCATTTCGAGAAGGTTATCCTGGCGCGCGGCGCGATTCTGTTCGAATCGGGCGAAGAAGTGCGCTCCGTTCATTTCCCGCTGGACGGCGCCGTGGTGTCCCTCGTCGTGTCGATGGGCGACGGCGCGACGGCGCAAACCGTCAGCATCGGCCGCGAAGGCGCGATTGGCGGGATCGTCAGCCACGGCTTGGTGCCGGCTTTTGCGCGCGCGGTGGTGCAGATCCCCGGCGCGGCGATGCGGCTCGACGTCGGTCAGTTGAACGCCGCCAAGCGCCGGTCGGATGGGCTTGCCAATCTTTTCGCGCGCTACGCCGACTGCCTGGTTGCGCAGCTCATCCAGGCAGTCGCCTGCAACGCGCTGCATACGATCGAGCAGCGCGCCGCGCGCTGGTTGCTGGCCACCCAGGATCGGGTGGGCGATGACGAGGTGCTGCTGACCCAGGAGTTTCTGGCCGAAATGCTGGGCGTGCAGCGGACCTATGTCACGCGCGTCGCCAAAGCGCTCCAGGCGGCGGGCGTCATTCGCTACCAGCGCGGTCGGATCACCATTCTCGACCGCGCGCGCTTGGAACAGGCATCCTGCGAATGCCACGCCGCCGTGCGGGCGCATTTCGATCGTGTGCTTGCGGGAGTTTATCCGTCGGAAACGGCCAGGCCGGGACCTTAGCTTGCGCCGCGTCGGCTTGGATGATGTCTGATGGCCGTGTGGCTAGACTGGCAGCGCCTACGCTTATCATCGGTGACCGGTCGGATCGGCATCGCCGTCTTGGCGGTTGCCGCTGCGAGCGCCGCT
>CAYGZV010000152.1:3441-6048 GCA_964354425.1 uncultured Rhodoplanes sp. | reverse complement strand
TCCTACAAGCGGCTGGTGCCGGGCTTCGAAGCGCCGGTGCTGCTCGCCTATTCGGCGCGCAACCGCTCCGCCTCCTGCCGCATCCCCTACACCACCAATCCCAAGGGCAAGCGCGTCGAGGTGCGCTTCCCCGATCCGCTCGCCAATCCGTATCTCGGCTTCGCCGCGATGCTGATGGCCGGCCTCGACGGGATAAAGAACAAGCTCGATCCCGGCCCGGCGATGGACAAGGACCTGTACGACCTGCCCAAGGCCGAGCTCAAGCAGATCCCGACGGTGTGCGGCAGCTTGCGCGAAGCGCTCGAAAGCCTCGACAAGGACCGCGCCTTCCTCAAGGCGGGCGGCGTGTTCGACGACGATTTCATCGACAGCTATATCGAGCTGAAGATGACCGAGGTCATTCGCTTCGAGCACACGCCGCACCCGGTCGAGTTCGAGATGTACTATTCATCCTGACGGGGTTGCTCCGCAGATCGCCTAGCGATCCACCTTCGGGCGTCCCTCGGGACGCCCTTTTTCTTTCAGGGCTTGCGCGGGAAAACTCCGCCTGAACGCTCGGAGCCGACCGGGCGGCCGGGCGTCGCAACCACGGCCGCATTGGTCATCCGGACGTCACGCAGTTGCAATAAATGCCGAGCAAAACTTAGCGCGCCGCCCACCCAAACATCGCGAGAGCGCCATGACTCCCCTCACCCGCGCCCAAGCCTTCGAGGCCTCCGACGATATCGGGCGCAGCCCGTCCGACCACCCGACCATCGGCGACGTGATCGCCACCCGTTTCCACCGCCGCAGCCTGCTCAAAGGCGCGCTCGGGGTTGCCGCCATCGCCGCCCTGCCGGGCCCGATCGCGCGCGCCTATGCGAGCGCCGAGGAGAACCGCACGCGCTTTGCTTTCGCCGAGGTGAGCGTCGGGGTGGACGGCCGCCACCATGTCGCCGAGGGCTACGACGCGGACGTGCTGATGCGCTGGGGCGACCCGGTCTTGCCGGGCGCGCCGCCGTTTGACCCCGCGCGCCAGAGCGCCGCCGCCCAGCGCCTGCAGTTCGGCTACAACAACGACTATCTCGGTTACATTCCGATGCCGGGCGCGGCCGATCCTTCCCGCCACGGGCTGCTCGTGGTGAACCACGAATACACCAACGAGGAGCTGATGTTCCCCGGCCTCGGCCGCCAGGATCTGCGCGCGGTCGGCTTCGAGGGGATGACGCAGGAGCTAGTCGACATCGAAATGGCTGCGCATGGCGGCTCGGTGCTCGAGATCAAGCGCGAGAACGGCAAGTGGCGCGTGGCGGAGGGATCGCGCTATGCGCGCCGGCTCGACGCGACGACGCCGATGGAGCTCGCAGGCCCGGCCGCCGGCCACCCGCGCGTGCAGACCAAGGCCGATCCGACCGGGCGCCGCGTGCTTGGCACCATCAACAACTGCGCCGGCGGCGTCACCCCGTGGGGAACCTGGCTCACCTGCGAGGAGAATTTCCACGGCTATTTTTCGGGCAAGCTCGCCGATGACCACCCGGAAGCGAAGAACTTCAAGCGATACGGCCTGCCCGGCAACTGGTACGCCTGGGGCAAGTTCCACGACCGTTTCGACGTCTCCAAGGAGCCGAACGAAGCGAACCGGTTCGGCTGGATCGTGGAAATCGATCCGTTCGATCCGACCTCGACTCCAAAGAAACGCACCGCGCTCGGGCGCACCAAGCACGAGGGCGCGTTCGTCCTTGTCAACAAAGACGGCCGCGTCGTGGTCTATTCGGGCGACGACGAGCGGTTCGACTATGTCTACCGGTTCGTGAGCGCGCGCCCCTACGACGCCGTCAATAGCGCCGCCAACCGGGACCTGCTCGACGAGGGCACGCTCTACGTCGCCCGTTATAACGCCGACGGGAGCCTCGACTGGCTGCCGCTCGTCCATGGCGAGGGACCGCTGACCGCGACGAACGGATTCCGCAGCCAGGCGGACGTCGTGATCGAGACGCGGCGCGCCGCCGACCTGCTCGGCGCGACCAGGATGGACCGGCCCGAAGACGTCGAGGCCGATCTCAAGAACCACAAGGTCTATGTGATCCTCACCAACAATACGAGCCGCAAGGCCGACCAGATCGACGCCGCCAATCCGCGCGCCAGCAACCGGTTCGGCCATATCATAGAGATGACGGCGCCGGACGGCGATCACGCCGCGGCGCGCTTTTCCTGGGACATCCTGGTGAAGTGCGGCGACCCGGCGGTCGCCGAGGTGGGCGCGACATTCAATCCGGCCACCAGCCGCGACGGCTGGTTCGGCATGCCGGACAATTGCGCGGTCGACCATGAGGGGCGGCTGTGGGTCGCCACCGACGGGAATTCCGGCGGGCGCACCGGGCGCACCGACGGCGTCTGGGCGCTCGAAACCGAGGGCTCGTTGCGCGGGACCGGAAAGCTCTTCTTCCGTTGCCCGGTCGGGGCGGAAATGTGCGGCCCGGAATTCACGCCGGATGACGAAACCCTGTTCGTCGCCGTGCAACACCCGGGCGAGGCGGACGAAGGCGACGCGAACGCGCCTCCGGCGACCTTCGAGAACCCGGCGACGCGCTGGCCAGACTTCCAGCCCGGCATGCCGCCGCGCCCGTC
>CAYGZV010000152.1:0-3341 GCA_964354425.1 uncultured Rhodoplanes sp. | reverse complement strand
TGGAAAAAGTAATCAGATCGCTCAAATCCGGACCCGGCGCGAAGGCGTTTGCGCCGATTGTTCTGATCGCACTGGGTAATATTCCTGGCGCAAATTTTGCTTACTTTAGGGATTGGCTGTTCGTTGAGGCAGCCGGAAGCCGTGTTGCTCAGTTCGGGGGATGGTAGACAAATGCTCGACGTAAAAATCGCCCGCATCTATCGAGAGACGCTGTCCACCACCGAAGACAAGGAGGTGGGCGCCAGCAACCTCACCGAGCAGATTAAGGATATTGTTAAGCAATCCAGGATCATGGACGGATTCGTTCATGTATTTTCCGTCGGATCGACCGGTGCGATCGTATCAATCGAATTCGAAGAGGGATTGGTGCTCGATCTCAAGGACGCGTTGCGGCGCTTGGTCCCCCGCGACCTCAATTACAATCACGGGCGCAACTGGAAGGACGACAATGCTCATTCGCATATTCGGGCGACGCTGCTCGGTCCGCAGCTCATGGTGCCGGTCTCGGGCGGCAGCCCCGATCTAGGGACCTGGCAGCAGATCGCAATCGTCAATCTCGACACCCGCCAGCGCGAACGCAAGGTCATCGTGACGGTGTTCGGCGACTGATGGCGGCACGCCGGGTCGCAAAGCTGGCGTGAGTTAAGCTGGCATCTCGGCGCGCGATCCGCGATCCTGGCGGTTCGGGCGCCGCACAGGCGCCGCCACTCCGATCGACGAAAAACGCCGATCGACGATACGACCTCCCCTCCGCCGGACCGGGATTTCGCCCGGCCCGCGATCGTTACCGATCAGCGCTTGGAGAACTGGAAGGAGCGCCGCGCTTTCGCCCGGCCGTATTTCTTGCGCTCGACCACGCGCGAGTCGCGCGTGAGAAAACCGCCGCGCTTCAGGATGGGGCGCAGATCCGGCTCATAATGCGTCAACGCCTTGGAGATGCCGTGGCGCACGGCGCCGGCCTGGCCGGACAGGCCTCCCCCCGCCACCGTGCATTCGACGTCGTACTGGCCATGCCGGTTCGCCGCGACGAGCGGCTGCTGAATCAGCATGCGCAGAACCGGCCGAGCGAAATAGATGTCCACGGTCTTCTTGTTGACCGTGATCTTGCCTGCGCCGGGCTTCAGCCAAACGCGGGCGACCGCGTCCTTGCGCTTGCCGGTGGCGTAGGCGCGCCGCTGCTTGTCGAGCTTCTGCTCGTATTTCGGCGCCTCGGGCGCGGCAGGCTTGATGGTCGAAAGCTGATCGAGGGACTGCATGGTCTCGGCCATGGTCACGCGTTCCTTGCGTTCTTGCGATTCATAGCCGCGATGTCGATTTTTTCCGGAGTCTGGGCGGCGTGCGGGTGCTCGGGCCCGGCATAGACCCGCAGATTACCGAGCTGGCGCCGCCCGAGCGGGCCGCGCGGCAGCATGCGCTCGACCGCCTTCTCAAGAATGCGCTCGGGAAACTTGCCCTCCATGATCGACTTCGCGCTGCGCTCCTTGATGCCGCCGATATAGCCGGTGTGATGCCGGTACACCTTCTGCTGCAGCTTGCGGCCGGTGAACACCACCTTCTTTGCGTTGACGATGATCACGTTGTCGCCGCAGTCGACATAGGGGGTGAAGGTCGGCTTGTGCTTGCCGCGCAGCCGCATCGCCACGATCGAGGCGAGACGCCCGACGACGAGCCCGGCCGCGTCGATCATCACCCATTTCTTGTCGACCTCGGCGGGCTTCGCCGAATAGCTCTTCATCGTCGTATCCATGGCTGGGAACGGGGCAATCGAGGCGACCCGCCTCGATGGGCGCTTCTACCCGCTCGGTCGGTTCCCAGTCAACCCGCGAGAAGGAAAAAAGATCGTGCGGATATAGACAGTTAAGCTGGTGGTATTAAAACACCTCAAGGCAACGCCTGTCCGGGGATGGAATAAGTCGCAGTAACATGGGCCACCGGGTCTTCGTGCCCTTCCGAGCAGATCGCGACCTCGCCCACGGCGAGGCGCTTGCCGAGCTTCATCAGCTTCGTTTCGGCGATCAGGTCGCGCTGGGCGGGCCGGCGCAGGAAATTGATGTTGAAATTGGTGGTGACTGCGAGCGGGACCGGACCGATCGAGGCGAGCACCGCGACATACATGGCGAAATCGGCGAGAGCCATCATGGTCGGACCGGAGATGGTCCCGCCCGGACGGACAAAGGCCTCGCGATAGCCCTGGCGGATGCGGCAGCCATGATACCAGGCGTCCTCGATCGCGACGCCGCTGTCGGGGTGATAGAACTGCGGAAATTCCTTCGCGAGGAACTGATCGAGCTCGGCGACCGTCATGGCCGGCTTATGCATGGCCGCGTGTCTCCCCATCGGGCGGTGAGTGACCCCGGCCAAGCATGCCCGACCCGTCGCGGGCCGGCTACGGTGTCGGACCCCTTTCGTATTGCAGGCCGGGCATGTATCTGATGGGGCGATCACGCCTGGGAGAACCGCGATGAACACGCCCATGCCGGCAGAGGCCGTGACCCCGGCCGAGCCGATCCTGCTGCGGCAAGACTTGAACGACATTTCGGTGCTCACGCTCAACCGGCCGAAAGCGCGCAACACGCTCTCCGATGCGACCATTGCCGCGCTCAGCGAAGCGCTCGGACTGATCGCGCAGGACACGTCGATCCGCGCCGTCGTGCTGGCGGCAAACGGGCCGGCCTTCTGCGGCGGCCATGATCTGAAGGAGATGAGCGCGCATCGGACCGACAAGGATGGCGGGCGCGCCTATTTCGCCGACCTGTTCGAGCGCTGCAGCGCGATGATGCAGGCGATCGTCCGTCTGCCGCAGCCGGTGATCGCCTCGGTTCACGCCACGGCGACCGCCGCGGGCTGCCAGCTGGTGGCGAGCTGCGACCTCGCCGTCGCGGCGAAGACCGCCCAGTTCGGCACGACCGGCATCAATGTCGGCCTGTTCTGCTCGACGCCGATGGTTGCGCTTTCCCGCAATGTCAGCCGCAAGCAGGCGATGGAAATACTGTTGACCGGCGACATGATCTCCGCCGAGGACGCTTTCCGGATGGGCCTCGTCAACCGGCTCGCCGAGCCCGGTTTCGAAGGCGAGGAGGCCCTCGTGCTCGCCCGCAAGATCGCCGCGAAGTCGACGCGCGCCGTGAAGATCGGCAAAGAGGCGTTCTATCGCCAGTTGGAAATGGGCCTGTCCGACGCCTATCGCTACGCCGGCGAGGTCATGATCGAGAACATGCTCACGCACGACGCCGACGAGGGCATCCGCGCCTTCGTCGAAAAGCGTCCGCCGCAATGGGAAAGCCGCTGACCCGACCCGCCGCGGGTCGGGCGCGCCGCGCCAAGGGGGGATTGTCGCTCTA
>CAYGZV010000151.1:0-6140 GCA_964354425.1 uncultured Rhodoplanes sp. | reverse complement strand
GGCTGCTCGCCGTCATAGCCCTCGGCGATGACGAGATCGACGTCGCAGCCGCGTTTGAGGAATTGCGCGGCGGCCTGGTACTCCGGCGACCCGAAGCAGTCGAGCGCCGCCTGATAGCTCGGGAATTCGAGCACCACATTGTGCGGCCGCGGCGTGCCGAAGACGCTCTCGGCGCGCCCGCCGCGCACGATGAAACGCCCGCCGAACTTGGCGAAGGCGGCAGCGTTGCGTTGGCGGTACGCGTCGTAGTCGGCCTGATTGTTCACCGTCACGCGCGCGAGCCAGTAGCCCTTGGCGGCCATCCCGTTCCCCCTCATTCGCCGGTCGCGGCGGCGATGTCGGCGATGATCGCTTCGGCGGCGGCGCGCGGGTCGGCGGCTTCGATGATCGGCCGCCCGACGACGAGATAATCGGCGCCGGCGGCGATCGCTTCGCGCGGCGTCTTGATCCGCTTCTGGTCGCCGGTGTCGGCGCCGGCCGGGCGAATTCCCGGCGTCACCAGCACCATGTGATGACCGAGCAGCGAGCGCAGCGCGCCCACCTCCTCGCCCGAGCAGACGAGCCCGTCGATCCCGATGTCGCGCGCCTGCGCCGCGCGCTCGGCGACCAGCTCGCTCACGGTGAAGTCGTAGCCGGCCGCCGCGAGATCGGCGTCGTCATAGGACGTAAGCACGGTCACCGCGAGAAGGCGCAGATTGGAATCGCCGCGCCCGTCGACCGCCGCTTTCATGGTCTGCGGATAGCCGTGCACCGTGAGGAAGGTCGCGCCCAGGCGCGCGACGCTCTCGACGCCTTTCGCGACCGTGTGGCCGATATCGTGCAGCTTGAGGTCGAGAAAGACCTGCCGGCCGTTCCAGATGAGCTTTTCGGCGAGCGCGAGCCCGCCGGAAAAGGCGAGCTGATAGCCGATCTTGTAGAAGGTCACCGCATCGCCCAGGCGGGCGACCAACGCCTCCGCCGCCTCCGCCGAGGCGAGATCGAGCGCAAGGATCAAACGGTCGCGCGGATTTTCCATTCGCCCCCCGTCATTCGCGCCGGTCGCCGGCCCGCAACGAGACGCTGGAGAAGAACGCGCCGGACGTCAATCCTTGCGGTAAACCCAGACGCGGGCGGGCGGCAGGTTCAGCCAGATGCGCTCGGAGGCTTCGACGCGCACATTCACGAGCGAGCGCGGGATGGGCGGCACCACGGCATAGGTGAACTGCACGAAGGGCGCGCCCGGCCACAAGAGCGCGAAGGCCTCGGTGAGGAGCCGCAGCCGCGTTCGCAGCGGCTTGGTCACCAGCGGCAGACCGGAGACGATGGCGGCGGCCGGACTATGGATCACGCTGCCGAGCAGCCGGCGGACGCGATAGGCGTCGGCCTGCACGACCGTCGCCTTCGGGTAGCGTGCGCGCAGCAGGCTGCAGAAACTGGGATTGAACTCGACCAGGACAAGCCGGCGCTCGTCCACCCCGTGTTCGACCAGCGCCCCGGTGATCGGGCCGGTGCCGGGCCCGAGTTCGACGACGGGGCCCTCCACATCCGGATCGACGAAGCTCGCCATGGTGCGCGCGAGCAGCTTGCTCGACGGCATCACGGCGCCCGTCGACAGCGGCTTTTCGAACCACGAACGGATAAACCTCACATCATCGTCGATGCGTTGGTTCTTCGGTCGGGCGACACTCAAATCGGACTGAAATGGCATCTCGGGGGCGATTGTAACGACTGTGACAAAAATCCGTCACGGAAGCGTCACGGGGTATAGCGCTGTCGCCTCCCGGTCAATACTACTCAGGCAGAGCCCGCTTTGTTCCCGAAAAACTCCTTGACCCGTCCGAAGAAGCCGGACGACTCCGGATGGGTCTCCTTCGAGCACAATTTCTCGAATTCCGCCAATAGCTCGCGCTGACGCTTGGTGAGTTTTTGCGGCGTCTCGACGACGACCTGCACATACATATCGCCCATCTGCTTGGAGCGAAGCACCGGCATGCCTTTCGCGCTCAGGCGGAATCTGCGGCCGGACTGGGTGCCGTCCGGCACCTTCACGCGCGTCTTGCCGCCGTCGATGGTGGGAACCTCGAATTCGCCGCCGAGCGCGGCGATCACCATCGAGATCGGGGCGCGGCAATACAGGTCGGCCCCGTCGCGCTGAAAGAAATCGTGCGTGGAGATCGAGAGAAAAATGTAGAGATCGCCCGCCGGACCGCCGCGCACGCCGGCTTCCCCTTCGCCCGCGAGCCGAATGCGGGTGCCGTCCTCGACGCCGGGCGGGATGTTGACCGTCAGCGTGCGCTCGCGCGTGACACGCCCGGCGCCCGCGCAGGCGGGGCACGGATCGTCAATCACCTGACCGCGGCCCTGGCAGGTCAGGCAGGTGCGTTCGAGCGTGAAAAACCCTTGCGCGTGTCGCACCTTGCCGTAGCCGCCACAGGTCGGACAGGGTTTCGGCTTGGTGCCGGACTTCGCTCCGGTCCCCGAGCAGATTTCGCAGGTTACCGAGGTTGGGATGCGCACCTGGGCGGACTTGCCATAATAGGCATCCTCCAGGCTGATCTCCATGTTGTAGCGCAGATCGGCCCCGCGCTCGCGGCCGCTACCGCGCCCGGTGCGCCGGCCCATGCCGAAGAAGTCATCGAAAATATCGGCGAATGTCGAGGCGAAGTCGGCCCCGAAGCCGGGGCCGCCGCCGCCCATTCCGTGTTCAAACGCGGCGTGGCCGAAGCGGTCATAGGCTGCGCGCTTGTCCGGGTCCTTCAGGACCTCGTAGGCCTCGTTGACTTCCTTGAAGCGATGCTCGCAGTGCTTATCCCCTGGATTGCGGTCCGGGTGATGCTTCATGGCAAGCTTGCGATAAGCGGCCTTGAGATCGGAATCGCTCGCGCCGCGCTGGACGCCGAGAGTGTCATAATAATCGCGCTTGGGCATACGTCAGAACCGCCCCGAAAACAAAGCCTCGTCCCGACGAGCGCGCAACGCGTCTCGACGGACGAGGCTGTGCCTGCCACCCGACTTCCAGCCCTCACCCTTTGAGACGGCCTTCGGCCTCCTCAGGATGAGGGCCATGGTCTGCTCCGTAATCAGGCTGACTTCTTGTTCTTCTTGTCGTCATCGACCTCGGTGAACTCGGCGTCGACGACGTCCTCCTTCTTGCCGCCGCCGCCGGCGTCGCCGCCGGAGCCGCCGCCTTCTTGCGCCTGCTTGTACATCGCTTCCCCGAGTTTCATCGAGGCCTGCGCGAGCGTATTCGTCTTGGCGGCGATCGCCTCCGCGTCATCGCCCTTCAGCGCTTCGCGCAGGTCGCTCATCGCGTCCTCGATCATGCGCCGGTCGCTCTCGCCGATCTTGGAGCCGTGCTCGGCGAGCGCCTTCTCGGTCGAGTGGACGAGCGCCTCGGCATGGTTCTTCGCCTCGACGGCGGCCCTGCGCTTCTTGTCGTCCTCGGCGTGCGACTCGGCTTCCTTCACCATGCGATCGATGTCGGAGTGCGAGAGGCCGCCCGACGCCTGGATGCGGATCTGTTGCTCCTTGGCGGTCGCCTTGTCCTTCGCCGACACGTTGACGATTCCGTTCGCGTCGATGTCGAACGACACTTCGATCTGCGGCACGCCGCGCGGCGCCGGCGGAATGCCGACGAGGTCGAACTGGCCGAGCAGCTTGTTGTCGGCCGCCATTTCGCGCTCGCCCTGGAAGACCCGGATGGTGACGGCGTTCTGATTGTCCTCGGCGGTCGAGAACACCTGGCTCTTCTTGGTCGGGATCGTGGTGTTGCGATCGATGATGCGGGTGAACACGCCGCCCAGCGTCTCGATGCCCAGCGACAGCGGGGTGACGTCGAGCAGGAGCACGTCCTTGACGTCGCCCTGCAGCACGCCGGCCTGGATCGCCGCGCCCACCGCCACGACTTCGTCCGGGTTGACGCCCTTGTGCGGCTCCTTGCCGAAGAACTGCCGCACCACCTCCTGCACCTTGGGCATGCGGGTCATGCCGCCGACCAGCACGACTTCGTTGATCTCGCCGGCGGAGAGCCCGGCATCCTTGAGGGCGAGGCGGCAGGGCTCGACCGTCTTCTGGATCAGGTCGTCGACGAGCGCCTCGAACTTGGAGCGGGTGAGCTTCATGGTCAGATGCTTCGGTCCGCTCGCATCCGCCGTGATGTAGGGCAGGTTGATCTCGGTCTGCGCGGTCGAGGACAGCTCGATCTTGGCCGCTTCCGCCGCCTCCTTGAGGCGCTGAAGCGCGAGCTTGTCACGGCGCAGGTCGATGCCCTGCTCCTTCTGGAACTCGTCGCACAGATAGTTGACGAGCCGCATGTCGAAGTCCTCGCCGCCGAGGAACGTGTCCCCGTTGGTCGACTTCACCTCGAACACGCCGTCGCCGATCTCGAGGATGGAGACATCGAACGTGCCGCCGCCGAGGTCGTAGACGGCGATCGTTCCGGTCTTTTCCTTGTCGAGACCATAGGCGAGCGCCGCCGCGGTCGGCTCATTGATGATGCGCAGCACTTCCAGGCCGGCGATCTTGCCGGCGTCCTTGGTCGCCTGGCGCTGCGCGTCGTTGAAATAGGCGGGAACGGTGATGACGGCCTGCGTCACCTTCTGCCCGAGATAGGACTCCGCCGTCTCCTTCATCTTCTGCAGGATGAAGGCGGAAACCTGCGATGGCGAATAGGTCTTGCCGTCCGCCTCCAGCCACGCGTCGCCATTGCTCGCGCGGACGATCTTGTAAGGGACGAGCTTCTTGTCCTTCTCGACCATGGGATCGTCATAACGACGTCCCATCAGCCGTTTCACCGCGAAAAACGTCTTCTCCGGGTTGGTGACCGCCTGGCGCTTCGCCGGCTGGCCGACCAGCCGCTCGCCGTCGTCGGTGAACGCGACGATCGAGGGAGTGGTGTTTCTGCCTTCCGAATTCTCGATGACCTTCGGCGTCTTGCCTTCCATGACGGCAACGCAAGAGTTGGTCGTCCCGAGGTCGATCCCGATGACCTTTCCCATGGTCTAGTCCTTTCCTTGCAGCAGGCCGGCCGAGCCTGATTAGCACCCGGGAGCGTCCGCAGGCCTCGCGCCTTTTGGATGCTTTGAGTCCGGCCCCCTAACGTCTTGATCCGCCGCCCCCGGCGGGTTCAAAGGCTCATATAGGAGTGCGGCCTATGCCCGCAAGACAGCCGAGCCGGCCTAATGCGGGTCTGGCACGAACAACCGCGCTCCGTCGTGCCTCGCCCGCCGATTAACATGCCGTTAACAAGCGCGTGCGATACCGAACGCGGTAGCGGACCCGGCTCACGCACAGCCCGCGTCTACGGGGAGCCTGGCCGCGACCGCCGTCAAGACCAAAGCGGAGCACCCTCGAGCGGGCGGGCCCCTCGCCGCCCGGCCGCTCCGAACTCCATTCGCCCTGTCACGGCGCGTCCGCCGGCGACAAGGACGCGACCGCCATTGGCAAAAGACGCTGTTTAAAGGTACTTGCGCAGGTCGGCGGCGGCGGCTTCCGGCGGCCGCTTGAGATTGAACGGCGCGACGAAGCGTCCCTGCTTGTCCATCAGATAGACGAGCGCGGTGTGGTCCAGCGTGTAATCCCCGCCTTCCAGCGGGACCTTCTTGTAGTATACGCGGTAGGCCTTGGCGACCGCCGCGATGGCGGCGGGATCCCCGGTAAGCCCCTGCAGATGCGGGTCGAAGCTCGACAGATATTCCTTCAGCGCCGCCGGCGTGTCGCGTTCGGGATCGACGCTGATGAACAGCGCGGCGGTGCGCGCCGCGTCTGGCCCCAGCGCGCGCATGATTTCCGACACTTCGAACAGCGCCGTCGGGCACACGTCGGGACAATGCGTGAATCCGAAGAAGACGAGGAAGGGCTTTCCTCGGAGGCTCTGATCGGAGAACGGCCGGCCGTTCTGATCGGTGAGCTGGATCGGCCCGCCGACGGTGGCCCCCTGGAACGCGGGCGCATCCGAAAAGCGCCCGGTCATCAGGAGCACAAGGCCGGCGCAGAGGGCAAGCCCGAGCCCGAAGGCCCCGGCCAGCACAACGAGGCGCGAAGGCCGTCGGATCATCGTGCGTCCCTTCTCAGAAGCAGGCGTTGAGGCCGGCGAGAATCATCTCGTAGAAAACGGCCTTGCCGTAATGCGCCCACAGAGCAACCGCCGCGGCGACCACAAG
>CAYGZV010000150.1:0-6161 GCA_964354425.1 uncultured Rhodoplanes sp. | reverse complement strand
GCCGGCATCGGGAATGGCCCCACACCCCGCGCTTGCCTCGATGCCGCCATCGGACAACAGCTCAGGGTTGCTATGCTGAACTAACGCGAATTGAGCCTTTAACAATCCTGATCTATTTTGGTATTGTAACCATGCTGCTCCCGCCCGCAGGATGACGCCCTCACGTGCCGCACTCTGGTCTTTTGATTAGAACCGCCTTAGCCATCCCCCATGGCCGGGGCTTCTTTTTTCATTCATCTAGCGGGTCGTCGCGCTGGCCGTCAGAAAGCTTTGCGGTCGTCCTGCTATCGGCGCTTCGAGCCTGTCATCTCGAAGGTGGGATCGAGCGCGAGCACCAGATCGTACAGGGCGAGCGCCTCATCTTCATACCCCTTGCGACACGCAGCACGGGCCTGTTGAACGGCCACTGCTGCGCCGCAAAAAGCGCGCGCCGGCACGTTTTTTCGCCGCGCCATGATCCTCAATCAGCGCGATAGCTCGTAGATCCACCGCGGCGCAACGGTCCGTAACAGCAGGCGGCTTATCGGACGCGACCGCAACGATTGCTGAGAGGCTGAGCGTCGTGGCGACGACAAGGCTAGTCTTGAGCATCGGTTCTCCTTGCGAAGCTTGGCATATCCTCAAAAAAGCTGAACGCGGGATACGCAACAGGAGCACTCGACGGTCGGAAGCCTGCAAAAAAGTGTTACGCTAGCGCGACAAGCCCTACTTTCCGCTGGTGCGGGAAATCGCATTTCGGCTTGGCGAGAAGGCACGGGGACCAACGCAGGCATGCCGCTTATCGCATGGGGCACGATCGGACTGCGAGCGGACGCCCGCGCGTATTACATCCGCGGTCGAGCGCGGGTGTCACAATTGTTGGAAGGCTATGCATTGTTGCATTTTTACCACCGCAGTAGTGTCTGATTTCTGCTACATTTTGTTTTTCTCTCCTTCTCTTTTTCTCTAGCGGGGCCTCAGCTCAGAGGCCCCGCTTTTTTGCAGGCAGTTTCCTTGCCCTTCTCTCCCGCCAATTCAGCCGGCCGCATCAAGGTGGATGCCACGATCGTTCACGGGGCTCCAGAGGGTTGGTTCCTGCCTGGTAATGGCAAGGCCGAGTGGTTCAAGGACCACGAGATGGGCCCCGAGATGGTTATCGTGCCGGCAGGCAAGTTCATGATGGGCTCGCCGGAGACCGAACCGGATCGCCAGGATACGGAAGGCCCGCAGCACCCCGTGAAGATCACACGGCCCTTCGGCGTGAGTCGCCATGCCGTTACACGCGGTCAGTTCGCCGCATTCGTCAACAACGCGGGTTACAAGACAGAGGGCGGAGCTTACGTCTGGGCGGGCAACGAATCGAAGCTTGACCCCCAAGCGTCGTGGCGCAATCCGGAGTTTCCTCAGGATGACGGCCACCCGGTGGTGTGCGTGAGCTGGGAGGATGCGAAGGCTTTTGCAGTCTGGCTCTCCAGCCAGTCGGGGCGAGACTACCGGCTGCTGACCGAGGCCGAGTGGGAGTATGCGGCCCGAGCCGGCACCACGACGCCGTTCTGGTGGGGCTCAAGCATTACCCCAGCGCAGGCCAACTATGATGGCAACTACGTCTGCAAGGGCGGCGGAGCCAAGGGCAAATACCGAAAGCAGACCGTAGCTGTCGGCGAGTTCGCGGCGAACCCCTGGGGGCTCTATCAGGTCCACGGAAACGTGTGGGAGTGGTGCGAAGACGTCTGGCACGACGACTACAACGGCGCGCGGTCGGATGGCTCGGCTTGGCTGCAACGCGGCAATGCGGATTGGCACGTCGTTCGCGGCGGTTCCTGGCTCCTCAATCCTCAGTTCCTCCGCTCCGCCAACCGCGGCGGGGACTCCACCGGCAACCGGCTCAACTTTTTCGGCTTCTGTGTCGGTTGGACGCTTACACCTTGAATCTTTACTTCTTTACCGATTGTGGTCCAGGGGCGAAGCCCCTGGTCGAATCATTCAAGGGCATGGTTCGATGTCGGACAATTCCAAACGCACGGGGCCTGCGGTCGAGGCGCACTACCAGTTCCTGACATGGCTCATGCCGACGGTTGAGAAATTTCCGCGGAGCCACAAGTTCACGATTGGCGACCGGGTCGAAACCGCTGCCCTCGATGTGCTCGATATGCTGATCGAGGCCACCTATACCAGGGCCGCCTGCAGCCCTTGCAGCAAGCAAACCTGGGGATCGAGAAGCTGCGCTTCTTGCTTCGACTCGCGGCCGACCTGAAACTGCTTGACCGTCGTCGCTACGAGCATGCGGTGCGCGCGCTCGACGAAACCGGCCGGCTGATTGGCGGATGGACGAAGGCGCAGCGCGCAGCGAGCAGGACCACGGCAGCTATCGCCGATGCCACAACGGCATGACAACTTGTTCGCACGGATTGCTGACTTCCAGGCGTTAGATGCGGCTGCCCGTCGCGCCATTAAAGGGAAACGCAAGAAGCCGGGTGCGGCGTCATATTTTGCCAAACTGGAGCGCGAACTTCTCACTTTGGAGCGCCAACTGCGCGCGGGCGACTATCGGCCCGGGCGCTATACCGCCTTCGAAGTCAATGATCCGAAGCGCCGCATCGTTTCGGCGGCGCCGTTCCGCGACCGTGTCGTCCACCACGCGCTCTGCGCGGTCGTCGAACCGATCTTTGAAGCGGGCTTCATCGATCACACGTTCGCCAATCGGATCGGCAAGGGCACGCATCGCGCCATTGACGCCTATGAGCGGTATCGCGACCGATACGCGCACGTCTTACGCGGCGCCCTCTACCGTTATTTTCCCGCGATCGATCATTCGATCCTGAATTCCGAATTCCGCCGCCGCATCAGTTGTCCATCAACGCTGGCGCTGCTCGACCTGATCGTCGATAGCTCGAATCCCCAGGAGCCGGTCCACCTGTACTTCGACGGCGATGACCATTTTTGCCATTCTGCCGCCGCCGCGGTCTCCCCATCGGCAATCTGACCAGCCAGTTTTTTGCCAATCTCTATCTGGATCGTTTCGATCATTTCGCGACCGAAGTATTGTGCGCGCCCTATGTGCGCTACGTCGATGACTTTGCGCTGTTCCACGACGATCCCGTCGTCTTGGCCGAATGGCGGTTGCGGATCGAGCTTTACCTTGCCGGTCGACGACTCAAGCTTCACCCGCGCAAGACCATGATCTTGTCATGTGCCGACCCGTCGCAGTTTCTCGGCTTCGAGCTGTACGCCGGCGGTCGTCGTTGCCTCCCAGAGGACAACGTGCGGCGCTTCCGTAATCGGCTGCGCGGCCTTCGCGACCAATGGCGAGTAGGAACCATCGGGTTCGGCGATGTCAATGCGCGCGTGGGGCCTGGATCGCTCACGCCGGGCATGCAGATACGTGGCGCTTGCGCTAGGCGATCTTCCGGGGCGGCTGGTTCGATCCGGCCAACACCCTTGAAGCCTGGACTGCCCCTTGTCGCCGTGTCGTTCGCGGCGGTTCCTGGAACAACAATCCACAGAACCTCCGCTCCGCCAACCGCAACAGGAACACCACCGACAACCGGAACAACAATATCGGCTTCCGTGTCGGGAGTACGCTTGCCGCCAGAGCCGATGCGATCACGGTCGCGTCGGGCGCGCCCTAAGCGTCCAGGGCTGTCCATGATGAGCATGGTCGGGGCCCACGGTCGGCGTCCGATACCACGGCGGCGCTTGTTTTGGCTCACTGGTGGGGCGACAGGCGCCGCCGGCTTGCTTGGAGGGAGTCAAGTCAAGCAGGCACGTTTGCTAAGGGAGTCCGGAATTGGCACTTCTCGTCCAGTGACATGCTCTCGCTCTTGGACCTAACCGGACATGGCTGATTACAACTGCGCCGGCCCAGCGACGTTCCACATGATGACCTTTCCCGCACCTTTACGTGCTCGGCAAATCTCCCAGGCCTTCGCATCGTAGTGCGGGTCGCTCGGAAACGGCGGCTTGCTTTTCGCCTCCCGTCCGAACGGCAGCGGGTAGACGTGTATCGTAGCCCCTGCGACCTCGTTCGGCTCCAATCGGCGGCCGACCTGGACGACGTGCCGCCGCGCCTTGGGCCATGCTTTTGCGAGCGCGCGTGCCAATACGCCCGAACCGGACGCACACCACACCTCGTCGGGCTCGATGTCCACGGACCGCGCCGCGGCTGCAACCGCCTCGATAGCTTCGGCCATATCGATGCCGAACGGCGCGAGCCGAGCGCCGACCTGGCGGCTGTATTCGCGGGCACGCGCCTGAACCGTGCTGAGATAGCCCGGCGATACCTGCATGATTTTGGCGCCGAGCCGTTTTGCCATCAATGCGCGTGGGTGCGGTTGCGCGCGCTTCGCGACGAAGATCGTGGCGCGCTTGCCGAGTTGCACCGCAACGGTCGCGAGTGCTGTCTGGGCGCCACCCTCGGCGGCGCTCGCGTAAACAACCTCGTCCGCGCCGTCGAACAGCGACGGCAGGAATCGAGCTTTGGTGCCACCGGGAAAGAGATCATCACGGACGACGAGGACGCCGTCATGTTCGTACCGGCAACCTTCCTCCTCTGCCAGGACTTGGTAGCCCCTGGTGGCGTCCTCGCAAATGTCGGCGTGCACGGCACGAAGGCCTCCAAGGGCCTCGACGATTGATCATCGCCGTTCACGACCAGATCGGTTTCAAAAGGCGCAAGTTCCTCGCGGATGGCAAAGCGCGTGCGTTCCTCAATCCGTCGGTACGCTACGATAAGCACTCGGCGAAATCGATAAGGCGTGCGCCGCCGCCATGCGCGCCGCCTGGGCTCGCGGAAAGAAGGCTGTACGGCAGGCGGCAAGAAGCTCAAAGCGCCAGCGTCATCTGTGGATCTTCTTCTTGCAACTCGGTGCACAGCGACGACAGAGAGACGCCAATCAGACGGACTTCTTTCCGCATCGGAAACTGAGCCGCAAGCAGATCTGCGCTGATCGATGCGAACATAGAGCAGTCCGTAACCGGCGCCTTGTGTGTTCGACTGCGGGTGATGATCCGAAAATCCGCGAATTTCACTTTCAGCGTCACGGTTCGTGCCCGCACGCCAGTGCTGTCGCAATAGCGCCAGACCTTGTCGATCAGCGGCGAGAGCTCCGCTCTCATCTCGTCAAAGCTCGTGAGGTCCCGCGAGAACGTCGTTTCCGCCCCGACCGATTTTCGGACGCGATCGGCGCAGACCGGCCTGTTATCGATGCCGCGGCAGATGTCGTAATAATGCGGCCCGGCCTTGCCAAAAAAAATGCGTCCGTAGAAAGGCCCGGTCTTTCGCTCTCAGATCAAGCGCGGTGAAAATCCCGAGCCGGTTCATCTTCGCGGCCGTCGCCGGCCCGACGCTGTGGAACCGTTGCACCGTAAGCCCCTCGACGAAGCTCGGCCCCATCGCGGGCGTGATGACGAACAGCCCGTCGGGCTTGCGATAGTCGGAAGCAAGCTTGGCGAGGAACTTGTTGTAGGAGACGCCGGCCGACGCCGTCAGTTGGGTCTCGGCGCGGATCTTTGCCCTGATCTGGTCCGCGATCTCTGTCGCCGATGCAATGCCTTGAATATTCTCGGTCACGTCCAGATAGGCCTCATCGAGCGACAGCGGCTCGATGATCGGCGTGTATTCCGCGAAGATCGCGCGGACTTGCAGCGAAACCTCTTTGTAGACGTCGAACCGCGGCTTCACAAAGATGAGGTCAGGACATTTCCGGCGCGCCGTTACTGACGGCATCGCGGACCGAACACCGAACTTGCGAGCCTCGTAGCTCGCGGCGGCGACCACGCCGCGTTCCCGCGCCCCACCGACAGCGACGGGCTTGCCCCTGAGTTCTGGATTGTCGCGCTGTTCGACCGACGCGTAGAACGCGTCCATGTCGACGTGGATCTTGCGCGGACGTTCCGGTTCCGACTCCGGACCGCTGCGTCCCGCTGTCGGAGCCGCGTCCTCTCTGCGATTTCGATCGAGCTCGGGCATAACGATCGGAGCGCGCGCCCTCCGAGAGTGACACACACCGAGGCAAGTCCGAGCATGAGGGGCTCGACATGGTCAATCGCGCCCTCGCTCCGGCCGCGCTCGCGAGTGGATATTTCACCACCCCCTAACTTCACGCGTGCACATGTCCAAAAAAATTCCCCAGACTAAAACCCAGACTAAACGGAAATTTTAGTCTGGGGTGATTTCGGGGCGA
>CAYGZV010000149.1:0-6213 GCA_964354425.1 uncultured Rhodoplanes sp. | reverse complement strand
GCGAAGCGGGATTCGGCCTTCGTGCCCATCAGCCGCTCGACCGAGTCTGCGGTGTCGGCGCGGTCCTCGGTGAGAAGCTGGACGCGCAGCAGCGTGCGCGTCTTGCGGTTCATCGTGGTTTCCTTCAGCTGCCCGGGCAGCATTTCGCCAAGCCCCTTGAAGCGGCCGATCTCCACCTTGGCGTTGGCGTGAAACTCGGCGCGCATGATCGCGTCCTTGTGCTTGTCGTCGCGCGCGTAGAACGTCTTGCCGCCATGCGAGAGCCGGTAGAGCGGCGGCACCGCGAGATAGAGGTGCCCGTTCTCGATCAGCTGCGTCATCTGCCGGTAGAAAAAGGTGATGAGCAGCGAGGCGATGTGCGCGCCGTCGACATCGGCGTCGGTCATCACGATCACCTTCTCGTAGCGCAAATCCTCGTCGCGATAATACGCGCCCGACCCGCAGCCGAGCGCCTGCACGAGGTCCGATAGCTGCTGGTTCTGCGCGAGCTTGTCCTTGCCGGCGCTCGCAACGTTGAGGATTTTCCCGCGCAGCGGCAGCACGGCCTGCGTTTGGCGGTCGCGCGCCTGCTTGGCGGAGCCGCCGGCGGAGTCGCCCTCGACGATGAAAATCTCCGAGCCTTGCGCGGCGCTCGCGGTGCAGTCGGCGAGCTTGCCCGGCAGGCGCAGCTTGCGCACGGCGGACTTGCGCGCGATCTCCTTTTCCTGGCGGCGGCGCAGGCGCTCGTCGGCGCGCTCGACCACCCAGTCGAGCAGCTTGGTCGCGTGCGTCGGATTGCCGGCGAGCCAGTGGTCGAACGGGTCCTTCACCGCGGCTTCGACGATGCGCTGCGCCTCGGCGGTCGAGAGGCGATCCTTGGTCTGGCCCTGGAATTCCGGCTCCCGGATGAAGACGGACAGCATCGCGCCCGCGCCCGTCATCACGTCGTCGCTGGTGACGGACGCCGCGCGCTTGCCCTGGCCCATGCGCTCGGCATGGTCCTTCAGCGCGCGCAGGAGCGCGCTGCGGAAACCCGCCTCGTGCGTGCCGCCGTCGCCGGTCGGGATCGTGTTGCAGTAGGAGGAGAGGAAGCCGTCGCCGTCCGCGGTCCAGGCGACCGCCCATTCGACCGCGCCGTTCGCGCCGGGCCGGCCGGAGCGGCCGGTGAAAATGTCGGGATGCACCAGCGTCTGCCCGTCGAGCGCGCTCGCGAGATAATCCTGCAGGCCGCCCGGGAAGTGGAAGGTCTCCTCCGCTTGCACGCCGTCGATCCCGGCGAGCAGCGCCTTGTCGCAGCGCCAGCGGATTTCCACGCCGCCGAACAGATAGGCCTTGGCGCGGGCCATCTTGAACAGCCGCTGCGGACTGAACCTCGCCTTCGCGCCGAAAATCTGCGGGTCCGGCTTGAAGCGCACCTTGGTGCCGCGCCGGTTGTGCACGCGGCCGAGCTTTTCCAGGCCTTTCGCGGGCTTGCCGCGGTGATAGACCTGCCGGTAGAGCTGGCCCTGGCGCGCGACCTCGACTTCGAGCGTTTCCGACAGCGCATTGACCACCGACACGCCCACCCCGTGCAGCCCGCCCGAGGTCTCGTAGACCTTGGAGTCGAACTTGCCGCCCGCGTGCAGCATGCACATGATCACTTCGAGCGCGGATTTCTTCGGGAATTTCGGGTGCGGGTCGACCGGAATGCCGCGGCCATTGTCGATGACGGTGAGGAAGCCGTCGGCGGAAAGCTCCACCTCGATGAAGCTCGCATGCCCCGCCAGCGCCTCGTCCATCGCATTGTCGATCGTCTCGGCGAAGAGATGGTGCAGCGCCTTCTCGTCGGTGCCGCCGATATACATTCCGGGGCGGCGGCGCACCGGCTCGAGCCCCTCCAGCACCTCGATGTCATGCGCGGTGTAGCCGCTCTCGGCCGGCCCGTTCGCGGGGCGGCGCGCGCCCTTGGGCGTACGCTCCGCGGCGCGCGGCGCTGCGGCGGACGCCGCCGGCGCGGCCTCGGGAAACAGATCGGGACCGCGGGCGGGCTTTCTTTGCGCGGATTTCGCCATATCTATCGTTGCGTTGAGTGAAGGAACCGACGAATCGGAGCCGGCACTATCGCACAGGCTCCGAGCAAAGATAGGGCGGCCGGAGCCCTTGCGCATCGCAGGGGCCGGATGCGATGACGGTGCCCGGGGTGCAAAACACAGGGCCATGGTGGCCAAGCGTCGGTTCGACGTATAACGCTTGCATGCTCGGCAACTGGCTCTTCTCGCAGACGATGGAACAATACGCCCACGCCATCATCGAGTTCGTGCGCGTGCACCATGTGTGGGCGGCGCCCATCGTGGGCGTGCTCGCCTTTGCCGAGTCGCTCGCCTTCATGTCGCTCATCGTTCCGGCGTGGGCAGCGCTGGTCGGCATCGGCGCGCTGATCGGGCTGGGCGGGCTCGAGTTCTGGCCGATCTGGGTCGCCGCCGCCATCGGCGCGGCGCTCGGCGACTGGCTGTCCTACTGGCTCGGCTTCACCTTCAAGCATCGCATCGCCAATGTCTGGCCGTTGTCGCGGCATCCGCATCTGATTCCGATGGGCGAAGCCTTCATCCGCCGCTTCGGGGTGTTCGCCATCGCGCTCGGCCGCTTCTTCGGCCCGCTGCGCGCCTCGGTGCCGCTTGTCGCCGGCATTTTCGTGATGCCGTGGTGGCATTTCCAGATTGCCAATTTCGCCTCGGCCTTCCTGTGGGCGGCGGTGCTGCTCGCGCCCGGCACGCTCGGCTTTTCGTGGTTCTCCTCCGCTTGATGAAGCTTCGCGATACGGAAATGCCGCCTCTCCCCGCAAGCGGGGAGAGGTGCAGGCTGGGCGGCGCAAGGTAGGATTCCCATGACGTCAAAAGCAAAAATCGGCGTGCTCGGCGCGTCGGGCTATACCGGCGCGGAGCTGGTGCGGCTGCTGCTGCGCCACCCGCAGGTCGAGATCGCGCTGCTCACGGCCGACCGCCGCGCCGGCCAGGCGATGCGCGACGTGTTCCCGCAGTTCTCGCCGTTCGACCTGCCGAAGCTCGTCGCGATCGAGAGCGTCGATTGGGCGCGCGCGGGCTTCGATCTCGTCTTCTGCGCGCTGCCGCATGCGACGACGCAGAAGGTGATCTCAGGCCTGCTCGCGGCTGCGCCGAAGACCAAGGTGGTCGACCTCTCGGCCGATTTCCGCCTGACCGACACGAGCGCCTATGCGCGCTGGTATGGCGGCGCGCATTCCGCGCCGGAGCTGCAGACCGAGGCGGTGTACGGGCTCGTCGAGGTCTACCGCGACGACATCCGGAAAGCGCGCCTGGTCGCCAATCCCGGCTGCTACACAAGCTGCGCGCAGCTTCCGCTCGTGCCGCTGATCCGCAAAGGCGCGATCGCGACGGACGATATCGTCATCGACGCGAAGTCCGGCATGACGGGGGCGGGCAGGGCGGCCAAGGAGAACATGCTGTACTCGGAAGTGGCGGAGGGCTTTCACGCCTATGGCGTCGGCCATCACCGCCACATGGCCGAGCTTGACCAGGAGTTCTCGCGCGCCGCGGGGCGCGAGGTGATCGTCACCTTCACGCCGCATCTCGTGCCGATGAACCGCGGCATTCTCTCCACGATCTATGTGCGGGCGAGCGCTGCGCAGTCCGCGGAGGACTTTCACGCGATCCTCGCGCAGGCCTATGCGGGCGAGCCCTTCGTGCACGTGCTGCCGTTCGGCGAGATGCCGCAGACGCGGCATGTGCGCGGCTCCAACATGACCTTCATCGGGGTCGCGAAGGACCGCAAGCCGGGCCGCGCCATCATCGGCTCGGCGCTCGACAATCTCGTCAAGGGCGCCTCGGGCCAGGCGGTGCAGAACATGAACCTGATGCTCGGCTTCCCCGAGACGGCGGGCCTCGAGCAGGTCGCGCTGTTTCCTTGAAGTGTGCTCGAGACGAACCTCTCCCCGCCGGGGAGAGGTGTGATCGGAGCTGAACCGGACAGCCAAGGCTTCACCCGGCGGTCCCAATCCGCCCTCCCGCTCCGCTCCCTTTCCCGCTTGCGGGGGAGGGTTGGGGAGGGGGTAGGACAGGCGGGCTACGTCCCGCTCGCCACCGGGCGGATGATGAGATTGTCGTTCACCGCTTTCACGCCTGGCGTCGTCTCGACCGCCACGCGCAGCGCCTGCTTCTCCGAAGGCGAATCGACGATGCCCCACACATCGGCCAAGCCGTCCGCGACCGTCACATTGACGAGCATCGAGCGGATCCACGGCTCGGCGCGCAGCCGCGCCATGATCGCCTCGCGCAGCTCGGAGTCGGCTGGCGGCCGCGCGGCGATCTCGTTGCGCAGCGAGGCGAGCGCATGCAGCAGGTTGGCGCGGCTCACAATGCCGATCAGCCTGCCGTCCTTGACGATCGGCACGCGCTTGATCCGGCTGCGTTCGAGCAGTTCGGCAATGTCGCTGACCGGCGTGTCGGGCGTCGCCGTGATCACGTCGCGGCTCATCACATCGGCGGTCTTGCGACTGTGTTCGCGGACATATTCGGCGGCGAGCCCCTCGCGGCCCATCAGCAGCCTGAGCCACCATGAGCGCTCGTGTCCGGTGCCCGCTTCCGCGCGCCGCAGCAGGTCGCCCTCGCTGACAATGCCGACCACATGGCCGCGAGCGTCGACCACCGGCGCGCCGCTGATCCGGTGCTTGAGCAGGGTCTCGGCCACGTCCTGCACGTTGCTCTCGGGCGTCACGGTGACGACTTCGGTCGCCATGATGTCGGAGGCCTTCATGCGTGCTCTCCTCCCGGTTCGTTCTGATCGAGGGCGTCGCCGCCGCTCAGCCGTGAGACTGGCGGAAGCGCGCCGCGCCCGGCATTGACCTCGCTCAACTATCGTGCGTCGGCGAAGAGAAACGGCGCGCGGGTCGCCCCGCACGCCGCCGTCTAGTCGCAGCTACCCAAGCATCCTCCCCCGATTTCACGGAGGAGGATGAATCGACTCAGTCGCGCATTTTCACATAGGAGCCGGGCGCGTCTTCGATCGGCTCGAAGCCGTTGCCGCCGGGCTGGCGCGCCGGAATTTCGGAACGATCGAAGTGCCTGATCCACTCGACCCAATGCGGCCACCACGAGCCTTTGGTCTCGGTCGCCTGCTTGAGCCACACTTCTGTGTCGTCGAAGCCGTCGGGCTTGGGGCCCGTCCAGTACTGGTACTTGCCGCCCGCCGGCGGATTGACGATGCCGGCGATGTGGCCGGAGCCCGCGACGATGTAGTCGACCGGACCGCCGAAGTACTTGCAGCCGATCAGGACCGACTTCGCGGGCGCGATATGGTCTTCGCGCGTCGCCACATTGTAGACCGGCACCGTCACCTTCTTGAGGTCGAGATGAACGCCGTCGAGCTCCATCTCGCCCTTGCTCAGCCGGTTCTCCAGATAGCAGTTGCGGAGATAATAGGAGTGGTTGGCCGCCGGCATGCGCGTGGAGTCGGAGTTCCAGTAGAGCAGGTCGAACGGGAAGGGCTGCTCGCCCTTGAGATAGTTCGAGATGATGTAGGGCCAGACGAGGTCGTTCGAGCGCAGGAAGTTGAAGACCGTCGCCATCTTCTTGCCTTCGAGGTAGCCGAGCTCGGCCATGCGGCGTTCGATCGCCTCGACCTGCGCAGGTTCGGAGGTGAAGATCTTCAGGTCGCCGCCGTGCTCGAAGTCGACCTGGGCGGTGAACATCGTCGCCGACGCGATCTTGTCGAGCCCGCCCTTCTCGGCGAGATAGGCCATGGTCACCGCCAGCATGGTGCCCCCAACGCAATAGCCGATCGTGTGCGCCTTCGGCTCGCCGGTGATCTGCAGAACTTTATCGAGCGCCTCGATCGGTCCCTGATGCATGTAGTCGGCGAAGGTCTTGGTGGCGAGGCGCGCGTCCGGGTTCACCCATGAGATGATGAACACGGTGATGCCCTGGCTCACCGCCCATTTGATGAACGACTTCTCCTCGTTGAGGTCGAGGATGTAGTACTTGTTGATCCAGGGCGGCACGATCAGGAGCGGCGTTTTCAGCACGTTCTCCGTCGTGGGCGTGTACTGGATGATCTGCATCAGCTCGTTCTGATAGACCACCTTGCCGGGGGTGACCGCGATATTGCGGCCGACCTCGAACTGGCTGTGATCGGATTGCCTGATCCGCAGTTCGCCGCCGCCGGCCTCGATGTCTTCGGCGAGCATTTTCATGCCGCGCGCAAGGTTCTCCGCGTTCGACGCCA
>CAYGZV010000148.1:0-6277 GCA_964354425.1 uncultured Rhodoplanes sp. | reverse complement strand
CTGGCGGGAGCGACGGGACTCGAACCCGCGACCTTCGGCGTGACAGGCCGACGCTCTAACCAACTGAGCTACGCCCCCGGACCGCGATTTGTCTGATCATATCGGACGCGCTGAGATAAGTCCCGGTCCAAATGAAGTCAAGTTGGTGTCCGGGCTCAGGACATAGGAGACGGGGTCGCCGCGCTGATTGCGCGCCTTGGCCATCGCGTCGACGCCCGGATTCATTGGGAAACGCGCGCGGCACCCACAAAAAAGCCAGGAAAAATGGGCTTTTCCTGCAATTTACTGCTGGCTAAAGCACGAGAATCATATATTTGACGGGGGTTTTCGCGGTCTTTGGTCCGCAAATGGAGGACTTCTATGGCTAAGGTGGCCCAACCTACTGTGACCCTCAAGCATATCGCCGCGGCGCTCGCCGCCGAGCACGAACTCGCCAAGAAGCAGTCGGAAGCTATTCTCAACGACATGATCGGCCTGCTGGTGAAGCACCTTAAGAAGGGCGACCGCGTCCGCATTGGCGGGCTCGGCATCCTGCAGGTCAGGAAGCGCGCCGCCCGGATGGGACGTAATCCGGCGACCGGCGAACCGATCAAGATCAAGGCCAGCAAGAAGGTGGCGTTCCGCGCCGCCAAAGAGCTCAAGGACGCGATCTAGGCGCGAGACCCGCATCGTCGGGGCGTGGTGCGCGGCGGCTTATCTTCGGTCGTCCCGCACATCCATGTTGCGAACGGCGGCTCGCCGCGCCGGTGAGTATCCGCGCGGCGGCGCCGTTTGCGATCGGATGGAACCTTGACCGGCGGACTCTGCCTGATCCAGGACTCAGAGAACTCCTGGTCGGCCGCCATTCACCGTTGTCGGCGCATCCGCTCCGTCCCGTCCACGCCGCTCCGCCTCGTCACACAATAGACCGCGCGCGGTCGTCAGCCCGCCTGCGCGGCTTTTCACCAGCTCGCGACGGCCGACATGGGCGCCGACCGCGTCACGCGTTCCTTTTTCAAGAGTTCCGCAAGCAGGAAAGCCAGATCGATCGACTGATCGGCGTTGAGCCGCGGATCACAGAATGTGTGGTAGCGGCTGTCGAGGTCCTCGTCGGTGATCGCGCGCGCGCCGCCCGTGCATTCCGTCACGTTCTGCCCGGTCATTTCGAGGTGCACGCCGCCGGCGATCGTGCCTTCGCCGGCATGCACCGTGAAGAACGTCTTCACCTCCTGCAGGATGCGGTCGAACGGCCGTGTCTTGTATCCGCTCCCGGCCGCAATCGTATTTCCATGCATGGGATCGCACGACCAGACGACGTTGCGTTGCTCGCGCTTGACCGCCCGCACCAGCGGCGGAAGCATTTCGCCGACCTTGTCGGCGCCGAAGCGGCAGATCAGGGTGAGACGTCCGGGTTCGTTGTCGGGATCGAGGATATCCATCACGCGCAAGAGTTCGTCCGGCTTGAGCGAGGGGCCGCACTTCAGTCCGAGCGGGTTCTCGATGCCGCGGCAGAACTCGACATGGGCGTGGTCGGGCTGGCGCGTGCGGTCGCCGATCCACAGCATATGTCCCGACGTGCAGTACCAGTCGCCGCTCGTCGAATCGACGCGCGTCATCGCCTCTTCGTATCCCAGCAACAACGCTTCATGGCTCGTGTAGAGGTCGGTGGTGCGCAGTTCGGGATGGCTTTCGAGATTGAGCCCGCATGCCCGCATGAAGGCGAGCGCTTCGGAGATTTGGTCCGCCAATTCCATGTAGCGCCGCGCCTGCGGGCTGTCCTTGACGAAGCCGAGCATCCATTGGTGCAGGCTTCCGAGATTGGCGTAGCCGCCCTGCGCGAAGGCGCGCAGCAGGTTCAGCGTCGCCGCCGACTGGCGATAGGCTTGAAGTTGCCGCCGCGGATCGGGACGCCGCGCCTCGGCCGTGAACTCGTTGTCGTTGATGATATCGCCGCGATAACTCGGCAGCTCCACGTCGCCGCGTTTCTCGGTCCCCGCCGAACGGGGCTTTGCGAACTGTCCGGCGATGCGGCCCACCTTCACCACGGGCGACGCCGCCGCATAGGTCAGCACCACGGCCATCTGCAGGAAGACGCGGAAAAAGTCGCGGATATTGTTGGCGCCGTGCTCGGCGAAGCTTTCGGCGCAGTCGCCGCCTTGGAGCAGGAACGCTTGACCGGCGGCGACGCGCGCCAGCGTCTTCTTCAGGTTGCGCGCTTCGCCCGCAAAAACGAGCGGCGGAAAGGTCGCAAGCTGCTTCTCGACCGCGGCGAGCGCCTGCGGGTCGGGATAGTCCGGCATCTGCACGATCGGCTTTAAGCGCCAACTATCGGGCGTCCAACGCTCGGCCATGATGAAACTCCGTGTCGATCCGATCGCACAGTCCGCACAGGCGCGGACAGTCAACGCTTATACACGAGAGCAATCTGGTCAAACCAGGGCAGATTCGCCTTGTCGCGATGCGCGGGAGGACGCTATTGCCGGTCACGCCGACGGGGCGCTTCCCGCCATCGGCGGAGCTAACTCCGGATACGCCCAATGAGCGACTGGATCTGCTCATGGAGCGAACCGACAGGGGGCAACCCGCCGACTGAGTTCGCCTGCTGCAATATCGCCTGCTGCGCCTTCTCCGGGAGGGCGTCCCACTGGAGAACCACGGCAGCGCCGAGGTACTGGAGGGCGATCTCGTCGCCCGGCTCCAAATGAAGAACCTGAGCCGTCATGTCCGGCATTGATCGCTCCTGCTTGCCGCCGGGATAGGGAAACGACGCGCGAGGCCTATTCCGCCGCCTCGCGCTGCAACTGCTCGACCGGCTGGCGCAGCGTCACCAGTTCTTCCGCCGCGGTCGGATGCACCGCCATGGTGGCGTCGAAATCCGCTTTGGTGGCGCCCATTTTCACCGCAATCCCGACCACCTGGATCATCTCGGCGGCGCCTTCGCCGAGGATGTGGCAGCCGACGACGCGATCGCTCGCGGCGTCGACCAGGAGCTTGAAGAACATCGTGGTGTCGCGGCCCGACAGCGTCGCCTTCATCGGGCGGAACATGGTCTTGTAGACGTCGAGCTTGGGGAACCGCGCCGCCGCCTGCGCCTGCGTCAGGCCCACCGTGCCGAGCTCGGGCTCGCTGAACACGGCCGTGGGCACGTTCGTGTGGTCGACCTTGGTCGGCTTGCCGCCGAACACGGTCTCGGCGAACGCTTGGCCCTCGCGGATCGCGACCGGCGTCAGATTGATCCGGTTGGTGACGTCGCCGACCGCGTAGATATGCGGCGCCGATGTGCGGGAGTAGTCATCGACCGCGACCGCGCCGTTCGCGTCGATCGCGACGCCTGCCTTCTCCAGCCCCAGCCCGCGCACATTGGGCGGACGGCCGAGCGCGAACATCACCTGATCGGCGGTCACCGTCAGGCCGCCGGAAGAGAGATGGACGGAGAACTGCTTGGCGATCGGCTCGACCGCCGTCACCGTGCTGCCGGTGATCACGTGGATGCCGCGCTTTTCCATTTCCATGCGCAACTGCTGGCGCAAATCGTCGTCGAAACCGCGCAGGATGTTGTCGCCGCGATAGACGAGGCTCACTTTGGCACCGAGCCCGGCGAAGATGCCGGCGAACTCGACGGCGATGTAGCTGCCGCCCTGGATCAGGACGCGGTCGGGGAATTCGGGAAGGTGGAACACCTCGTTCGAGGATATGACGTGCTCGATCCCGGGGATGGATGGACCGAGGCTGGGCGACGAGCCGGTCGCGATCAGGATGTGCGCCGCGCGAACGCGCTCGCCCGTCGCCAGCAGCCGGAGCGTATGCGCGTCTTCGAACACCGCGCGGCTCTTGACGAGGGCGACGCCCGCTTTCTCCAGCGTCGTCATATAGGCCGCCTCGAGGCGGGCGATCTCCCGATCCTTATTGGCGATCAGGGTCGGCCAATCGAATGTCGGGGTCGAGAGCGAAAAGCCGAAGCCTTCCGCGTCGGCGAACTCATGCGGGAAGCGCGACGCGTAGACCAGCAGCTTTTTCGGCACGCAGCCGCGAATGACGCAGGTTCCGCCGACCCGGTGTTCCTCGGCGATCATCACGCGCGCGCCATGGCCGGCCGCGATCCGGGCCGCGCGCACGCCGCCCGATCCGGCCCCGATGACGAAAAGATCGACCTCGCGCTCGTTCATAGAGATCAAAGATCGTGGCCCTTCTTCTTCATCTCCTCGCGAAATCTGGACATCACTTCGCCCGACAAGGCATCGCCCCAGGTTTGCGCGCGGCGCATGCTTTCGTCGATGATCGCCGGCTCTTCCATGGCCATCTTGCGGCCGAGCGGGCTCTTGTAAAAGGCGACGAGCGCCTTGAGTTCCTGTTCCGAGAAGCGCTCGGCATAGACCCGCGCGACCTCGTTGAGAAGCTCGGCGCGTTTGGACTCATAATCCTTGCGGAGCTTGGTCGCGACTTCGTTGAGTTCATTGCCGAGATTCGGGTTGGTCGGCACGAACACGTTTTTCACCGTTTCGACCACGCCGCTGACGATCGGGGTGAAGACGACGTCGCCGCCTTTCAGGGCGAGCAGTTCTCGCGCCGCGGTGACCGCCGCCGGCGTTGGCTGCTGCTGCGCCGCGACCGGCCCCGACATCAAGAGCGATCCGCAGGCAAGCGTCGCAGCCACTGCGATCCGCGCCAACCAGCCGACTTGCATGATCAATCCCCTCCGATGCGACTTATGCTTCTGTGATGCGAATGCCCTCCGGCCCGGCGATGATCGCCATCCGTACGAGGCCGATGAACAAGCCGTGTTCCACGACCCCCGGGATCTCGGCGAGCCGCAGCGCGAGCGTGCGCGGCTCGGGAATGCGCCCGAGCGCCAGATCGAAGATCAGGTGCCCCCCATCCGTGACGAAAGCATGGCCCTCCTTGGTGCGCCGCAGCAGCACCGGTCCGGGGCAGCCTAATTCCGCCGCGGCTTGCGCGATCGCCCGCTGGGTCGGCGTGATGCCGAAAGGCGCCACCTCGATCGGCAGGGGATAACGTCCCAGCGCGTCGACCCATTTCGACTCGTCGGCAATGACGATCATGCGCGTGGAGGCGGCCGCCACGATCTTTTCGCGCAAGAGCGCGCCGCCGCCGCCCTTGATCGCGCTGAGATCGGGCGCGATTTCGTCCGCCCCGTCGACGGTGAGGTCGAGGTTCGGCGTCTCCTCGAGCGTCGTAAGCAGAATGCCCGCCCGCTCGGCATCGGACCGCGTCGCTTCCGAGGTGGCGACGGCGACGATGTCGAGCCCGCCGCGCACCCGTTCGCCCAGCAACTCGACGAAGTGACGCGCGGTCGAGCCGGTCCCGAGGCCTACCCGCATGCCGGGCCGAATGAATTCGACGGCGCACGCCGCGGCCGCGCGTTTCTGTTCCTCGATGTTCATCGTGTTTGCTACGCAGTCGTGGATGAGTGCGACTGTGAGCTATGTAGCCTGCTTCTGCGCCCCAGCATAGCGGCGAACCATTTAGCGCGGGGGGACAAGGCCGGGGGCGAGACAGGCCGGTTCGCGTCCCCCGCGCTTGCATCCGGGGCGCATCCCCGTTAGGAGCGCGTCAGCGCTGATGAATATTTCTTCAGCGCTCAGGGGGGCCCTCGCGTCGTCGACATGCCGCAACAATCCGCCCGGACGCAACTCACGGTCGTGTTCGATCTCGACGGGACGCTGGTCGACACCGCGCCCGACCTGATCGCCACGCTCAATGCGCTGTTCGAGCGCGAGGGGATCGACCCCGTTCCGTTCCTGCAGGCGCGCCAGTTCATCGGCGGCGGCGCCCGCAAGCTGATCGAGCGGGGCCTTGCGGCGAACGGCCGGGCGCTGACGACGGCCGAGGCGGATCGGCTTTATGCCGTCTACGTGTCTTCCTATGAAGCGCGCATCGCGGAACTCTCGCGCCCGTTTCCCGGGGTGGAACGCGCGCTCGACGCGCTCGCCGCCCGCGGCTTCCGGCTTGCGGTCTGCACGAACAAGCTGGAGCGGCTCTCGGTCAAGCTCCTCGATGCGCTTGATCTATCGCGCCGGTTCGCCGCGATTTGCGGCCAGGACACGTTCGGCGTGCAGAAGCCCGATCCCCGCATCCTGACGGCTACGATCGAGGCAGCCGGCGGGCGCTCGGGCTCGGCGCTGCTGGTCGGCGACTCGGCGACCGACATCGCCACCGCACGCGCGGCGAACATGCCGGTGATCGCCGTCGACTTCGGCTATACCGAGACGCCGGTCGCGCGCCATCGGCCCGACCGTGTGATCAGCCATTACGACGAGCTGCCGGCTGCGGTGATGGA
>CAYGZV010000147.1:0-6282 GCA_964354425.1 uncultured Rhodoplanes sp. | reverse complement strand
TGTCGGGCGCGAGCACCGTGCCGATGATGCCGGCGCTGCCGAAGATCACCGCGCTGTTGCCGCCGGCGAGCGCCTGTGCGCCCGCGAGCACGAGCGCGTTCCGGTGCGCGAGCCGGTCGTCGGTCGCTGGCACGATTGCGCGATCGGCAATGGTGGACATGCGGACTCCTTCGGGCGGAGACGTATAGCCTCCCCACCGCGGCTGGCGATAGGGATTTGTCCGGGCGGGCAAATGGTGTCGCGCCGTCGTGTATCGCGGTCATTCCGGAAGCCGAGCGAAGCGAGGCTGTCCGGAATCCATAGCGCTGTCGGTGAGTATGGATTCCGGGCTCGCGGGCTTCGCCCGCGCCCCGGAATGACCGGAGACATCACTCAGTGCTAATCAGTCGAAATGGCTGAAGGAGGCCCGCGCGAAGGCGAGCGGTTTTCCGTCGGCTCCGATGAAGGCCGCCCTCCCCGCGCCCGCCTCGATCCGACCGATCTCGGTGACCGCGACGCCCGCCGCGGCCGCCTCGGCGATCAGCGCGCCGAGATTGTCCACGGCGACCGTCGCGACGATCTCGTAATCGTCGCCGCCGGTGAGCAATTCCAAGAGCAGCGCGGGTTCGGCCGCCACCGCGCGGCGCGCCCCCTCCGACAGCGGAACGCGGGCGGCGTCGATCACGGCCTCGACGCCCGAGGCGGCGCACAGCTTGCCGAGGTCGCCGGCGAGCCCGTCCGACACGTCCATGCCGCCGGTGGCGTGGCGGCGGAATATCTCGGCGACGGCGTTGCGCGGCTGCGGCAGGCGGTAGCGCGCGATCAGCGCGTCGCGCATCTCGGGATCGAGCCCCCACCGCGCCGCCGCTCCTGCGTCGCGCCGCAGTCTGAGGCCGAGCACGGCGTCGCCGATCGTGCCGGTCGCCACCACGCGGTCGCCCGCCCGCGCGCCGCTCCGCCGCACCATGGTCCCGTGCGGCACGGCGCCGAACGCCGCGACGGACACCATGATCGGGCCGGGGGTGCGGTCGGTGTCGCCGCCGAACAGCGGGCAGGCGTAGCGCTCGGCGTCTTCCTTGAGGCCGTGCGCGAACGCGGCGAGCCAGTCGTCGCCGATCTCCCTGGGCAGCGCGAGCGACAGGAGAAATCCGAGCGGCCGCGCGCCCTTGGCGGCCAGGTCGGAGAGGTTCACGCGCAGCGCCTTCTGCGCGATTGTGCCGGGCGGATCGTCGGGCAGGAAATGCACGCCGCCGATGATCGCGTCGGCCTTCAGCACGAGGTCGCACCCCGCCGGCGGCACGAGGATCGCGGCGTCGTCGGTGAGCCCGAACGCGCCCGGATCGGTCGCGATCGGGCGGAAATGGCGCGCGATCAGCCGGTCCTCGCCCGAGCCCGTCTGGTCTGAGTTCGTCATCCTGCTGAGCGCCTTGTTCATGCGTGCCTGTTCATGCGTGCCTATATGACATTGAACCCATTTACAGCGTCCGGCGCTTCGTATCGATGAGCCCTGCCAATTCTACCGTATCGGACGCCCCGGCGATCGTCTGGTTCCGCGACGATCTGCGCGTCGCCGACAACCCCGCGCTGGCGGCTGCGGCCGGGTCGGGGCGGCCGGTCATTGCTTTGTTCGTGCTGGACGAGGAGAGCGCGGGCCTGCGCCCGCGTGGCGGGGCGAGCCGCTGGTGGCTTGCCGGCTCGCTGCGCGCGCTCGATCGCTCCCTGCGCGAGCGCGGCGCGACGCTGACCTTGCGGCGGGGCGCTGCCGCGCATGTGATCGCGGGGCTCGCCGCGGCCACCGGTGCGGCGGCCGTGTATTGGAACCGGCGCTACGAGCCTTCGGGCGCAGCGGTCGACCAGACGCTCGCGGCCGACCTGTCCGCCCGCGGCGTCGCTGCGCAGACCTTCCAGGCCTCGCTCCTGTTCGAGCCGCAAGCCGTGCGGACCCGGTCCGGCGCGCCCTTCTCCGTGTTCACGCCGTTCCTGCGCCATGTGCTCGCGCTTCCCGAGCCGCGCACGCCCCTGCCCGCGCCCGACCGGATCAGGAGCGCCGGCGGCGTCGCCTCGGAGCCTCTCAACGACTGGGCGCTCGAACCGAGCGGGCCGGACTGGGCGGCGAAATTCAACGATCACTGGACGCGCGGCGAAGCGGCGGCGTGCGAGAAGCTCGTGGCCTTCGCCGACGGCGCGCTCGCCGATTATGCCGCGCAGCGCGACCGGCCGGGCGGGCCGCACACGTCGCGGCTCTCGCCGCATCTGCGTTTCGGCGAGATCAGCCCGTTCCAGCTCTGGCATGCGGTCAGGCACGCGCGCGAGGCCGCGGCCCCGCGCTCGATCGCGGCCTCCGCCGACAAGTTCGTCTCCGAGCTCGTCTGGCGCGAATTCTGTCATCACCTGCTCGCGCACCATCCCGATCTCGCCGTCCGCAACGTTCAGCCGCGCTTCGACGGCTTCCCGTGGCGCAGCGACGACGCCGCGCTGAACGCGTGGCGGCGCGGGGAGACCGGCTATCCGATCGTCGATGCCGGCATGCGCGAATTGTGGGCGACCGGCTGGATGCACAATCGCGTGCGCCTGGTGACCGCGTCGTTCCTGATCAAGCATCTCCTGATCGACTGGCGCGCAGGCGAGCGCTGGTTCTGGGACACGCTGCTCGACGCCGATCCCGCCAACAATCCCGCGAACTGGCAGTGGGTCGCGGGCTCCGGCGCGGACGCCGCGCCCTATTTCCGCATCTTCAATCCGGTGCTGCAGGGGGCCAAATTCGATGCGGCGGGCGCGTATGTGCGGCGCTGGATCCCCGAGCTTTCCGGGCTGCCGGCCGATGCGATTCACGCGCCGTTCGACGCCCCGCCCGCCATCCTCGCCGCCGCCGGAGTGAAGCTCGGGGAAACCTATCCCGCGCCGATCGTGGAGCACAAAGCCGCACGCGCGCGGGCGCTCGCCGCGTTCGACAGGATCAAGGAGCGCGCGCGGTGAGCGCGTGCGCTTCTATCTCACCGCTGCAGCAGGCCGGTATTGTTTTCTCGCTCCCCCCTCACCAGACACGCTTCGCGCGTCGACCTCTCCCCGCCGGGGAGAGGTGAGCTAATGATGGCGCGCTTGTCGGCCCTTTCGGACCCCGATAGGTTCAGCCTCAACGCAACGCTCCGATCGACAGGTCTCCCATGCACATCTGCGACGGCATTGTCGGCGCCATCGGGCGCACGCCGCTGATCAAGCTCAAGCGCGCCTCGGAGGCGACCGGCTGCACCATTCTCGGCAAGGCCGAGTTCATGAATCCGGGCCAGTCGGTGAAGGACCGCGCGGCGCTGTTCATCATCGAGGATGCGGTCCGCAAGGGCGAGCTCAAGCCGGGCGGCGTGATCGTCGAAGGCACCGCCGGCAATACCGGGATCGGGCTTGCGCTGATCGGCAATGCGCTCGGCTTCCGCACCGTGATCGTCATTCCCGACACGCAGAGCCAGGAGAAGAAGGACACGCTGCGCGCCTGCGGGGCTGCGCTGATCGAAGTGCCGGCCGTGCCCTACGCCAATCCCAACAATTACGTGAAGGTGTCCGGGCGGCTCGCCGCCGAGCTCGCGAAGAGCGAGCCGAACGGCGCGATCTGGGCCAACCAGTTCGACAATGTCGCCAATCGCGACGGCCATGTCGCGACCACCGGCCCGGAAATCTGGGAGCAGACCGACGGGACGATCGATGGTTTCGTCTGCGCGGTCGGCACCGGCGGCACGCTCGCGGGCGTCGGCCTCGCGCTGAAAGCGCGCAACCCGGCGGTGAAGATCGCGCTCGCCGATCCGAGGGGCGCGGCGCTCTACAGCTATTACACGACCGGCGTGCTCAAGGCGGAAGGCACCTCGATCACCGAAGGCATCGGCCAGGGCCGCATCACCCGGAATCTCGAAGGCGCGCCGGTCGACCTCGCGTTCCAGATTCCGGACGAGGAGGCGATCCCCCTCGTGTTCGACCTGATCGAGCATGAAGGGCTCTGCCTCGGCGGCTCGTCGGGCGTCAATGTCGCCGGCGCGGTCCGGCTCGCGCGCGAGCTCGGCCCCGGCCACACCATCGTGACGGTGCTGTGCGACTACGCCACGCGCTACCAGTCGCGCCTGTTCAACCCGGCCTTCCTGCGCGAAAAGGGCCTGCCCGTCCCGCCCTGGCTCGAGCGGCAAGCGCCGATCAACGTCCCGTTCGAGACGGTGTAGGAGATAACGTCATTCCGGAAGCCGAGCGCAGCTCGGCTGTCCGGAATCCATCGCCACTGCCTCTGGAATATGGATTCCGGGCTCGCGGTCTGAAGCCCGCGCCCCGGAATGACATTCACGGGGCACAGCCGAGCGCTCGCCAGGGAAAAAGCCATGACCACCCCCTCCCCTTCGACGCACAGCCCGTGGATCGTCACCCCCGGCTGGCTTGCCGCGAGCCTTTCCGCGCCCGACCTCGTCGTGCTCGACGGCTCCTATTATCTGCCGACCATGATGCGCGACGCCGACGTGGAGTACGAGATCAGGCACATCCCGGGCGCGCTGCGGTTCGACATCGACAAGATCGCCGACACCGCCTCGCCGCTGCCGCACATGCTGCCTACGCGCGCAGCCTTCGCCGAGGCGGTGGGCGCGATGGGAATAGCCGAGCGCGACACCATCGTCTGCTATGACGGGCTCGGCATGTTCGCCTCGCCGCGCCTGTGGTGGACCTTCCGCCTGTTCGGGGCGCAACGCGTGTTCGTGCTCGAAGGCGGCCTGCCGGCCTGGATGGGGGAAGGATTGCCGGTCGAACGCGGCGTCGGGACGCGCCCGCCCACGCGCTTCAATGCGCGCGAGCCCGCCGATGTCGTGCACGATCTCGCCCGCATGCAGCGCGTGCTCGCCGAAGGGAGCGCGCAGGTGGTCGATGCGCGGCCGGCCGAGCGCTTTCGCGGCGAAGCCCCGGAGCCGCGCCCGGGCCTGCGCCCGGGCCGCATCCCCGGCTCGCTCAACGTGCCGCATACGAGCCTGGTGCAGGACGGCCGGCTGTTGCCGCCGGACAGATTGCGCGAGGCGTTCCGCGCCGCCGGCGTCGATCTCGACCGCCCCGTCGTCACCACCTGCGGCTCGGGCGTCTCGGCCGCAACCATGTGGCTTGCGCTCGACGCGCTCGGCGTCGAGCCGGCCGGCCTTTATGACGGCTCGTGGGCGGAATGGGGCGCGCGCGCCGACCTCCCCGTCGCGACGGGTGCATGAGAGGGCGCTGCTCTCGCGATCCGCCCGGATGATCCGGGTTCCGCTCACCCTCCAAAGCCGCGGCCCATGATGACCAGCTTGCCAGAGCCGTTCTGGCTGGCGTTCTCATCCCTGCAATCTTACAATATACCTTATCCTTATCGAAGTCCGAATGTGAGACTTGCACCATCCGGAGGAGACGCATGAGCGAGCGCGGCGCCGATTTATCGTCGCTCAGCGGGGTCATTGCCAAGCCGCTGAAAGCAATTTTCATCGGCGCCATGGCGATCGCCATGTCGGGCGCGGCGAAAGCACCAGCGCTCGATGCGCAACAAGTCAATGCGGCCCAGCTGCCGGCGCCGTCCGGCAAGAAACGCGCTCCCGATCCCGCTCCCAGCCCAGCCGCAATCATAAAGGCTGAAGTCTTGCTCGATCGCGCCGGCTACTCACCGGGCGTGATCGACGGCAAGATCGACATAAATTATCAAAAGGCTCTCGCCGCCTTTCAGGGCGGAAACGGGCTGAATCCAAGCGACGCTCTCGACGCGCAAACATGGGATCGCCTGACCGCGACATCCGCCGACCCGGTGCTCGTCGAATACGAAATCCAACCGGCGGACGTAAAGGGTCCGTTCAACAAGACCATTCCAAAGCCATTGGAAAAGAAAGCGAAGCTGAAAACGCTCAACTTCACCAGCCCACGCGAACTGCTCGCCGAGAAATTCCACATCGACCCGGCCCTGTTGGCCAGGCTCAATCCGAAGGCCTCGTTCGACGCGGCGGGAACGAAAATTCTGGCGCCGAATGTTGCGCGGAAGCCGTCGGAGGCGAAGGTCGTAAAACTGGTGGTGAACAAATCCGAGCAAACGCTTCGCGCATTGGACGGCGATGGAAAACTGATCAGCTTTTTTCCGGCGTCGGTCGGCAGCGAGGAGCGGCCGGCGCCGAGCGGGACGCTGTCCATTCATTCGGTGGTGGAGAATCCCACCTATCACTACACCCCCAAGCTCCACTTCCAAGGGGTGAAGACGCAAAAGCCGTTTACTGTCGCCCCCGGGCCCAACAATCCGGTCGGTGAAACCTGGATCGATCTCGGCGACGGTTA
>CAYGZV010000146.1:0-6293 GCA_964354425.1 uncultured Rhodoplanes sp. | reverse complement strand
TCATGCGCTCACGGCGGCCGCTATTTCGGCTGCGCCGCGGCCGGACGTTCGGCCGGCGCCGGCGGGCCGAACTCGGCCTTCGGCTCCGACTGGCGCGTGAGCCGCAGATAAAACGAACCGATATCCGACAGGCTGAATGGAAAGACCGAGCCGGCGTCTGACGAACTGGCGGCGCCCTGCGTGCCGGAATCTTTGGTGGTCGGTTTTTCCGAAGACGCCGCCGAGTGACCGGCGGGTATTCTCTCCGCCGGCGTCGCCAGATCGCTGGCCCGCTGTCGCTCCAGTGGCGCGGTCGGGCCGGTATTCGGCACGCTCTGCCGGGGCCCCGCGTTCTCGCCGGAGGCGGGAGGCGCCGCCGCCGGGGTCCCGTCCACATTGCCGAGGATGATGGGCAGGCCGTCTTTGCCGCCGCCGATGATCACGACTTTCGCATTCGTCGATTGCGCGAGCTGCAGCGTCGCCTCGACGCCGCGCCATCGCAGATAGGAATCCGAAATCCCGGTGCTGACGATCTGCTGGAAATCGCGGATGCCGGCCGCTTCGATCCGCTTGCGATCCGACTCTTTTTTCTCGCGCTCGAGGCGGAATTTGTACTCCTCCGAAACGTAGTATTGCTCGGCCTTGCGATTGATCGCGTCGACGACCGTGGCAGGAAGCTCGATCCCATAGAGAAGCGTGTCGTAGAGGATGACCGTATCGCGCATGGCGACATTATACGACTGCTCGTCCGCCTCCCTTTCCATCATCTTGTGGCCGAGCTTGTCCAATGCGCGCTCGCGTATTTTTTCCTGAATCTCCTGGCGGGCCGTCGAATAGACCTGTTCCGCGGTGAATTGAGCGACGACCTCGCGCATTTCACTGGCGATCTGCGGACCCAGCAGCTTTGTGTAGTCGGGCCCGACCACCTGGTGGAGCGTGGGTACCGAGTCGCGCGCCAGCCGGAAGCGGGTGTTTATGGTGGCATACATATTCACGCCATCGCTGGAGATGGCGTTGTACGTTTCCTGAAGGGACTGGATTCGCAAATTGTAAATGAACAGCGTGTCCCACGGCATGATGATGTGAAGGCCCTCGTCTCGCAATTCGCGGGGGTCGAGCACGGTGCCGCCTGCGAAGCGCTTCCACAGGACGCCGACCTCGCCGCTCGGAACGGTCACCACGACGCGCGGGAGGATCACAACGGCCACGAGCGCCAGGACCATCAAAAAGAACACAAGGGTCGGCAAGCCGCGCTCGACAAATCGTCGCCAGGCGCCGCGGATCGGTGGCTGCGGCTTCGTCTTGTCGAGCGAAAAGACATCCGCTTTCATCCGCCGTTCTCCGACAGTTGTTGCTCGACGAAACGACCCTCGTCCATGCGAAGTCTGCGAGCAGGCACTTCCAGCTCGTTTATATAGCGATCGTCGTGCGTTATCGCCACCACGGTGGCCCCCGCCCGGGTCAGGGCGGGCAACAGCTCGTAGTAGAACTTACGCCGGAATTCCGGGTCCTGGTCCGCCGCCCATTCGTCCAGCAACAGGATCGGGCGCTTCTCGAGCAGGCTCACGATAAGCGCCAGCCGCTTGCGCTGGCCGCTCGACAGATCGACCGTGCGGAACTGGCGGTCGACGATTCCCGTCTTGTCGAGGAGGCGGAACTCGGCCAGCAGGCGCTCGATTTCATCCGGATCCGGGTCGGGAATTCCGTACAGTTTCTGAAAAATGTGAAAATCGGGAAAGACGGCGGCGATCAGTTCGCGATAGGTTTGCCGCGTCCGATCGGTGACATGCACCCCGTCAAAGACGATCTCGCCCGACTCCGGCATATAAAACCCGGCAAGCAATTTCAGGAAGGTCGATTTGCCCGACCCGTTGCCCCCCGTGATGAAAACGAGATCGCCCGAGCGCAGCGTGAAGTGAAGCGGCCCGACCTTGAAAAACGCATCGGACCATTTGTCGACATAACTGAACTCGACGTCGCGCATCTCGATCGTGTCGAACCGCTTGCGCGGTTCGCCAATGGCGGTCGCGGATGCCGTCGCGGTTTCGAGCAGTTTCGCTTCCAGCTTCTGGATGCTGTCCGCGGCGTCATTCGCGGCCGTGACGATCGGGATTGACTGGATGAGTCCGGAACACGCCGCGACGATGAACACGAGCGCCGTGATCGTCTTGGTGATGGAGCCTGGTCCCGCGGCGGCGCTCAAGACGGGGACAACGAACGCCGCCGCCCCCAGCAATGTGTACAAGGAGCTCTGCAGCAGAACGAGCCGTTTGAAAGTCTCGCTCTGGGTGCGAATCTTGATGTTGGCGGCGGCCCTCGACACCTCGACGATATCGTCGAACAGATCGTCGCTGCGGGCGGTGTTGAGCCGCACCTCCTTGAACCCGTCGAGGAGATCGGTCAGCCGATCGTAAAGCTGGTTTTCCCAGATGGACGCCTCTTGCAATTCGACTGCGAGCTGGCGGTTTTTCGCATGGAACAGCGCAGCGCCCACGCCGACAATGACGACCCCCAGTACAAAGGCGAAGAACGACTCATAGGCGACGTAAGCCGCGACCAGCAGGATGAGAAGCCCGGCTTGCACCGCGAAAGGGAATGCATTGGCCGCTTGCATGAGCGTCGCGGTTTCGCGCGTGATGGCGGCCACGATCTCGGCGCGTCCGATCGCCTCCAGCGGCAGGAGTTCGGATCGCCGGACATAGTCCATCAGGCGCACCCGGATTTTATGAATGATGGCCTGGATCTCGGCCGTCGTCGTAATCAGGATGTAATGCTGTGTCTGGACGAAGAGCAGCAGCGCCACGACGAAGAGGGCGGCCGACCATATGCTCGATTCGCCTTTGTCGGCGGCTTGCGCCCCGGAATTGATCGACGCAAGTATTGCGTATCCGCTCAGACCTCCGATGCCGGAAACGAAGAGCAGCCGCCTGAGAGAGCCCTGCATCTCGCGGCGAACGAGCTGGAAGAAAGACATAGGATGTGGTCCGCTCAAGCGGCGTTCAGAACACGCCAACGCCCATGGTGGATTTCAACAGGTCTTTGCGCCGGCCACACCTGATTTTATTTGCCTTGTGATTGCCGCTGTCGTTCGACCCGCTGCGATGGACCCGTCAGAAGCAGAACGATGAGCACCACCAACGGAGTGACAAAAAACGAAAGAATGAACGTGCCGGTGAAGCCCATGCGCCGCTGGCTGCCACAGACGCCGACGAGAATGCAGAACAGTATGTATACGACTAGCGCAATCGCTTCTGCCATTGCGGCATGTTTCCCTCTCGGCGCCGCGTGCGGCTGCCCCGACCTCGGTCAACGCTCCCGCTCAGAGGTCGGGCGCAAACGGCCATCAATGACCCGCGGGCTCTTTGCTGGCGGCGTTCCGCTGCGCGGCCGATTGAATGCCCAACCTGTCCTTATGGGCCTTGATGAACTCTCGGTAGTCGGGAGGATTGAAGTCGAGCAGCGTCCCGCCGGAAGCGAAATGCTGGATGAAGAGCTTGCCGATCGCATAGGTGGCGGCGGCGGAGAAGGCCGGCATCGAGACCGCTCCGACCAATGTTCCGATTCCCGGAACGGCCTTCAACAGACTCCCGACCCCCATCGCGGTGGTCGTCGCGGTGCTCGCCGGGATCAACGCGCCGGCCAGGCTTGCAATGATCGATTTGCCGCGATTTTCTGAAAAGGGAACGTCGTAGATTTCCGAAAGCCGCCGCAGCATCTGAAGCTGAACGCCGCCGACCGCCGCCACGTCCACGAGCGGCACCGGAATGAGCCCGGCCGCGCCGGAATACAACGAAAACCGATCGACGATTTGCGAGGCGAGTTCGTCGCGACGCTCATCGGTCGTCTCGGCAGACGGAGCGTCGATTGCGCCTTCGGTCTGCTGGTTCGATTCTCCGGTCGCAGACCCAGTCACCTCATGTGCCATGTAGGAGCCTTCCTCTTTCGACGATCCGCCGATGGTCGATCCGCTAGGTTAGCGCAGCAATTAAATGATGTTTACTGACAATATCTTGATCCCGCCAGTGCGGCGTACACATTTATGTAAAGCCTATCATGCGGCCCGGGGAGACGCCAGAGCGGTCCGAATTGACGCATCGCTCGGATGGCGGCGCGGCGGAGCGCCGCTGAACCGCGTTCAGTCACAAGCGGCCGTCGACTTTGGCCGCCTTGGCGGCGTCCCACCACCAGATCGTCGGAAACGCCGCCATGCCGTATTCGGGCATTGCGTCCGGCCGGCCGAAGCGGTTCCAGCGTGCGCCGCGCACCTTTCCGTAAGTCCATTGCGGCACGACGAAGTGGTGCCAGAGCAGCACGCGGTCGAGCGCCCGCGTCGCGGCCACGAGTTCGGCGCGGCTTTTTGCAAAGATGATCCGGTCGATCAACGCATCAATCGCCGCATTGCGGATGCCGATCACATTGCGCGAGCCGGGCTGGTCGGCCGCCCGCGAGCCCCAATTGCCGCGCTGATCGTTTCCCGGCGAGAGCGACTCCGGCCAGGTCCCGGTAATGATGTCGAAATCCCACTGGCGCAGCCGGTTCTCAAACTGCGCATCATCCACGGTGCGGATGTTGACGGTGACGCCGAGCCGCTCGAGCGAGGGCTTGTAGAACAGCACGAAGCGTTCGGTGCTTGGTTCGGAGCAGAGGAACTCGACCTCATAGGGCTCGCCCGACTTGGCGTGGACGAGCGTCTGATTGCGCACCTCATAGCCCGCTTCACGGAATAGCCGCGTGCCCTCTCGCAGATTGGCGCGCACCGCGTCCGGGCTCCCGCCGACCGGATTGGCATAGGGAGTGGTAAAAACTTCGGGCGGGACCTGCGCGCGCACCGATTCGAGGATTTTAAGCTCCAGTCCGCCGGGCAGTCCGGAGGACGCGAGCTCCGTTCCTTCGAAATAGCTTGCGATTCGCTTATATTGGCCGAAGAAGAGCTGCTTGTTCATCTCTTCGAAATCGAAGGCGTAGTTGAAGGCGCGGCGCACGCGGCTGTCCTTGAACTTGTCGCGCCGCGTATTGAAAGCAAAACCCTGCATGATCCCCATGCTGCGGATCGGGAACTCCTCCAGCACGACGCGCTTCTCGCGCACCGCCGGGAAATCGTACCCGGTCGCCCAGTTCTTGGAGCTGTGCTCGGTCCGCCAGTCCATCTGATCGGCCTTGAACGCGTCGAGCGCGACGGTCGGATCGCGGAAGAACTCGAAGCGGATCTCGTCGAAATTGTCGCGGCCGACATTCACCGGCAGGTCCTTGCCCCAGTAGTCGAGGACGCGCTCATAGACGACCGAGCGGCCGGGCGCAAAATCCTTGATGCGATAGGGGCCGCAGCCGAGCGGCGGCTCGAGCGTGGTGGCGGCGACGTCGCGCGCCGCGCCCGTCCTGTCCGCACCCTCCCACCAATGTTGCGGCAGCACAGTGAGCCGGCCGATGATCAGCGGCAGATCGCGATTGCCGGGCTGGTCGAAGGCGAACAGGACCGCGTGCTCGCCGATCTGCTCGGCCGTGACGACATGCTGGTAATGGGCCGCAAGCGGGGGATGGTTCTTGCGGAAGACCTCGAAGGAGAAGATCACGTCCTTCGGCGTGACCGGCCGTCCGTCGTGCCAGCGCGCCTCCGGCCGCAGCCGGTAGATCACATGGGAGAAGTCCTCGGGATGGCTCGCGGCTTCGGCCAGCAGGCCATATTCAGACGACGCTTCGTCGAGCGCCGGCGTCAGCAGGGAATTGTAGATCAGCTCGATGCCGTTCGCGAGCGTGCCTTTTGCGCCGGACACGACGATGTTGAAATTGTCGAAGGCCCCGATGGCGCTCTGGCGCGACAGGCCGCCCTTCGGCGCATCCGGATTGACATAAGCAAAATGCCGGAAGCCAGCCGGATATTTCAGGTCGCCAAAGAGCGACAGCCCGTGCCGGAAGACCGGCGCTTGGCCGCTCGTCTCACGCCCCGCCGCCACGCTCGGGCTTAGTCGCCCGATCAGCGGAGCAAGCATGGGAACGGCCGCCGCCGAAGCGGCGCTCCCGATGAGGTCGCGCCGGGTCAGGGGCAAGGACGCCTCCGGGCGGCGCCCATGATCGGAACGAATGGTCGGATGCGCCGCAACCCGACCTCTTCTGCGAGGCGCCGTTCGCCTGCCGCCGTAATGCCAGTCCGCAAGGACAGTCCGATTCTCGTGCTTTGTAAATAAGCGTTCACGTCTGCCGCGTTTGCGCGTGCGGAGCGCGCTCTTTGCACATTTGTGTCGCTACCACTAAATTGCGTCGGCTGAGCGAAGATTCGGCTCATTCAACAGAGAATTGATCCTCGTTCTGCGGCGCAC
>CAYGZV010000145.1:0-6304 GCA_964354425.1 uncultured Rhodoplanes sp. | reverse complement strand
GTGAGTCCGCCTTGGCGGGAAATCCACTCCTTCACCGGGTTCGGATAGACCGACATCAATTCCGCGGTGCCCGCGATGCTCGTCACTTTGACGCCGGCGGTCCAGCGCTTGTCGAAATAGGCCTGATGGAAGCCGAGGCTAGCGCGCGGCGTTACGCAGATGCGCTGCAGCGGCACGATGCCAAGCACGAGCGTGCAGGCGGAATTGCAAATCCCGTCGATGATGACGCGTTCGCCGGTCTCGCGGATGCGCTCGTAGCGGGCTTTGTACTCCTCCACATAGCCGCCGAAGTCGCGCGTGATGCGCAGATCGGCGACCGCCGGAGTTGCGATGATGATGGCAAGAAGGAAAGACGCTAGGCGAAGCATCGCCGATGAACCCCCCGTTTCCCCGGCCGACTACCTGGGCCGGAGACTAGGCGAAAGTTTGACGAGGCTTTGTTTGAATTTGGTTAACAACGCTCAAATGTCGTTATTATTCTACGCGTAAACTCCTATGTAGAATCCCGCATTCGCGGCGTGCGAACCTATTTCCACGCAGTTTTTCGCAGCGATTTGTGCATGCTGTTCGGGGGGAAACGTTCGATGGCGCGCAAGCCGGAAGATCTCGCAATCTATGCGGCGCCCGCGTTGTTCGTCGTGCTGTGGGCGTCGGGATTCGTCGGCGCGAAATTCGGTCTCCCCTACATCGAGCCGCTGACGTTTCTCACCATCCGGATGATCGCCGTCGTCTTCCTGCTGGCGATTATCGCTTTGATCACGCGTCCGCCCTGGCCCGACATCACGGGCATTCGGCACAGCGTCGTCGCCGGACTGCTCGTGCATGGCGTCTATCTCGGCGGCGTGTTCGTCGCGATCGATCGGCGTCTGCCGGCAGGACTGTCGGCGCTCGTCGTCAGCCTGCAGCCGGTGCTGACCTCGACCATCGCCAACCGCTTCCTCGGCGAGCGGGTGGTCGCGCGACAATGGCTCGGCCTCGCGCTCGGCATCGCCGGCGTCTATCTCGTCGTCGCCGACAAGACGGTCGCGGGGGAAGCGACCGCGCTCGGCTGGGCGGCCGCGGTGTGCGCGCTGATCGGAATCACCTTTGGCACGCTGTATCAGAAGCGCTTCGGCGGCGGCATCGATTGGCGTTCCGCTCTCGCCATTCAATACGCGTCGGCGGGAGCGTTTTTCGCGGCCGGATCGTTGCTGTTCGAAACGCGCACGATCAACTGGACGATCGAACTCGTGGCTGCGCTGGCCTGGCTCGTTCTCGTCCTGTCGCTCGGTGCGGTGTGGCTCTTGTACTTCCTGATCCGCCGCGCGGCCGCGACCCGCGTGACCAGCCTGTTCTATCTGACGCCGCCGGTCACCGCTCTGATGGCCTGGCTGCTGTTCGGCGAGCGGCTCGGCGCGCTCGCCGTGATCGGCATGGGAATCTGCGCCGTCGGCGTGTTTCTGGTGAATTGGCGCGTTCGATGATCGCGGGTCCCGCGGCGCGTCGCGCGAAAGAGCCGCAGGAGGGAACCCGCCCAAGCACGAGGCGGGTCCCGGTCTGCGGGGTTCTCGCTAACAGGAGCAGCGTTAACGGCTGGGCTGGCCGGGAGCCGTCATCCCCGAGCCGGAGGTCGTCGCGCCGCCCGAGCCCGAGGGTCCCGAACCGGTCGCCCCGCCGCCGGTCGCCGGCCCGCCGGGGGCCGTCGCCGTCGTGCCGCCCGTACCCGTCATTCCGTTGCCCGATGTGGCGCCCGTCCTCGCCGGCGGCGCATTGCTGTCGATCGCTGTCTGCGTGTCGCGGTTCGTGTAGCCGTAGATGATCGCGATGATGAAAACAGCCGCGGCGATTCCCGCAAGCCATGACCATATCGACGTACCGGTTCTTGTATTGGGAACCGCCACATCGTCATCGCGGGAGCCGCCGCGCAAGTCGTTGTGCGGCTCGCTCAGCCGCGGGTCATTGCGATAATCGCGTGGGTCCGTCATGTTTCTTTCTCCTTCCGCGTGGTTCGTAATGGCCAACCCGCCCTCGCGGGGGAGGTTCCCACCGCGCTCGCACGGCGGTTGGCGGATGCGGTCAAGCGGAACAATCGCGAGATACAGGCCCGGTAGCGCCTTGCTTTAGAAGGTCCGATATCGCATCTACACGGCGCGCCGCACTGCAGAAGCTTCGCCGGGGTGTCATCAATGGGCTTTTTCCTTCTGATCCTGGGTCTTGCTCTCTTCATCGGCGCGCATGTGTTCGTCACCATGCGCCCGCAGCGCGAGGCCGTGATCAAGCAGATCGGAGACGGCGCTTACAAAATCCTGTTCGCGCTCGTCGCCATCGCCGGCGTCGTGCTGATCTCATGGGGCTACGGTCTCTACCGCGAGACGGAATGGATCGAAGTGTGGGATCCGCCCGCATGGACGCGGCATGTCACCGTATTGCTCACCTGGCCGGCGGTCATCTGCGTCACGGCGGCGTACATCCCCGGCAACATCAAGCGCACGCTGAAGCACCCGATGCTGGTGGGGGTCAAACTATGGGCGGTGGCGCATCTCATTTCGAACGGCGATCTCGGCTCCATCATTCTGTTCGGCGCGCTGCTCGCCTGGGCGGTGTATGACCGCATCACTCTCAAGCGCCGCGCCGATCCCGGCGGTCCGCCGATCCCGGTCGGAGGACGCCGCAACGACATGATCGCGATCATTGTCGGGACCATTTTCTATCTCGCGCTCGGGCTCGTGTTTCACCCGCTCGCCATCGGCGTCCCGGCGTTCGGCACGCCGGCGCTCGGCACCTGACGATGTCCGCCTATTCCGAAGAGAAGCGGATGACGGCGCCGGCGATCCGCGCCCGCAAGGGCGGTCCGCCGATCGTCATGCTCACGTCGTATCACGCCCACACCGCGGGCATCGTCGACAAGCACTGCGACGTGATTCTCGTCGGCGATTCGCTCGGCATGGTAATGCATGGATTCGAGACCACCATTCCGGTGACGCTCGACATGATGATCCTGCAAGGCCACGCGGTGATGCGCGGCTCGCGCCGGGCGCTCGTCGCCATCGACATGCCGTTCGGCACCTACGAAGCCTCCAAGGAGCAGGCTTTCCTGTCCGCCGCGCGCGTCATGAAGGAAACCGGCTGCGGCGCGATCAAAGTCGAAGGCGGACAGCGCATGGCCGAGACGATCGCCTTCCTGGTCGAGCGCGGCATTCCGGTGATGGGCCATGTCGGTCTGACGCCGCAGTCGATCAATGCGATCGGCGGGTTCAAGGCGCAGGGCCGCGACCCCGCCGACTGGGAGCGCATCGAGGCGGACGCCCGCGCGGTCGACGATGCGGGCGCGTTCGCGGTGGTCGTCGAGGCGGTCGCCGAGCCGCTCGCCGCGCGCATCACCGCCGAGGTCGCGATCCCCACGATCGGCATCGGCGCGAGCTCGGCCTGCGACGGGCAGGTGCTGGTGCTCGAAGACATGCTCGGGCTGTCGCCGCGCGTGCCGAAATTCGTCAAGCGCTTCACCGAGCTCGGGCCCTCGATCGACGCCGCGGTCGAGGCCTATGCCGCCGAGGTGCGGGCGAGGACGTTTCCGGGCCCGGACCATGTCTATTCCATGAAGAAGAAAACGACGTGATCGAAACACGTTGCCGGCAGAACGGGTATGCCGCTTTGCCTTGCCCGCGCCATACCGGTAGGTTAGCGGGCGCTCGTTCAGCGTGGCTGCGGGCAGGAAAAAGGTGAGTGCGCGCGCGTGTCCGATATCTTTCGTGAAGTCGACGAAGAAGTCCGGCGCGAACAGCTGAAGAAGCTGTGGGACCGCTACGGACTCCTCTTTATCGCCGCGGCCGTCCTGCTGGTGGCGGCCGTCGGGGCATGGCGCGGCTATCAATGGTACGAGGCGAAAAAGGCGGCGGAAGCGAGCGCGGCCTATGAGGCGGCGATGCAGCTTGCCGCGCAGGACGGCAAGCAGGCGGAAGCGACGGCCGCATTCGCGGAACTCGCGGCGAAGGGAACGCCGGCCTATCGTGGCCTCGCGCGCTTGCGCGAAGCCGGGGAGGTGGCTGCGAGCGACGCCGCGGCGGCGGTCACCCTCTTCGATGGCGTCGCCGCCGACTCGGCCAATTCGCGGCTCCTGCGCGACCTCGCGGCGATTCGAGCCGGCTTGCTGCTGGTCGACAAAGCGGCCTTCGCGGACATCAGCCGTCGCCTTGAGCCGCTCGCGCAGCCGAGCGGTCCGTTTCGCCACACCGCGCGCGAGCTGCTGGCGCTTTCCGCCTGGCGCAGCGGCGACATGGCGACGGCGCGACGCTGGGGCGAGGCCGCGCTCTCCGATCCGGACGTGCCGGCGGGCATCCGCGCGCGGATGGACGTTCTGATGGCGCTGACCGGCGAGAACGGCAAGAGCTCATGAGGGCAAAGATGCACGCCTGTAGGCGCTTAGTGCTCGTTTCGCTTGCCGTATCGGCCGGTCTCGGCCTTGCCGGGTGCGATACGGTGGACCGGCTGACCGACACCATGCAAGGGCTGTTCGACACCAAGAAGAAGTTGCCGGGCGAGCGCAGGCCGGTGTTTCCCGAAGGCGTTCCGGGCGTGACCCAGGGCGTCCCGTCGGAATACATGCCCGCTAAGAGAACGCCGGGCGAGGAGGCGAGCGAGCCCGCCGCGCAGGACGGCGAATCGAGGTCGGCGGACTCCCCGGCCGAGAAGAAGGAGAGGCCCGCGCGCAAGCCGCCAAGGCCGCAGACGGCGGAGGCGCCGCCGAAACCCGCCCCGGCCGCGCCGGCCGCGCCGGCGCAGCCGCAATCCGCCGCGCCGCCATCGGCGCCCGCGCAAAGCTCGCCTCCGGCGGCTCCCTGGCCGGAGGCGCCGCCCGCCGGGACTTTCACACGCTGAGCGGGACTTCTTAGCCGGAACTCGTCGCGAGAGTTCCGCAGCATGGGGTGCGCAGGGGCGAACCCATCCCGGCGCCCGTCCGCGGCGAAGCGTTTTGCGTTGCTCAACCCGCCCTATGCTCGCTACGCTCGCGCATGACCCTCACCCTTGCCATTGTCGGCCGGCCGAATGTCGGCAAGTCGACCCTGTTCAACCGCCTGGTCGGCAGGCGCGTCGCCTTGGTCCATGATCGCCCGGGCGTCACCCGCGACCGGCGGGAAGCCGCGGGCCGCCTCGGCAATCTCGATTTTACCGTCATCGATACCGCCGGACTGGAAGAGGCCCCCACGGCGAGCCTGGTCGGGCGCATGCGCGCGCAGACCGAGGCGGCGATCGCCGAAGCCGACGCGGTGCTGTTTCTCATCGACGTGCGCGCGGGCGTGACGCCGGACGATCGCGCTTTCGCCGACCTCGTGCGCAAGGCGGGCAAGCCGGTCATTCTCGTCGCCAACAAGACCGAAGGCCGGGCGCAGGCGGCGGGCGTCTACGAAGCCTATGCGCTGGGACTGGGCGAGCCGGTTGCGATCTCGGCCGAACATGGCGAAGGCCTCGCGGACCTGTTCGAGGCGGTGCGCGAGGCGCTTCCGGAGTTCGCCGCCGCCGCGCAGCCGCCCGGCGAGGACGCGGAAGACGCCGAGCAAGAGCCGCCGGAGGAGGAGACCGCCCCGCATCGCCCGATCCGCGTCGCCGTGGTCGGCCGGCCGAACGCCGGCAAGTCGACCCTCGTCAACCGGCTCATCGGGGCGGAGCGGCTGCTGACCGGACCCGAGGCCGGCATCACCCGCGACTCCATCGCGGTCGAGGCGGTGTGGGAGGGGCGCGAATTCCTCATGTTCGACACCGCCGGGCTGCGCCGGCGATCGAAGATCGACGACAGGCTGGAAAAACTCTCGGTCGGCGACGCGCTCGAGGCGATCCGCTTCGCCGAGGTGGTCGTGCTGCTCATGGATGCAACCGCCACCTTCGAGGAACAGGACTTGCGCATCGCCGATCTGGTCGAGCGCGAGGGCAGGGCGCTCGTGATCGGCCTGAACAAATGGGATCTGGCGGAGGGCGCGCCCGGCGCGATCGCAAAGCTGCGCACGGAGACCGACCATTGGCTGCCGCAACTCAAGGGCGTGCCGGTGGTCGCGGTGTCCGGCCTGACCGGGTTCGGCCTCGACCGCCTGATGCGCGCGGTGGTCGATATTCACGCGGTGTGGAACCGTCGCATCGCCACGAACCCGCTCAATCGGTGGCTCGCCGAGGCGCTCGCCGCGCATCCGCCGCCCGCGGTCGCCGGCCGCCGCCTCAAGCTCAACTACATCACCCAGCCGAAGGCGCGGCCGCCGAGCTTCGTGTTGTTCTGCACCCGCGCCGACGCCGTGCCCGACGCCTACCGGCGCTATCTCGTCAACGGTCTGCGCGAGGC
>CAYGZV010000144.1:4394-6328 GCA_964354425.1 uncultured Rhodoplanes sp. | reverse complement strand
GCGGGAGCGCGGGGTCGCGTGCGGCTGGCCGGTTCGACCGCTTCAGGAGCAGCGGCCGGAGCGGCTGCGGTCGCATAGACGGGTACATGCGTGCTGACGCTATCGTACGACGCTTCCTGCGTGACGGCCGTCGGACGGAGAAAGTCTGTCACGACATTGTGAGCCGCGACCGCGCAAACGATCCCCACCGCAAAGCCGCCAACGGCGAGCGTTACCGGTATCGCGCGACGGGGACGCGCCTGCTCGGGCCAAAGGGAATAATTGGAGCGGTACCGTTTAGACATACTTAGTCCCCCTGCCGAGTCAGCAACGCGACAAACTCGTAACGCCGCACCTGCTTCAGGGTTCCCGTTCGCAGATGATTCTTTGTGCAGCCTGAGATTGAAAAGGTTCGAGTGGCGAAGTTTCGATGATGATCGGACTTTTCGCTCTGCGATAAACCCGAATCCTTAAGAGATTGGATGGATGACATGCGCCGCGCGTGAACCGCGCCGAACCACGCGACTCTGGCGAACGACTGAGGGAGCGCGTCACCCCCCGCTTCAACCTACCCTCGACGCGAACAATGCCGCACTTACACGCTGAGCGGCTTGCCCTTGTCCGGCACGATCACTTTGGTCGCGTGCCCCTTCATTTCCGCAACGAACTTGTCCGCCGTCGGATCGATGATGGGGAACGATCCGTAGTGGCAGGGAATGACGGCTTCCAGATTGAAGAAGCGCTTGACCGCGATTGCCGCGGTGCGCGCGCCCATCGTGAACCGGTCGCCGATCGGAACCATGGCGATCTTCGGCTCGTACAGCTCCGAGATCAGCGCCATGTCGGAGAAAATGTCGGTGTCGCCCATGTGGTAGACGGTCGGCTCGCCCGCCGCCGTGACGATCACGCCGCATGGATTGCCGAGATAGATCGGAATGTCCCCCATGACGTCGCCGGAGGAGTGATCGGCCCGAACGAGCGTCATCGTGAAGCCGCCGAGATCGGTGGCGCCGCCGGTGTTCATCGGGTTGAATTTCTCGAGCCCCTTCGACACCAGCCACATGCCGAGATCGAAATTGGCGCTCACGGTCGCGCCGGTTTTCTTCGCGATGTCGAGCGTGTCGCCGACATGGTCGGCATGGCCGTGGGTCAGAAGGATATGGCTCACGTCCTTGATCGCCGTCTCCTTGTCGGAGACGAAGGCCGGATTGCCGGTGAAGAACGGATCGATCAGCACGGCGAGGCCGTTGAAATCGAGACGGAAGGCGGAATGTCCGAACCAGGTGATCTGCATGGAAATTTCCTCGGGCTGGAGCACGCGGCGCCAAATAGCCGCGCGCCGCGCATCGGCAAGAATGCGCCGCGAGGATAACCCAAACGCGGCGGCCGCCGTCAATCGGCTCGCAGCGCCCGGCGGCGCATGCTAGGCGGGTGCATGCCCGCGGCCATCGTTCCGCTCGCCGACCTGCGCACGCTCCTGCCCCCGACCGGCGCGCTGATCGGGCTCGATCTCGGCGACAAGACGATCGGCGTCGCCGCGAGCGATCCCGACCGGCGCCTGGCGACCGGGGTGGAGACCATCGCACGCAAGACCTTCACCGTGGACGCCGCGCGCCTGCTCGTGCTCGCGGCGGAGCGCAGGGCCGCGGGCTTCGTGCTCGGGCTGCCCATCAACATGAACGGGACCGAGGGTCCGCGCGCCCAGTCCGCGCGCGCCTTCGCCCGCAACCTCGCGCAGCGAACGGAGCTTCCGATCGGCTTGTGGGACGAGCGCCTGTCGACCGCCGCGGTCGAGCGCGGCCTGATCGCGGCGGATGCGAGCCGGAAGAAGCGCAAGGCGGTGATCGACCAGCACGCCGCCATGTTCATTCTGCAGGGCGCGCTCGACCGGCTTCGGCGCGGCGAGGTGTTTTCGAGTTGAATAGAGTTTCCTGATTTGATTTGCCCGTCATCAC
>CAYGZV010000144.1:1548-4294 GCA_964354425.1 uncultured Rhodoplanes sp. | reverse complement strand
GCGGCGAATTCGCCGGCGGGGCTGCCGAAGGCCTGCTCGATGAAGCCGGCCGCCGCCGACGCGCCCGGCAGATCGGCGGTCGCCTTGCCGAGGTCGGCCACCACCGAGAGAAACGCCTCGCGATCCTGGGCGAGCATGCGCAGCACATCGAGGCACAGCACGTTGCCGGAGCCCTCCCAGATCGTGTTGACCGGAGCTTCGCGATAGATGCGCGGCATGACTCCGTCCTCGATAAAGCCGTTGCCGCCAACGCACTCCATGGCTTCGGCGACGAAAGCGGGCGCCTGCTTGCAAATCCAGTATTTCGCGGCGGGGATCAGGAGGCGGGCGCGCGCCCGTTCGCTTTCCTTTTGGCCGGCCAGGTCGAGCGAGCGGCAAAGCCGCATGACGAGCGCGAGCGCCGCCTCCACTTCAAGCGCAAGGTCGGCCAGCACCGCCCGCATCAGCGGCTGGTCGGACAGGCGCTTGTTGAACACGCTGCGGTGGCGGGCGTGGTGGAGCGCCTGCGCCAGCGCCCCGCGCATCAGCCCCGCGGAGCCCACCGCGCAATCGGCGCGGGTGAGCTGGATGCTGGCCATGAGGGTGGCGATCCCGTCGCCCTCCCCGCCGATCCGCCGAGCGAAGGCGCTGTCGAACTCCACCTCCATCGACGCATTCGAGCGATTGCCGAGCTTGTCCTTGAGGCGCTGAAACTGCAGCGCGTTCACCGTCCCGTCCGGCCGGAAGCGCGGGACGAGAAAGGCCGTGGGCCCGTCCTTGGCCTGCGCGAGCGCGAGGAAGGCGTCGCTCATCGGCGCCGAGACGAACCACTTGTGTCCGGTGATCGCGTAGCCGTCCTCCGTCGCCTCCGCGCGGGTGACGTTCGCCCGCACATCGGTGCCGCCCTGCCGCTCGGTCATGGCGATGCCGAGCGTCAGCCCGAACTTCTCCTCCCATGGCCGGAAGCTCGGGTCGTAGTGCCGCGTCACGACCTTCTTGATCAACTCGGCCGCGACGGCAGGCTCGCGCGCGAGCGCGGCGACCGCGGCCCGCGTCATCGTGACCGGGTTCAGGTGCCCGTTCTCGACCTGCGCCACCATGTAGCAGCGGGCCGCGCGCGCCACCTCGGCAGGGGCGTCCTCGCGGGCGCCCTCCGCCGTCCAGGTCGCGGCGTGCAGGTTCGCCCCGATGCTCTCCTTCATGAAATGATGGTAGGAGGGATGATACTCGACCACGTCGCGGCGGAACCCCTTGGCGTCGAACGCGTGCAGCTTGGGCAGGTTCTCGTTGGCGAGCCGCGCCTGTTCGAGCATGTCGGCGGAGCCCCAGCGCCGCCCGAACGCGGCGAGCATCAGGGCTTCGTCCGCAGCCCCATTGGCCGCGACCGCTTCCTTGAGCGGCTCATCGCTCGCGTAGAGATCGACATCGAGATAAGGGGGCGATTGGTTGAACCCCTCCTGCACAGCCATCATGGATTCCTTCTCGTGGGCGGCGACCGCCGGCCCGTCTCGCTTGCGGGCCTTTCGAAAGCGCCGACCCTAGCACGAATGCAGCGACGATCGCGCGCCAGGCCTCCCCGGGGCTTGACGCAGCCGTTTTTGCCGCGTCTCGACGCGGTTTCCGAGCCCTCCGGATTGGGCAGGGCGCGAGGCCATCGCCTGCGTCCGCGAACGGCGTCGAACGCCTGACCGTGCGTCAGCACATCGACCGCCGCCCGGCCGACAGGATTGCGCCCCGTTTGGGGACAAGTTGACGAAGATGGGCGCGCCCGCTTGCCGGCGCTCTCCGGAGCGCATATACGTCGCGCTTTAATGAATGTCGCGCCCAAACCCTCGTTCGTTCTTCACCAGCGGCACTTGTTGGGGATCGACGGGCTTTCGCGCGAGGAGATCGTCGGTCTCCTCGATCTCGCCGAAGAATTCGTCCAGCTCAATCGCCAGATCGAGAAGAAGCGCTCCTCGCTGCGCGGCCGCACCCAGATCAACCTGTTCTTCGAGGTCTCGACCCGCACGCAGTCCTCCTTCGAGCTCGCCGGCAAGCGGCTCGGGGCGGACGTCATGAACATGTCGGTCGGCTCCTCCTCGATGCGCAAAGGGGAGACGCTGGTCGACACCGCGATCACCCTCAACGCGATGCGGCCCGACATTCTCGTGGTGCGCCATCACGCCTCCGGCGCCGTCGCGCTGCTCTCGCGCAAGGTGGACTGCTGCGTCATCAATGCCGGCGACGGCGCGCATGAGCACCCCACCCAGGCGCTGCTCGATGCGCTCACGATCCGCCGCAACAAAGGACGGATTGAGCGGCTCACCATCGCGATCTGCGGCGATGTCGCCCATTCGCGGGTGGCGCGCTCGAACATCATCCTGTTGAACGCGCTGGACGCGCGGGTGCGGGTGATCGCCCCGTCGACGCTGTTGCCGCCGGGGATCGAGCGGCTCGGCGTCGAGGTCTATCGCGACATGCGCGAAGGCCTGCGCGACGCCGATATCGTGATGATGCTGCGCCTGCAGCGCGAGCGCATGAACGGGTCGTTCGTGCCGTCCTCGCAGGAATATTTCGCCTATTTCGGCCTCGACGAGAAGAAGCTCGGCTACGCCAAGCCCGACGCGCTCGTGATGCATCCCGGCCCGATGAACCGCGGCGTCGAGATCAATTCGACGGTCGCCGACGGCGCCCGCTCGCTCATCCGCGAGCAGGTGGAGATGGGCGTGGCGGTGCGCATGGCCGTGCTCGAGGCGCTGTCGCGCAAACTGCCGAATGCGTGAGC
>CAYGZV010000144.1:0-1448 GCA_964354425.1 uncultured Rhodoplanes sp. | reverse complement strand
GTCGCGCCGGGACTGATCGACCTGCGCGCCTTCATCGGCGAGCCGGGGGCCGAGCACCGCGAGACGCTCGCCTCCGCAAGCGATGCCGCGGCGGCCGGCGGCGTCACCACCATCATCTGCCAGCCCGACACGGACCCGCCAATCGACGATCCGGCGATGGTCGACTTCGTGCAGCGCCGCGCCCGCGACACCGCGATCGTTCGCGTACATCCGATGGCGGCGCTGACCAAAGGCTTGCAGGGCGAGGAGATGAGCGAGATCGGCCTGCTCAAGGCCGCCGGCGCGGTCGCCTTCACCGACGGCGCAAAGAGCGTCACCAATGCGCGGGTGATGCGCCGCGCGCTCACCTATGCGCGCGATTTCGATGCGCTGGTCGCCCACCACACCGAGGACCCCGACCTCGTCGGCGAGGGCGTGATGAACGAGGGCGAGTTCGCCGCGCGGCTCGGCCTTATCGGCGTGCCGAAGGCGGCGGAAACGATCATGCTCGAGCGCGACCTGCGGCTCGTCGCGCTGTCGCAGGCGCGCTATCACGCCGCCTCGATCACCTGCGCGGAATCGCTCGACGTGCTCCTGCGCGGCAAGGAGTCGGGGCTCGACATCACCGCCGCCGCCTCGATCAACCATCTCGCGCTCAACGAAATGGACGTCGGCGCCTATCGCACCTTCTGCAAGGTGTCGCCGCCGCTGCGCTCGGAGGCCGACCGCATGGCGTTGGTCGCCGCGCTCGCCTCCGGCCTGATCGACGTCGTGATGTCCGACCACAATCCGCAGGACGTGGAGACCAAGCGCCTGCCCTTCGCCGAGGCCGAACCGGGCGCGATCGGCATCGAGACCATGCTGACGGCCGCGCTGCGCCTGGTCCATAGCGGCGACGTCAAGCTGATGGCCCTGCTCAAGGCGATGTCGAGCCGGCCGGCGGAAATCCTCGGCCTGCCGGGCGGCAACCTGCGGCCGGGCAGCCCGGCCGACGTGATCGTGGTCGATCTCGACGTGCCCTGGGTGCTCAACCGCGAGGAACTGAAATCGAAGTGCAAGAACTCGCCCTTCGACGAAGCGCGCCTGCAGGGCCGCGTGCTCCGCACCATCGTCGCCGGCCGCACGGCGTACGAGCTCGTGTGAGGATTGTCGCGCTGAGCTTCAAACATCGCCATGGCCGCGCGCAGGAAAAGCACGCCGCCCGGCAACTCGGCGGCTCCTCGATCCCGCGAATGATTGGGTGACGATCTCGACGCTTGCGCACGCCGCAATGGCGACGTGCCCCGAAAGCCACAAGGCGGGCCAATCGCGCGGGGGACGCATGAACGCGCATTGAGGGGGTCGGCGTCTCGCCATACCATCATTTCTTTGGATGACATCGACTCGACACTAACAAAAACGTGTGGTGACTGAATGATGCGCGCGCTTGCGGAGATTTCCAGAACGCGCGCTTTTCGCGCGCGAATGCT